>NZ_JBEYSJ010000005.1:48714-403269 GCF_040704195.1 Amycolatopsis sp. NPDC047767
GGGCGTGCCGCGCTGTTGCGCTGGCCTGAGAGTGCTGCTGCCCTTTCGGCGTGGGCGTACGAGCGCGTTGCCGCTTTGTCAGCTGGGCGTGCCGCGCTGTTGCGCTGGCCTGAGAGTGCTGCTGCCCTTTCGGCGTGGGCGTACGAGCGCGTTGCCGCTTTGTCGGCTGGGCGTGCCGCGCCGTTTGCGCTGACTCGAGCGCCGCCGCCCTTCGGCGCGGGTGTGGGTGCACCGGCGCGTTGACACTCTTTCGGGTGGGCGCTCTACCGCGCCGCTGGGCTGGCGCGGGATCGCTGCCGTTCCTTCGGTGCGGGTGCGGGCGCACCGGTGCGTGGCCACTCTGCCGTGCGCGCCCGCGCCGCGCCGTTAGATGATGTCGCTGTGGCGGATGCGGTACACCTGCAGCCGCAGGTCGTAGTACTTCGTGGTTTCGCCGACCCACTGCATGCCGAGGCGTTTGGCGGTTGCGATGGCGCGTGTGTTGGAGGGGCGCGCCACGGCGAAGAGTTCCTCGGTGTCCTGGGTGAACGCCCACTCGATCAGCGCGCGCGCCGACTCCGTCGCGTAGCCCTGGCCCCAGGCGTCCGGGTGCAGCTGCCAGCTCAGCTCCAGGTCCTCTTGGAACGGCGGCAACAGCCGGATCCCGAGGCCGCCCACGACGGCGCCGTCCGACGTGCGCTCCACGGCCCAGCGGCCGCGCGGCGGGGCCAGGTTCGGCTGGGCTTCCTGCCACGCTTGCAGCACCGAGCGCATCGCGGCGACGTCGGTGACGCGGTCCATCGCGGGCGTCAGCCAGTGGGTGACCTCGTCCGTGCCGTAGATGCGGAACGCGGCTTCGGCGTCGTCGATCGACCAATCCCGGATCACGAGGCGGTCGGTGGCCAGAGGCATGTCCATGGCTGAACGGTACGCCGAAACACCCCTCCACCGGCGGGTGATCCGTGGCACCCGCCGCGACCCGTGGGGCGCTGACCCTCGCGGCTTCGTCCTAGTGGCCTCCTGACTCCATCGTCATAGCTTCCTCACAACCTCCTGCCACGCTCACGACGTGCGTTCATCCATCTCCTTCTTCGTCGCCGGCGCCGCGTTCGTCCTGCTCAGCGCCTGCTCCGGCCCGCCCGCCGCCCCGCAGGTCGCCACGCTCGACACAGGCAGCGCCTCCGCGGGTGCCCCCGCCTCGTCGCCGGCCACCACGGCCGACTCCGACGCCGGTCGCCCGCAGCTGCGCCTCGACAGCTCGCCCGAGGAGAAACAGTCCTACTGGGACGCCTACGACTCCTGCCTCCGCACCAACGGCCACGCCGTCCTCGACGGACGGCACGCCGGCCCGGTCGGCGACCCGAACAGCCCGCCGGCCCTCGACATGAACGACGACAGCCCCCAGTCGAAGAAGGCCGAGGCGGCCTGCAAGAGCAAGCTGCCGCTGCAGCCGCCAGAGCTTTCCCCGCGGACCAACCCGAAGTTCAACGACGAGTTCCACGCCATGGTCAAGTGCATGACCGCCAAGGGCGCCCACGTGCACGTGGCCCCGGACACCAGCGTCGACCCGGACGGCCTCACGTGGCAGATCGACGACGGCTCGTCCGACACCTACGACAACCTCGACAAGCTCGCCGACCAGTGCCAGCAGCAGGCGTTCGCGAAGTAGGTCGCGTACGGTGACCCTCGTGGAAATCTGGGTCAACCCGCGTTGCTCGAAGTGCCGCTCCGCCGTGTCGCTGCTCGACGAGGCCGGCGCCACCTACACCGTGCGCCGGTACCTCGAGGACCCGCCGACCACGGCCGAGCTCGAGGCCGTGCTGGACCGGCTCGGGCTCGACCCGTGGGACATCACGCGCACCGGCGAGAAGGTCGCGACCGAGCTCGGCCTGAAGTCGTGGCCGCGCACGCCCGCCGACCGTGCCCGCTGGATCGAGGCGCTGGCGACGAACCCGGCGCTCATCCAGCGCCCGATCATCACGGCCGACGACGGCACCACAGTCGTCGCCCGCGACGAGGAGACGGTCCGGTCCGTCCTGGGCTGACGCCTCGCTCCGCGTGGGTGGTCTGCTTCGTTCATTCGCCTCCTGATGCGGTTCTCTCCGCGCTATGACTTCAGTGCTCGTGTCTCGGAGCTGTCGTGCCGGTGCCGTCGTGTGCCGTGCTGCCTTGTACTCGTTGACGTGTTCATTGAGTTTCGCTGCGTCGCTGATGTCTCAAAAGTATCATAAAGCGTCTCAATAAAGCTAGTCCTTGAGATGGCGGTACACCGTCGCCCGGGAAACGCCCAGCTCATCGGCGATCTTGGCGGCCGAGAACCCCTGGTCGTGCAGCTTGCGGCACATCACGAGCAGGTTGCCGGTCATCACGGTCGGCCTGCCGCGCCCGGTGTGGGGGCTGGGTTCGTCGAACAGGCGGTGGACGCCGTCGAGCACGGCGGCGCGCAGTTGCTCGGCCGGGCGGTCGGCATACAGGACCACCGGGTCGCTCAGCATGGCGATGGCTTGCGAGGCGCGGATGTCCAGGTTGAGGTCGGAGTCCGGGCCGGCCACGATCTTGTTCGCGCGCAGCATGCTGTCGCGGAAGCGGTCGAACACCGACTGGGACGCGGTCAGCCCCAGGTCGCGCAGGTTGAGCCGCAGCAGATCGCGGTGCCGTAGCCAGACGTCGAGCAGACCTTCGAAGATCGCCTCGCGGGCCGCTTGCCGGTTCGCGTCCAGCGCCTCCGCCGCGCCGACGGTGGCTTCCAGGTCGACCAGCATCGGCTCGGCCATCGCGGCCATGATCTCGGCCTTGCCCGGGAAGTGGTACAGGACCGCGGTTTTGGTGACGCCGACCCGTTCGGCGATCTCCCGCACGGAGGTCGCGTGGTAGCCGTTCGAGGCGAACAGGTCCATCGCGACCTGCAGGATGCGCGCGCGGGTGTCGGGCGGCACGACTTCGTTCATGGTGTCGAATCTACCTCCTTGCCTGACCGGTGGACAGGCGTGTACCGTCGATCCTGACCGTCGGTCAGGAGGACCGCGGCGAGAGGGGATGACGGATCATGACCACGAAGACGGCGCTGATCTCCGGCGCGGGAGTCGCCGGACCCACGCTTGCCTACTGGCTGGCGCGTGCGGGGTACCGGCCGACCGTGGTGGAGCGCGCGGCGGGGCTGCGTTCGAGCGGGAGCCCGGTGGACGTCCGCGGGCCGGCCGCCGAGGTCGCGCGGAAGATGGGGCTCACCGAGCAGCTGCGGGAGGCGGCCACCTCGGTGCGTGGCATGAGGTTCGTGAACGATCGGGGGAAGACTGTCGGGCGCGTGGCGATGGGCGACGGTGGTGGCACCGACGTCGAACTGGCGCGCACGGACCTCGCGCGCATCCTGTACGAGGCAAGCATCGGTGACGCGGAATACGTGTTCCACGACTCCGTGACCGGACTCGAGCAGGACGAGGGCGGGGTGGACGTTACCTTCGAACACGGCGCGCCGCGGCGGTTCGACCTCGTGGTGGGCACGGACGGGCTGCACTCCGGCGTGCGCCGGCTGGCCTTCGGCCCCGAGTCGGAGTTCGTGGAGCACATGGGGGTGTACGTCGCGACCATGCCGCTCGACGAGCCGGTGCCCCACCGGAGCGAGATCGTCATGTACAACTCGCCGGGCCGTGCGGTGGCGGTGCACCCGTCGCGGGAGCGCGGGATCGTGGCGTTCATGTTCCGCCACGCGGCGGTGCCGGGCTTCGACTACCGCGACACGGAGCAGCACAAGCGGTTGCTGGAGACCGCGTACGCCGAAGCGGGGTGGCGGGTGCCGGAGCTGCTCGACCAGGTGCACGCTGCCGGCGACCTGTACCTCGATTCGGTTTCGCGCGTGCGGTTGCCGAGCTGGTCCTCGGGCCGAGTGGTGCTGGCGGGTGATGCGGCGTCGTGTGTCTCGCTGTTCGGTGACGGGTCGACGCTGGCGATGGCCGGCGCGCACACGCTGGCCACCGAGCTGGCGGCGAGTCCGGACGATCCGGTGGCGGCGTTCCGGCGTTATGAGGCGACGCACCGGAAGTTGGTGAATCCGAGGCAGCGCAACGTTCCTGTCGCGGCCGCGATGCTTATTCCCGCCACGCGGGCGGGGATGGCGGTGCGGAACTTCGGGACGCGGTTGGTGCCGTTGGTCAATGCCGCGCAGAAGCTGGCCCTGGCGAAGAGCGCGTGACGGAGTGATTCCTGGTGGAGAGGGGGTGATCGGAATTCGGTGGACAGCGGGTGGGCCGGTGGTTTGGATCTGAGCCATCGACCCGGGGAGGCCTGTTGACCGCAGGGGACATGTCGTCCGATGAAGTGACGATCACGGTGGAAGTGGTGCGGCGGCTGGTCGCCGGGCAATTTCCGCAGTGGGCGGAGCTTCCGGTCGTGCCGGTGCCGTCGCCGGGAGTGGACAACGCCACCTACCGGCTGGGCGACACGATGTCCGTGCGGCTGCCGCGGTTCGCGCGGTGGGAGGGACAGGTGGAGCGTGAGCAGCGGTGGCTGCCGCGACTCGGGCCGCGCCTGCCGTTGACGGTTCCGGTGCCGTTGGCGCAGGGGGAGGCGACTGCGGAGTATCCGTTCCCGTGGTCGGTCTACCGGTGGCTCGACGGGCGGCGTCCCGACCCGGGGCAGCTCGCGGACCTCGGTACGGCGGCTGCGGACCTCGCGGAGTTCTTCCTTGCGTTGCAGGCGATCGACACCGCCGGCGGTCCGCCGCCGGAGTGGAGCAACGGCTTCCGCGGGGTCGGCATGGGCGACGAGCGCGACTCGGCCGTGGTGGAGTCGCGGGTGCGCCCGTGGCTCGCCGCGCTGGAGGGCCGTATCGACACGGTGGCCGCGACGGCACTGTTCGACGCGGCGCTCGCGGTGCCCGCCTGGGACCGTCCGACGGTGTGGGTGCACGGCGACCCCGCGCCCGCCAACCTCCTCGCCCGCGACGGCCGCCTCACCGCGGTCATCGACTTCGGCACCCTCGCCATCGGCGACCCGGCCGCCGACCTCATCGCGGCGTGGACCCTGCTCGACGGCCCGTCCCGCACGGTCTTCCGGACCAAGCTCGCCGTGGACGACGCGACGTGGGCCCGCGGCCGCGCCTGGGCCCTGACGGCGTTGCTGCCCGACCCGAACCGCCCCGCCGGCGCCACGGACACCGCGCGGCTGGAGGAGCTGCTCGCGGACGTGGAGTAGCGGCGCCACACCGCGCTCCGGTAGCGGGATTGGTTCGGTGGTGGATCGCGTGGTGGCCAGGCAGCCTTGGCTGGACGAGCTGCTTGCCGAAAGGGGAGTAGCGGCACCGGCCCACCGCGACCGCAGGCCTCGTTCGGCGGTGGCGTTGCTGCGCGGTCGGGCGGACTTGACCAACGACCTGTTCGCCGAGGTGGAGTAGCGGCGTTGCCCCGCTGCGGGCACGGGCGTGTTTCGGCGGCGGAACCGCTTGGCCGCCGGGCAAAAGTGGCTGGACGGCCCGCGGGCAGACCCGCGATCGCATGCGGTGCGGTGGGTCGGTCTGGTGCCGCGTCGCATGAGGCGCTGCTTGGTCGCAAGCGGATGCGCAGGTCCGGCTGCCGTGCCGGCGCCGCTCGGTGGGTGGCCAGGCGGCGCCGGCGTGAGGTGGGAGATCCGTGATCGGTACGCGGAGAGTGGGCCGGCAGAGGGGCGCTCCGGTGGTGGAGGGGTCAGCCGACCTTTTCGCGTGTGTAGGGGTCGGGCGGCCAGTCCGGGGGCCACTCGGGTGGCCAGTCCGGTTCGGTGTCGGACGTGGGGGATGGGCTGGGGGTGGTTGGAGGTAGTGACGGGAGGGTTCGGCTGGAGCCGTTGGTGTGGGAGGGAATTGTGGGGCTGGAGCCGTTCGTGTGGGAGGGGAGTGTCGGACTGGAGCCGTTGTGGGTAGGGATGCCGCGGGGGAACGGCGATGGGAGAAGGCGAGTGCTGCCACTCGAACCATGGCTGGTGCCCGCAGACGGACCGGGGTTTGCGGCCGAGCCGGTACCCGTGCCCTGGCCTGGCCCCGCGGCCAAACTCGTGCCCGCTGGCATGCCGGCACTGACAGCAGCCAAGCCTGAACCCGCACCAGCGCCGGAACCGACACCAGCGCCGGAACCAATACCAGAGCTGGCGCCGATTGTCGCCAGGTCTGGAGTGGCGGGGATGTCCGTGCTGCGGCGGGTGGGGCTTTGCCAGCGGCCGGAGCCGTCGCGCCAGGCTTGGGGGAGGGTCCAGAGGGCGACGCAGGCGTCGAGGCAGCGGAGGGGGAGGTAGAGGGGCGCCATGAGGAGGTAGCGGGCGCGACGTTCGGTGAGCACGACGGCGAGGGTGAGGAGGAGGTCAGGGACGAGGATGCCGAAGGCGATGGTCGGGAGGTTGACGTAGTGGCCGATCGCCAGGGTGACGTCGCCGGCGATGGGGACGGACAGGAAGCCGGGGATGAGGGCCAGGAGCAGGAGGACGACCGCCAGTGGCAGCAAGGCCATGAAGAGGCTGGCGAGCACCAGTTCCAGCACGTATAGCCCCAGCATGAAGCTGAACAGGTCGGCGTGCGGGCGGAAGCGGCGGACGCTTTGCCAGAACCCGAGGGCCCAGCGGCGCGTCTGGCGGACGTAGTCGCGGAAGGCGTCCGGGTCCTGGGTGACGGCGATGGCCTTCAGTGAGAAGCCGACCTTGCCGAGGCGTTTGCGGTAGACCTCGAACGTCATGTTGAAGTCCTCGATCACCAGGCCCGGGGGGTTGATGTCGATGTGCGGCAACGCTTCCGCGCGGTACAGGCTGGCGAAGCCGGGGACGATGAGGGTCGCGTTGGTGCGGTGCCAGGTCTGGCCGAACTTGAGGAGGCGTTGCAGCAGCGCGTAGATGCGGGCGCGGTGGGCGGTGAACAGGAACGCCAGAAAACCGCGGCGAGAAGCGGACCAGTCGGTGGCGGCGCAGCCGGCGACGGCGACCACGTCGGGGTCGTCGAACTGCGGGAGGGCGGCGTCGAAGTAGTCCGGGTCGAGGCGGGTGTCGGCGTCGAGGAGGAGGACGGCGTCGTAGCGGGTGGCGAGGGAGAAGTGGCGTACGCCTTCCTCCAGGGCGCCGGCTTTGCCGACGTTGGTGGGCGTCTCGGTGACGTTCACGCCGCACGCGAGGGCGAGCTCAACAGTGCGGTCGGTGGAGCCGTCGGACACGACGTGGACGTTCGACGCCGGCACGAGGCGGGTGATGGCGGCCAGTGACTCGCCGATCACCACCTCCTCGTTGTGCGCGGCCATGAGCACGGCGACGCGCGAGCGGTGCACGCGGGCGGGCCGCGAGCGCGGCATCGGCGACGGCCGGGGCGGCTGTGGTGGCCGCACGCGGTCTTCGAGCGCGCGCGCCAGACCGGCGGTGCCCCACAGGGTGAAGTTCACCCCGAAGACGAAAATTGCCAGCAGCCACAGGGGGATCATCGTGCCTCCGCCGGAGTCCAGTAGGTGTCGAGTTTCGACCAGACGAGGTCGTCCTCCGTGCCGAAGAGCCAGAGGTACACCCCGCCGATCCCGAATTGCCGGGCCTGCGTGAACTTGATCGACGCGCTGTACGCGTTCTCGAACCACACTTCGTGGCGCTGCCCAGTCGCGTCGGTGTAGGAGAAGTGAGGCGATTCGCTGAACCCGTCCCACTCGACGGGCACGCCGAACTCCCTCGACCGCCCGTAGGCCTGCACCCACGTGACCGGCACGGCGTTGTGGCCCACCCAGTCGTAGCCGTACATCGGCACGCCCAGCACGATCTTCGAGCGCGGGATCTGCGACGCCGCATACGTCAGCACGTCACGGACCCAGCCCTCGGGCGCGATCGGGCCCGGCGCGGACGTCTGCCAGTGGTAGTCGTACGCCATCAACCGCACCTGGTCGGCCGCGCGGCCCAGCGCGGCGTAGTCCTGCGCCCGATTGCGTTCGTCGTAGCCGGCGTCGGTCGTCTTCGCGAACACGTCCACCGACAGGCGTTTCCCGTTGGCGTGCAACGCATCTGCCAGCCGCGCGACGAACGCTGTGAACGCGGCGCGGTCGGTCGCGCGCAGCTCCTCGTAGTCGATGTCCACGCCCGAGAAATCACCCTGCACGACCAGCCCCACGATGTCCGAGATGTGCCGCGCGGTCGCCGCGGGATCGTGGATGATCGCCTGCACGATCTGCGGGTGCCAGCGCCCCTCGGTGACGTTCGCGATCGTCGGCGTGATCTCCACGCCCGTGGCCCGCAGCCGCGCGAGATCCTCCGTGCGCCGCGACTGCTCGACGAGCCGGCCCTGGGCGTCGAGGCCGTAGAGCCACGGCGACGCCTCGGAGACCTGCGACTCGTGCGCCTGCACCGTCGAGGTCCCCCCGGCCAGGTTCCAGTAGGGGACCGACGCGATCGTGAGCGGCTGCACGGCCGCGCGCGCTCCTCCGTCCCGCAGCAACGTCAGCACCAGCAGCTCACAGACGAGAAGCACGGCGATCCGGACGCGGTGCCGCGACCGGCCGGGTCGGTGCCTCATCAACCGGCGACGGCGGTCCGCAGCTGCGTCCGCCGGTCCTCGATGACGGCGTCGATGGTCTCCCGCAGGCTGTGCACGGCGCGGAACCCGACCTGCTGCGCCGCCCGCGCGCAGTTCGGCACCCGCCGCTGCATGTCCTCGTACCCCTCGCCGTACGCCTCCTGGTACGGAACCCGCACGATCGAGCTGTCGGACCCGGTCGCCGCGATCACCAGCTCCGCCAGCTCCTCGATGCTCACCTGCTCGGGGCTGCCGAGGTTGTAGACGGTGCCGTGCGCCGACTCGTCGTCGAGCAGCGCCACGAGCGCGGGCACCACGTCGAGCACGTGGCAGAAGCACCGCGTCTGCCGGCCCGTGCCGAACACCGTCAACGGCTGCCCGGTCAGCGCCTGGTCCACGAACCGCGGCACCACCATGCCGTAGCGGCCGCGCTGCCGGGGGCCGACGGTGTTGAACAGCCGCACCAGCACCGTCCGCACGCCGAGCTCGCTGCCGTACAGGGAGGTGAACGTCTCGTCGAGCGCCTTCGCCTCGGCGTAGGACCACCGGTTCTTCAACGGCGACCCCACCACGCGGTCGTCGTCCTCCTTGAGCCCGATCGAGGTGTTCTTGCCGTACACCTCACTGGTCGACGTGACGAGGATGCGCGCGTCGTGGCGCAGCGCCGCGTCGAGCACGACCTCGGTGCCCAGCAGGTTGGTGCGCAGGCTGTCGAGGGTCTTCTGCATGATCGTGAACACGCCGACGGCCGCGGCCAGGTGGTAGATCTGCGCGACCCCCTCCATGCACGACTCGACGGCGGCCGGATCACACACGGACCCCCGGACGATCCGCAGCCTCGGGTCGCCGGCGACGGCCGCGAGGTTCTGCTCGGTGCCGGTGCTGAAGTCGTCCAGCACCACCACCTCGCGGTTCTCGCCGAGCAGCCGCTCGGTCAGGTGGGAACCGATGAAACCGGCCCCGCCGGTCACCAAGCACCGCATGGGATACGCCCTTTCGGTAGACAAGAGATTCAGACCAGTTCGCGGTGGGTGGCCGCGTCGAACGTGTACGTGGCGTCGAGTACCAAGGGGCAGTGTTCGATCCAGTCGTAGGACTGTCCGGGGTGGACGGTGTGGATCAGCACGAGGTCGAAGTCCGTGCCGTGCGGGTCGGGGTTGCTCTGGAACGAGCGCCCGCCCAGCTTCAGCTCCGGCACGAGCGGATCGTGGTACTCGACCTTCGCCCCGCCGGCCGCGAGCCGCTCGATGATCTCCAGCGCCGACGACTCGCGCAGGTCGCGCACACCCGGCTTGTACGTCACGCCCACCACCACGATCCGAGCGCCCGCGACGCCGCGTCCGGCGGCCGACAACGTGGCCGTGACGCGGTCGGCGACCTGGCCGGGCCGGTGCGCGATCGAGGTCATGGCCTGGCTGATCAACGGCGCGGACCCGTGGGCCTCGCGCAGCTGCCACAGCAGGTAGTGCGGGTCGCAGGGGATGCAGTGCCCGCCGACGCCGGGGCCGGGGTAGAAGCTCATGAACCCGTACGGTTTCGTGGCGGCCGCGCGCGTCACCTCGATCGGGTCGAGCTCCAGCGTCGAGCAGATGCCGGCGAACTCGTTGGCCAGTGCGATGTTCACCGCGCGGAACGAGTTCTCGTAGAGCTTCGTCAGCTCCGCCGCTTCGGCCGAGGAGACTTCGTGCAGGAGCGGAGTGAGCTTTTCCAGCACGCGCCGGGCGTGGTCGGTGCACGCCGGCGTGCAGCCCCCGACGACGCGCGGCGTGCTCTGCTGCGTGTGCTCGGCGACACCGGGGTCGATGCGCTCGGGGCTGAACGCCACGAACACGTCCTCGCCGATCACGAGACCCCGGTTCCGCAACGGTTCCGCGAGCATCTCGCGGGTGGTCCCGACGTAGCTGGTGGAGGTGAGGATGAGCGTCTGGCCCGGGCGCGCGTGCTCGACCACCGACCGGCACGCCGACCGCAGCGGGCCCAGATCCGGTGTCAGGTAACGGTCCAGCGGCGTCGGGACGCAGATGATCACCGCGTCGGCCTCGGCGAGCCGCGCGGGGTCGCCGGTGAGGTCGAGTCGGTTGTCGCGCCGGGCCAGGTCGAGGCGCGCGAGGTCGGCCTCGACCAGGTCGGGCTCACCGGCCAGGATCGACTCGCGCCGCTCGGCGCTCGTGTCGAGACCCAGCACCCGCGCGCCGTCGGCGTGCAGGCCCAGCGCGGTCGGCAGACCCACGTAGCCCATGCCGACGATGGCGACGGAGATGAGGCCTTCGGTCTCGCTGAGGGGTGATTCGGCCATGAGTGTCAAGGGGTTTCCCCTTTCCATAACGGCGCCTCGCCGTGGGGCTCGATGCCGGCAGCTCGGGCGATCTTGACGACTTCCAGTCCGCTGTGGACTTTCAGTTTGCGGAACAGGTTGCGGGTGTGGGTGCGCACGGTGTTGCGGGAAAGCTGGAGCCGAGCCGCGATCTGGTCGCTGCGGTCGCCGTCGACCATCGCCACCAGCACTTCGCGTTCACGCTCGCTCAGCACGTCGAGAGGGCTCGAAGCCGGCCGGTGCGGAGTGGCGCCGTCGCGGCGCAGCCGGTCGAACAGCACGGCCAGCAGCTCCGGCGGGTACCACGCGTGCCCGGCGCGAGCGCCGCGGACGCGGTCCAGCAGGTCGTCGAGCGAGCTTTCCTTGGGGATCCAGGTGTCGATCCCCGCGTGGGCAGCGCACACCGCGAGATCTCGGTCCCGGCTCGCGGTGAGGGCGACGAAGCGGGCCCTCGGCGCCGCGTCGTGCCAGGTTCGGATCCGCTCACGTACGTCGGTGAGTGACTCCAGCTCCACGGTCACCACGTCCGGCTGCTGTGCGGTGAGCGCGGAGCGCAGCGTCGGATCGGAGGTGGCGCGCGTGCCGACCACCCTGATCCAGGGCACCGCGGCGAGGCTCGACGTCAGCACGTCGGCCACCATGCGGTGGTCCTCGATCAGGAACAGGCGGGTGATGTCCACGCCGCAAAGCAAACAGGCACCGAAACCGGTTGTCCTCAGTCAGCTGTGCGAAAGACGGCTCATACAGATGACGGAGATCCGGCATCTGCGGTAGGCCGCCTCGTCCCTTATGGGGATCCGGGTGCCGGGGGTTGACAATACGGTCAGCGGAGGTATCCCCGATCATTTTGGTGGCCACCCATGGAAAGAAGAACGCGGAAACACCGCAAGGCCCGCAAGGGATTCGATTTCCGGCGGGCACGCGCGCGGCTCGCGGTCTGCGCGGCCGCGCTGCTGTGCGTGCTGCCCGCGTTGGTGGTGGGCGGTTCCACAGCGGGTGCGTCGTTGGCGCGGCCGCTCGGCGTCGTCCTCACCTTCGACGACGGCAACGCGGATCAGATGAGCGCGCTGCCGATCCTGCAGAAGTACAACATGAAGGGCACGTTCTACATCATCAGCGGTTCGGTCGGCGCGCCCAACTACCTGACGCAGGCGAACCTGCAGACGATCAAGAACGCCGGCCACGAGATCGGTGGTCACACGGTGACGCACCCCGACCTCACCACGGTGCCCGCTGACGAGGCGAAGCGCCAGATCTGCAACGGCCGGGCTTCACTGGCCGCGATGGGCTTCGCCGTCACGAGCTTCGCGTACCCGTACGCCGCGTTGAACACCTCCGTCAAGAACAACGTGAAGGCGTGCGGCTTCAACAGCGCCCGCGGTCTCGGTGACCTGGCTTCGGCACACGGGTGCGCCGGCTGTCCGGCGGCCGAGACGACCAAGCCCGCCGACGCGTACGAGATCAAGGCGCTCGACGAGGACGACAACACCTGGACCCTGGCCCAGATGCAGAGCGCGGTGACCGCGGCCGAGCGCAACGGCGGTCTGCTCACCTTCACCTTCCACCACGTCTGTGACGGCACCGGGTGCGACGAGCTGTCGATCTCCACTTCGCGGCTCGACCAGTTCCTCTCGTGGCTGAACGGGCGCAAGAGCGTGGGCACGACGGTGAAGACGATGCAGCAGGCCATCGGCGGCGCGACGAAGGCGGTCGTGACAGCGCCGGCGTCGGCGAACACCGGCCTGGTGAACACCTCGCTCGAAACCTCGACCAGCGGCACCGGGTTCCCCGACTGCTACATGCCGGGCGGCTACGGCGGCAACACGCCGACGTGGACGAGAACCACGGACAAGCACACGGGCACGTACGCGCAGAAGCTCGACGTCGCCAGTTACACCGACGGTGACGCGAAGCTTTTGCCGACGTTCGACCTCGGGGCCTGTACCCCGACGATCGCCGCGGGCAAGACCTACACGATCGGCGTCTGGTACAAGTCGACAGCGATCACGCAGTTCTCGCTGTACTACCGCAACACGCAGGGCTTCTGGGCGTACTGGACGTCCGGCCCGTGGCTCGCGGCGGCGCCGAACTGGACCCAGGCCACGTTCACGACTCCGGCAGCACCCGCGGGCGCGACCGGACTGAGCTTCGGCCTCGGGCTCATCGCCAACGGCTCGGTGACGACGGACGACTACTCGTTCGCCGCGGGTGCCGGTGCTGCCGCGGCGGCTGCCATCAAGGCGTCCACCACGGGTCCGCAGCGGTTCAGCGTGACGAGCCGCAACTCCTCCAAGGCCGGCTCGTTCGGCCGCAACGCGAAGCCGCTCATCCCGGCAACGCGTCCTGGGCAGGTCATCGCTCCCGTGGAGCCCGGTGACTGACGCCCGTTCCCCGTCGCTGCCCGGCGCTCGCCGCCGGGCAGCGACCCGGGTCAGATACGCGGTGTGGGGTCTGGCGGCCGTACTGACCACCGCGTCCTGCACCGGCGCGCCCGTCCACTCCCCTGGGGCGGGCGCGCCGGCGGACCCGCCCTCGGCCGCGCCCGTCGTCCCGCCGTCGGCACCCTCGTCCTACCCCTGGCACACCAACATCGTGGCGACGACGTTCTGGGTCGGCGAGATCTTCGACCCGAACGCCGCGGACGGCAGCCAGGTCGAGTCCGCGTACGACGACCGGTGGCTCGACCACTACGGCGGCTGCGACGGCGTGGTCACCGCCGGGAACTGCGACACCGAACCACGAACGGCGGCGAACGGATTCTTTCCCACGCGCATGACGCCGCGGGAAAACCCGTTCTACCTCGATGTTCCTTATGACGATGTGGGAGACGAGGTGGCAAATCGCCAACGCGCGGCCGTGGTTCCGTGGGCATCTGACGAACGCTATTCCGCGCAGGTTTCCGACCGCAGCTTCAGCCTCTTGAAAAATCGCTGGGTACGCATCCGCCGCGACGGCAAGATCTGCTACGGCCAGATCCAGGACGCTGGTCCGGGCCAGTACGACGACGCCGAGTACGTGTTCGGTACGGCCGACGCCAGGCCGGCGAATGATCGTTTCAACGGCGCCGGGATGGACGTCTCACCTGCGTTGAACGGATGCCTCGGATTCGCGGAGCTCAACGGGGACAACGATCGGATCGACTGGCAGTTCGTCGACGACTCGGCTGTGCCGCCGGGTCCCTGGAAGATCATCGTCACCACGAGCGGTGTCACGCACGACAGCTGATTCCCGCCTATTCGCCGACGCCCGGGTTATGCGTGAGTAACGTCCCCAAGATCGCGGACGACTCCCTTCGGTCGGGGAAAGGTAAAGGCGAGGGAAAAAGCCATGGAAACCGTGCCGGAACGCCGGGCGGCCACCGGGCGCCGCAGCGAGGATCGCACCGTTCAGGCTCTGTGGGGAGTGTTGCACGATCTCGGCCACGAGATCACGACGTTGGCCTTCCTGGTCGAGTCGGAGCTGAAGGACGTGGCCGGCGTGGAGCTGATCGGTGAGCAGGTTTCGCGGTTGCGCACGCTGGTCTCCCACGCGCTGGCAGCCGAGACGCACGAGGAGATCGTGCCGCTGCGGCCGATGCTGGCGCAGCTGGTGAAGCTGGCCGATCGGGTCAGCGAACCTTCGGTGGTGCTCGTGGACGGAGCGGCCGCTGCCGTCCACGCGGACGGCACGGTGCTGTGGCGGATCCTCGCCAACGTGCTGGGCAACGCGGTGCGTGCCGCGGGGCCCGACGGTCACGTACGCGTGGAGCTCACGGCGAACTCGCCGGTCACCGTGTCGATCACGGACGACGGGCCCGGGTTCGGGCGCATTCCGCCGGGAACGGCGTCGCTCGGCCTGGTCACGGTCGCGCACCTCGCCGAGGCGACGGGTGCGCAGGCCCTGGTCGGACCGGGTGAACCGGAGGGCACTTGCGTGCGGATCGTCTTCCCCAGCCGCCTGAGTGAAGGGGAGCACGAATGACGAGCATCGTCCTGGGTGACGACCACAAGGTTTTTCTCGAAGCGCTGGCCGGGTTGCTGGAGCGGCACGGATTGCGGGTGGTGGGCACCGCCCGCACGCTCGCGGAAGTGGTGGCGACCGTGCGCGAGACGCGCCCGGACGTCTGCCTGCTCGACCGCAATTTCGGCGCCGGCCCCGTGGAAGACGGCGTCGCGGCGACGCTCGCGGCGAGCCCGGGCACCAGGGTCATCATGCTCACGGCCAGCCCCGGCAACGGCGCGGTCGCCGACGCCCTGCGCTCCGGTGCGGCCGGCTACGTGCACAAGACGTGCGGCGTGGAGCACCTCATCAACGCCATCGACCGCGTGATCGCCGGCGAAACCCTCGTCGACGTCCCCGTGCGCACCTCGGCGCCCGCCGCGGACCGCTCCCGCGAGATCGACCTGCGCGAACGCTTCCTCACCAGCCGCGAACGCCAGTGCCTCGCGATGCTCATCGACGGCGACACGACCGAGACCATGGCCCGCCGCCTCGGCGTGTCCACGGCGACGGTGCGCAGCCACGTGCAGGGCGTGTTGGTGAAGCTCGGCGTGCACTCGCGCCTGGAGGCCGCCGCGCTGGCCGTGCGCCACGCGCTGGTGCCGTCGGTGTCGGCGGCCTCGGGGTTCGAGGCCCGGCTCGGCTGAGTCCTTTGTGGACCTAGCCGGGCAACTGGCTCCGGAGCCGGTCAAGCCACCGGTCGACGGTGAGCTCGTACCGCCCGGGGTCGTTCGCCGGCGCGGCCTCGGCGACCGCCGCGTTCACGTGGTCGCGCACCGTGCCCGCCCACTCGGGCAGCACCCACACGGTCTGGAAGTAGTCGGCCCGCATCCGCACGACGGCGACTTCCTGGTATCCGGCAGTGACCTCGCGGTTGCGCACCCCGTAGCGGGACTCGGCGATCTGCGGTGAGCCCGACGTGATGATCAAGACGGTCGGGTGCGCCTTCAGGATGACCTCGGTCGGATCGGCGCCGCGGGAGATCTGCGCGTCGTTGAGGCCGAGGTAGTCGATGGCCTGCCAGCCGCTGTAGTAGGGGATGGCGCCGGCGTCGGCCACGGCCAGCGTGCGCGCCTCGGCCGGCACGTCGGCCGCACCGAGGCCCTTGCCGATCGCGACGTGTGCGCGCTGCAGGTCAGGCCCGTAGTTCGCGATCATGCCCAGGTCGGGCGCGGTCGCGCCGGCCACGGCCGACCAGCCGACCGCGACGACCCCGGTCAGCGCCGTCAGCCACCGCCCGCCGAGCGCGGCCGCGCCGAGGCCTGCGCCGAGGCAGAGCACGGGCACGCCGTGGTCGGCGAAGCGGTCGAGGTAGTCCATCGTCGGCCCGGACACGGCGTAGGTCACGTAGGTCAGCACCACGGTGGCCACCAGCAGTCCGCCGGCTGCGCGGGTGTCGCGGCGTAGCAGCAGTGACAGCGTCAGCACGAGCAGGGGCAGCAGGAGCCAGAACGTGTGCTCCGTCCACAGCCGGCCGGACGAGAGGTCGCCGAACTTGACGTAGAACGTGTTGGGCAGCAGCTGCCCGTAGTACTGCCAGCGCCACACGAAATACCCGGCGCCGGCCACGGCCGCGCCCGCCGTCCACCACCACGTCGCCCGGCTGCGCCGCGTCGTCCACAGCCAGACGGCCACGGTCGGCAGGACGGCGAGCACACCGTCCGGCCGCAGTGTCCCGAGCACCAGCAACAGCAACGGCGGTTCCCACGGGTGCACCCGCTCGCCGTCGAGGACCCGCAGTCCCAGCACCACCGCGCGCAGGAGTACAGCTGCGAACACGGCGGTCTCAAGGCCGCTCGTGATGTGGAAGTAGGTCGGCAGGAAGACCACGTACGCGCCGCCTGCCACCAGAGCGCCGGCGAGGCCGCCCCGGCGGTGGCCGGTCGTCACCAGCATCAGCAGTGTGAGCACGCCGAAGACCAGCGACGTCACCTTCGCGAACAGCGGCAGCGCGAGCCCCAGCCACGAGCCGAGCCCCGACCACAGCACCCAGGAGAAGTCGGTGAAGCCCTCGACGCGCGGGCCGGTCACGTTCCACACCGGCCCGTGGCCGGCGGCGAGGTTGGCGGCGTAGCGGAAGCTGATGAACGCGTCGTCGATGGTGAAGAACCACGCCGACCAGGCGCCGGCGAGGAACAGCACGAGCAGGCCGAGTCCGGTGAGGACCAGAGCACGGCGGCGTGGTCTGGCGGCTTCGACGCGTCCGGCTGCTGCGGACGTGGACGTGGTGGTCATGACGCACCCCGTGGTTGGACGAGCCTGTGACCTCGACGGAGCGGCAACTTTAGTCGAAGTGTCCCGATGCTCCCACGATCAGACCACGTGTCGGGCTCGTCTCGCCCGTCCAGATCTGTGGGCGGAGCCCGTCGTCGGCCTGGGGCTTCGGTATTCCAGATCTTACGATGATCTTTCACGCACTATGCACAACTTGATTGCACACAATTTAGTTGTACTGTTCATTTCAAGCGAAGCCCGAACTTCACGAGGAGCAAGAGATGCGCACACGTACTCGCCTGGCCCGGATCGCCGCCGCGACCGCCGCGTTGGCTGCGGCCGCCGTGTTCGTCGCGGTGCCGTCTTCGGCGGCGCCGCAGCAGGCCGACCACCACGCGCCGGCGAAGGCGAAGCCGACCATCGTGCTGGTGCACGGGGCGTTCGCGGACACGTCGAGCTGGAACGGCGAGGTCACACGGCTCGAGCAGCGCGGCTACAAGGTGATCGCCGCCGCCAACCCGCTGCGCGGGGTCGCGTCCGACGGTGCCTACATCAAGGCCCTGGTCGACAGCGTCGACGGACCGGTCGTGCTGGTCGGCCACTCCTACGGCGGCTCGGTGATCACCAGCGCCGCGCTGAACGACCCCAAGGTGCAGGCGCTCGTCTACATCGCGGGCTTCATCCCGGACCAGGGCGAGTCCGCGCTCGACCTGACCAACAAGTTCCCGGGCAGCACGCTCGGCGACACCCTGCAGCAGGTCACCCTCCCCGGCGGTGAGACCGACCTCTACGTGAAGCAGGACCTCTTCCCGAAGCAGTTCGCGGCCGACGTCCCGCTGTCGCAGGCCCGCCAGATGGCCGCCGGTCAGCGCCCGGTCGCCGCGTCCGCGCTGAGCGAGCCGTCGGGTGCGCCCTCGTGGAAGAACATCCCGGTGTGGGACCTGATCCCGACCGGTGACAAGAACATCCCGCCGGCCGCGCAGAAGTGGATGGCCGAGCGCGCCCACGCCCACACCGTCGTCGTGCCGGGTGCTTCGCACGCCGTGCTGGTTTCGCGGCCCGACAAGGTCACCGACATCATCCTGAGCGCCGCCGAAGCGACCACGAAGTAACTCCACGACTCGAACAGCCCCGGCCGAACTTCGGCCGGGGCTTTTTCACTGTCCGATCAGCCGCTCCACCAGCGCGGTGTACTGCGCCACGATCGCGTCGCGCGTCAGGCGGCCGGACGGGACGAACCACTCGCGCACGCCGTTGAGCATGTCGAGCACGGCCATCGTGGTCACGGTGACGTCGGCGATCCGGAACTCGCCGGCCGCGACGCCTTCGGCGAGGACATCGCGGAACGCGTCGTGGTACGCGGTTTGCAGCTTGATCCCCTCGGCCTGCTGGGCGGGGTCGAGCGCGTACCGGATGGGGTTGCCGACCAGCAGCTCCGGGCGCCGGTCGTCGCTCAGCTCGAGGTGCAGGCGCACGACCCGCCGAACGCGTTCGCCGGGCGAAAGGGACTCGTCGCGCAGCACGGGCACAGTCGCGTCGACGAAGTCGGTCATGAACCGCGAGACGATCGCGTGCAGCACTTCCTGCTTGTTCGTGAAGTGGTGGTACATCGTCGAGGACGAGATGCCCACCGCGTCGGCCAGGTCGCGGATCGACGTGGCGCTGTAGCCGCGCTCGTGAAACAGCTCACTCGCGCGTTCGAGGATCAGGACCCGGAGATCGGGCCCCTCGTCAAGCGACTTCTTCCTGGCCACGGCCCTCCTTCCGGCGACGAGGCGGGGTGTGAACGTGGGCTGATCGTACGATCGGCACGTTGACGAGGCGAACCTAGCCTGGTAGATCTGGGTGTCGATCAATCGATCGACACGGGACAAGGATCTCATGACCGAACACGACTGGTCGCCGCTGCCGCGCCCGGGCAGCCGGGTGGTGGTCACAGGCGCCGGCGGTGGGCTTGGCCGGGCGCTCGTCGCCGCGTTGACGCAGGTCGACGCCCGGGTGGTCGGGATCGACCGCGTTGCCGCAGACCCAGCCGGACCTGAACACCTCGTCGCCGACCTCACCGACGAAGCGGCCGCCGCGCGAGCCGTCACCGAAGCCGTCGAACGGCTCGGCGGGCTCGACGCCGTGATCGGCGCCGCCGGGATCGTCGACACCGTCCACCGCGCGAGCACATTCCCGCTCGACGCGTTCCGGTCCGATGTGGACGCCAACCTCGTCGCGCAGTTCGTGCTCGCCCGTGCGGCTTACCCGGCGTTGAAGGAATCCGGCGGTTCGATCGTGTTCCTCTCCTCCGTCGCGGCGGAGGACGGCCTGCCCGGCCAGGCGGCGTACGCGGCGGCGAAGGCCGGCGTGCTCGGCCTGACGCGCTCGCTCGCCGCGGAGTGGGGCGGCGACGGTGTGCGCGTGAACGCGGTCGAGCCCGGACTCTTCGCGACGCCGAAGGTGCTCGCGATGCCCGATTCGGCCCGCGAGCGGCTACTCGCCGGCGTGCCGATGGGCCGCGTCGCGACGCTCGGCGAGGTCGTCGGCTCGGTCCTCTACCTGCTGTCCCCGGCCGCGGGGTACACCACGGGCCAGGCGCTGCGCCTCGACGGCGGCTCCGGGCTCACCCGCGGCGGCTTCTACCGCTGAGCACCCGTTCACCGCCGAGCACCCGTTCACTGCTGAGCACCCTGTACCGCTGAGCACCCAGGAGATCCGCGTGTCCCCGAGAACCCTGCCCGCCATGCTGCTCGACGTCGCCGAAAGACACGGCCCTGGCGAAGCCCTCGTCGACGGCGAGACCCGCATCTCCCACGCCGACATGGTGCGCCGCTCCGCCGTGGTGGCCACGCGGCTGCGCGAGCTCGGCGTGGAGCCGGGGCACCGCGTCGCGATCTTGCTGCCCAACGGCTGGCAGTACGCCGTGAGCTACTTCGGTGTGCAGCTCGCCGGCGCCATCGGCGTGCTCGTGAACACGCGGTTCGCCCGGCCCGAGATCGACCACGTCCTCGCCGATTCCGGCGCGAAGCTCGTGATCACCGACCGCGACCTGGCCGGTGCCGTCGACGCCGCCGCGCTCACGGCCGACGCCGGGGAAACCGCCGACCCCGGCTCACTGCCGGGTCAGCGAGTCGAGCCGGGTGACGTCGCGCATCTGCTCTACACCTCCGGCACCACCGGCCGCCCGAAAGGCGCGATGCAGACGCACGCCAACCTGATGTTCAACGCCGGCACCGTCCGCGAACGCCTCGGCGCCGGCCCCGGCGAACGCACGCTCGTGGCCGCGCCGATGTTCCACGCCACCGCGATCGTGTCGCAGTTCATCGGCTTCCTCGCCAACGGCGCGTGCTGCGTGTTCACGCCCGCGTTCAAGGCGGAGACCACGGTGGCGCTCATGGCGGCCGAGCGCATCACGTTCTTCGCCGGCGTCGCGGCGATGCTGCGGCTGATCCTGCTGAAGGCGGAAGACGCGGGCGCGGACCTGTCGTCGCTGCGGTTGTTCGTGATGGGCGGCTCGCCGGTGCCGGAGCCGTTCCCCGCGCAGGTGAAGGAGCAGCTGCCGGATCTGGTGCTGGGCAACGTCTGGGGCCTCACCGAAGGCACGTCGATCGTCACCTTCACCGCCGGCGCGGAGTACCTGAGCCACCCGTGGAGCGTCGGCCCGGTCGTCGACGGCGTCGAGGTCGCGATCGCCCTGCCCGGCGAGCCGCCGCGCGACCTGCGCGACACCGTCGGCGAGCTGTGCGTGCGCGGACCCGTGGTGGCCGCGGGCTACTGGGGCAACCCGGAGGCCACCGCATCGACCTTTGTGGACGGTTGGCTGCACACGGGTGACGTCGGTTCGATCGACGGCGACGGGTTCGTCCGCGTGCTCGACCGGCTCAAGGACATGATCATCCGCGGCGGTGAGAACATCTACAGCCTCGAGGTGGAGAGCGCGCTCGCGCAGCACCCCGACGTGGCCGAGGTCGCCGTGGTGGGCGTGCCCGATCCGATCTTCGACGAGCGCGTGCGCGCGGTGATCGTGCCGCGGCCCGGCCGGACGCCGAGCGAGGAAAGCCTGCGCGAGCACGCAGTGAAGCTGCTCGCCGACTTCAAGGTGCCCGTGGAGTGGCGGTTCGTGACGGAGCTGCCGCGCAACCCCTCGGGCAAGGTCCTCAAACGGGAGCTCTCGAATGCCGGCTGAGCACGTCGACGTCGTCGTGATCGGCGCGGGCTTCAGCGGCCTGGGCATCGCGGCGCGGCTGGACAAGGCCGGATTCCGGTCGTTCCGTGTCCTCGAAGCGGCCGACGACCTCGGTGGCACCTGGCGCGACAACACCTATCCCGGCTGCGGCTGCGACATCCCTTCGCCGCTGTACTCGTATTCCTTCGCGCAGAAGCCTGACTGGAGCCGGCTGTTCGCCGGTCAGCCGGAGATCCTGGAGTACCTGCACGACGTCGCGCGCCGGCGCGGGCTGCTCGACCGGCTGCGCTTCGGGCAACGCGTCACGCGCGCTGCGTGGGACGAGAATGCCGGGCGCTGGGACGTGACCACGGCGACGGGGGAGACCTACCGCGCGCGGTTCGTCGTGTCGGCCGTCGGTCCGCTGCACCACCCGGCATACCCGGAACTGCCCGGCGTGGAGTCGTTCCGCGGCGAGGTGTTCCACTCCGCGCAGTGGCGCCACGACGTGGACCTGACCGGCAAACGCGTGGCCGTGATCGGCACGGGAGCGAGCGCGATCCAGTTCGTGCCGGCGATCGTCGACCAGGTCGCCGCGCTGACGGTGTTCCAGCGGACGCCGCCGTGGATCGTGCCGAAGGCCGACCGCGCGTTCGACGCCCGGCACCGGTTCTGGGCGCGCTGGTTCCCGCCGTTCCGCTGGTACGTGCGCGATCGGCTGTACTGGATCCACGAACGCCGCGCGGTCGGCTTCGTCGCCGATCCGGCCGCGATGGAGCAGACCGCGGGCCTCGCAAAACGATTGCTGCGCAAGCAGGTCCCTGACGAGGATCTGCGCGCGCGGCTCACGCCCGACTACGCCATCGGCTGCAAACGCCTGCTCATCTCCAGCACGTGGTACCCGGCGCTGACGAAGCCGCACGTCGACGTGCGCTCGGGCGGGGTCGCGTCCGTGACGCCGGACGCGGTGGTCGGCGCCGACGGCGTTGAGGTGCCCGCCGACGTGATCATCTACGGCACCGGCTTCGACACGCAGCAGACCATCCGGTTCGAGGTGCAAGGCCGCGGCGGCCGCACGCTCGCCGACGCGTGGAGCAAGGGCAACGAGGCCTACCTCGGCACGACCGTCGCCGGGTTCCCCAACCTGTTCCTCATGGTCGGCCCGAACACGGGGCTGGGTCATAACTCCCAGGTGTTCATGATCGAGGCGCAAGCGTCCTATGTGGTCGCCGCGCTGCGCCGCCTGCGCCGCGCCAAGGCGTTCGAGGTGCGCGCCGAGGTGCAGGACGCGTTCAACGACTGGCTCGACTCGCGGATGGCCGCCACCGTCTGGCAGACGGGCGGGTGCCGCAGCTGGTACCAGGACCCGAAGTCCGGCCGCAACACCGTGCTGTGGCCGGCGGGCACCGTGGAGTTCTGGCGGCGGACCCGGCGCTTCCGCGCGTCGGACTACTCGGTGACCTGATCGCTGGGCCGAACGGAGCAATTCGAACCGGCGGTGGAACCTCCGCCGGGCCCTTCACGTAGGTAGCGGGTGATCCGTTCCCTACTGGAGGTGTGTGTGCGTAACCCTTTGACCGTGCTGGGGGTCGTGGCGCTCGTCGCGACAGGGGCAGGGGTCGCAGCAGCAGCGCCGCAAGTGACACAACCGCAAGCAGAACAACCACACGACAGAACGGCGTTGCTCATCACGGGCGACGTCGTCACGGTCCACGACCTCGGCGGCGGCCGGGAAAGCGACGACGTGGTCCCGGCCGCCGCCAAGGGCCCCGCGAGGTCGTTGGTGCACCTCGGCCTCGGCGGACGGAACTACGAGATCCCCGCGACCGCGGTGCCCTATCTGGGGAAGGGCCTGGACCTCGGCCTGTTCGACGTCGACAAAGCCACGACCGACCACGTGACCACGCCGACGCGCACGTTCGACCGCGCGGCCGCGCGGAACTTCGGTGCGCAGCTGGCGAAGCAGTACACGGAGGATCGCGCCCGTGGCACCTTCGGCGGCCGCGGCCTGTTCGCGAACGGTGTGACGTACGGGGCGCCGGCGAAGGCGCAGCCCCGCAGCGTGCTGAACACGCTCACCCTCGCCGCGAACGAAGCCGACGGCACCCCGTCCGACACCGGCATCTCGCTGCTCACCAACCTCGACGACTCGACCCTGCTCGACGAGAACGAGGCCGTGAACTTCTTCTACGACGGCACGGCGAAGTACAGCGTGCCCGCCGGGAACTACAGCGCCGTCAGCGTTTTCTTCACCACCGCGGCCGACGGCAGCGTCAGCGGGGTGCGGGAGGTCGTGAACCCCGAGTTCACGGTGAAGGCCGACGCGACCGTGCGGATGGATGCCGCGAAGGCGACCAGCAAGGTCACCTGGGTCACCCCGCGTCCGGCGCTCCTGGACGACAACGGGTTCTTCGTCCGCCGCGCCGCGAAAACCGGGCCGGCGGTCACCTTCGACTACGACGCCGGCCCCGGTGTGCCGATGTGGATCTCGCCGGTCGCGAAGGCCGTGCGGATCGGTGAGCTGCAGACCTACCCGTACGCGCACCTCGTCTCGGCGCCCGGCACCGGCACGCCGTACGAGTACTGGCTGCAGAAGGCCAGCAGTGGCACCATTCCGAAGCAGCGCTACCCGGTGACCGACGCCGACGTGGCCACAGTGGACGCGAGCTACTATTCCGAGGTTTCCTCGCTCGGACGCCACCAGCGCAGCGGGATGTTCACGTTCGAGACCGTGAGCAGCCGCCCGTCCGTGCCGATCGCGCTGCCCCGGCACCAGATCGAGTACGTGCAGGCGGCACCCGACCTGATGTGGTTCGGCGGCACGGCCAAGTACTACCGCACCGAAGGCGGGTTGGAGGCTTGGTACGGCGCCCAGCGCGCGACCACCGAGGTCTACACCGGCGGGCAGCGCAAAACCGAGGGCTACAACGAATTCCCGCTCCACCCGGCCGGGGCGACCGTGGCAGGCACGCCCGTTCCGCAGAGCTCGATGCTCGTCCCCGGCGCCGTGCGCGACGGTGACGACGTGTCGTTCGACCTCGTGCCCTTCACCGACAACGAACCCAGCCACACGGGCACCGGCCTCTACGGGGAGCCCGGCGACACCTTCTCCGGCCACTACCGGTTCACCCAGGACGGCGCGGTCGTCGCGGAAGGCGCACCGGGCGAGCAAGTGCAGTTCACGCAGACCGTGGGCGCCACACCGAGCACGCTCGGGTTGACCGTGGACGCGACGCACAGCGGACCGTTCTTCGCGCTTTCGACCGCGACACACACGGAATGGTCGTGGCGTTCGCAGCACGTCGACGGCCCGGTGCTGCCGGCGCCGTTCATCTGCCGCGTCAGCAAGGGCGAGGCGCCCGACACCGCGTGTGGCGTGGAACCGCTGCTCATGCCGACGTACGCGGTCGGCGGCCTCGGCGTCGACGGCTCCACCCCGCACGGCGCGCAGGCGCTCGACATCACCTTTGCCCGCATGCAAGGCGCGGCGAGCAGTGCCGTCTCGACGGCGATCGTGCAGTTCTCCACCGACGGCGGCACGACCTGGCAGGACGCCACCGTCACGCCCGGCCCGGGAGGAACCTTCCACGCGGCCTACTCGGTGGCGCCGGAGGGTCCTGACGGGACGGACGTCGCGCTCCGAGTGTCGGCTGCCGACGCGGGTGGCAGCACCGTCGCCGAGACGCTCACTGCCGCCTACCACGTGAACTTCTGAGGGGAGTGTCCACTGTGCTCGATCGGTTCAGCAGAATCCTCGCCGTCACGGCGATCCTGGGGGCGGCGCTCGCCTCCACCACAGCCACCACCGCTTCGGCGGACGCCGTCACCGGACCCCGCACGGCCTGCGGCGCTGTCGGCCCGACCTTGGCACGGTGTCTGAGCAGCTACGTCCCACCCACCTCCGCCGCGGCGGCCGACGTTCCGGACGGCTGGGGCGCCACGGACCTCGCGGCCGCGTACCGGCTTCCCGCCGAGGCCGGTCCGGGCGACCTCGTGGCGATCTCCATCGCCTACGACTCGCCGACGCTGGAGCACGACCTCAACACCTACCGCGCGCAGTACGGGCTGCCACCGTGCACTTCGGACACCGGCTGCTTCCGCAAGGTGAACCAACGTGGTGAGGCCGCGCCGTTGCCCGGGACGGAGTTCGGCTGGAACCTGGAGTCCACACTGGACGTATCGATGGTGTCGGCGGCGTGTCCGTCGTGCCGGATCCTGGTGGTGGAGGGCGACAGCCCGCAGTTCCCGGACCTGGCCGCCACGGAGGACACGGCCGTGCGGCTCGGCGCGAAGATCGTGACCAACAGCTACGGCGGACGCGAGAGCGGTGTTTCGCTCGCCTACGCGGACAGCTACCAGCACCCGGGCGTCACCACCGTCGTCTCGTCGGGTGACGCCGGGTACACCGCCGCGAGCTATCCGGCGGTGCTGCCGAACGTGGTGGCTGTCGGCGGCACGGTGCTCGCGCACGACTCGTCGCCGCGTGGCTTCTCGGAAACGGCGTGGGTCTCGGGCGGCAGCGGCTGCTCGGCCTACGTCGCGAAACCCGCGTGGCAGAAGGACACGCACTGCCGCAACCGCACGGTCGCGGACGTTTCCGCCGTCGCCGAGCAGCTGTCGCTCTACTTCGGGCCGGCCGGTGGTTGGTTCACCGCGGACGGCACGAGCGCGTCGGCGCCGTTCGTCGCCGGCCTGATCGCCCGGGCCGGCCACGCGGGCACCACGTCCGCGGCCACGGTCTACGCCGCGGCGGCGCACTTCTTCGACGTCACCGAGGGCTCCAACGACCGGCTCTCCGGCGGGCACAAGTGCGGTGGCGACTACCTGTGCGTCGCCGCCGCCGGTTACGACGCCCCGACGGGTGTCGGCACTCCGGACGGGTTGGCGGGCTTCTAGGCGCCTCGGCGCGCGGTGATGAGCCACGCGCGGGAGCCGAGCCACACGCCGTCGGCGGTGTGGTGTTCGGCCATGACTTCGCGAAGCCGCTCGAGCGCCCGCGAAGTCTCGCTTTCGTCGAGCGGGTCGAGCGCGGTGCTGACCAGTTGCAACGGCCGCACGACATCGGCGGCGGTCGCGGGATCCGGGCCGTAGTAAAGGGGTTCGGACAAGCCGGCGAGCTGCACGTCGGAGAACCCCGCTGTGGTCAGCACTTCGCGGACCACAGCGGGGTCGCCGAGGGTGAACGGGCTGGTGTGCGGCACCGGCGGGTTGCCGACCGCCCGGCTGATCTCCGACACCCACTCCTGCCGGTCGCGCACCTGCCACACGAGCTGCACCAGCCGCCCGCCCGGCCTCAGCGCGCGGGCGACGTTGGCGAACGCGGTGACCGGGTTCGCGAAGAACATGGTGCCGAGCCGGCTGAAGGCAAGACTGAAGTGCGCGTCGGGGAACGGATGCGTCTGCGCGTCGGCCAGCTCGAACCGCACGTTGGTGACGTTTTCGGCCACCGCGAGCCGGCGCGCGGCCTCCACGCCGGGCGCGGAGACGTCCACACCGAGCGCGGAGCCCCGCACGGCGAGGCGGGCGGCTTCGCGGGTGGTCGCCCCGCTGCCGCAGCCGAGGTCGAGCACGGTGTCGCCGGGTCCCACGGCGGCGGCCTCACGCAGCAGCGGTTGGTAGCGCTGGAGCTCGGCGTCGAAGTCGAAGGTCGGTGCGGCCATGGCGCCCATCATGCCCGCCATCGAGATGCGGCGGCGGAAAGTCGCAGGTAGATTGCGATTCGTGATCTTGCGGGAAGTCGCTCATGCGTGAGGACGAGGTCCTCGCCCAGCTCACCACGCCCCTGGCCGCGCCGGCTTTCCCGCGCGGGCCCTACCGCTTCACCGACCGCGAATACCTGAACATCACCTACCGGACGGATCCGGCGGCGCTGCGGGCGCTCGTGCCGGAACCGCTGGTCGTCGACGAGCCGCTGGTGCGGTTCGAGGTGATGCGCATGCCCGACGTGACCGGCCTCGGCGACTACACCGAGTCGGGCCAGGTCGCGATGGTGCGCCACGGCGACGAAGCCGGTGAGTTCATCCTCGGCATGTACGTGGACAGCCTGCCCGCCATCGCGAGCGGCCGCGAGGTCGCCGCGTACCCGAAGAAGCTCGGCAAACCCAGGCTGTACACCGATTCCGACACCCTCGTCGGCTCGCTCGACTACGGCTCGATCCAGGTCGCGCTCGCCACGATGGGGTACAAGCACCGCACGCTCGACGAAGCCCAGGCGCGTGCGGAGCTGACCGCGCCGACGTTCATGCTCAAGATCGTGCCCGGCTACGACGGGCGCCCGCGCATCTGCGAGCTCGCGCGCAGCCAGATCACCGACGTGACGATCAAGGGCGCCTGGACCGGGCCCGCGCGGCTGCACCTCGTGGCCCACGCGCTGGCGCCGCTGGCCGACCTGCCGGTGCTGGAGATCGTGTCGGCCGGCCACCTCCTGACCGACCTCACGCTCGGCCGGCTCGCGGTCGTGCACGACTACCTGGCTTGAGGGGAAACCATGAAGGCGACCATCGTCGGTGGCGGGGTCATCGGCGTGTCCTGGGCGGGGCTGATGGCCTCGCGCGGCCTGGACGTGACGGTCAGCGACCCGGCGCCCGGCATCGAGGACACCGTGCGCGCCGGGCTGGAGGAGCTGAAGCCGGCGTTGCGGGAACTCGGCTTGCCGGCAGACGACTTGGCGGTGCGCTTCGAACCGGACCTCGCGACGGCGGTCGCGCAGGCCGACGTCGTGCAGGAGAACGGGCCCGAACGGCTCGATCTGAAGCACCAGATCTTCAGCACCATCGAAGCGCACGCTCCGGCGCACGCCCTGCTGTTGACGTCCACGTCGGGCATCCCCGCCACGGACATCGCCACGGCGCTGAGGCAGCCGGAACGGCTCGTGGTGGGGCACCCGTTCAACCCGCCGCACCTGATTCCGCTGGTGGAGGTCGTGCCGGGGGAGAAGACGTCGGCGGAGAACGTGGCGCGGGCCGTCGAGTTCTACGAAAGCCTGGGCAAGAAGCCGATCGTGCTGGCGAAGGAGGTGCCCGGGTTCGTCGCGAACCGGCTGCAGGCCGCGATCTTCCGCGAGTGCGTGCACCTGGTCGCCGAGGGGGTGGTCACCGAGCAGCAGCTCGACGAGGTGGTCACGTCCTCGCTCGGGCAGCGGTGGGCGGTGAGCGGGCCGTTCCTGAGCTTCCACCTGGGCGGCGGGGCCGGCGGGCTGCCGCACTTCCTCGAGCACCTGGGCCCTGGCCTGCAGAAACGCTGGGGCCAGCTGGGCACGCCGGACCTGGACGAACCGACCGTCGCGCTGCTGAGCGCCCAGTCGGAGGACTTCGGCGGCACGATCGACGAGCTGGCGAAGGCCCGGGACGAGAAGCAGATCGCCGTGATGAGGGCGTTGGGGACCACACCGGGACAGGAGCAGCGATGACCGTCACCGACCGCATCCGCGAAGCGCTCGCCAACCCCATCCGTTCCGAGGCCGACGACCGGTTCGACATCCACGCCGCGCTGGCCGAAGTGCTGGCCGACGCCGGACTGTCCGAAAAGGACTGTGGTGGCAGCGTCGAGTTCCTCGGCGCGGACCCGATCGTGCCGAGCGCGGTACGGCTGGGCGCGGCGCCGGCGATCGGGCTCGTCGCGAAGTCCGTGGCATTGGCCGCGTTGTGGCGCCACCGCGGTGGGCCGGGCCAGGACATCAGCATGGACGTTCGCACGGCGCCGCACCGGCTGTGCCCGTTCTACGACAAGAAGTGGGAGCTGATCAACGGCCTGCCGCCCACCAACACGGCCGACCCGGGCAGCCCGTTCACGCTCAAGTTCTACCGTGCCGGCGACGGCCGCTGGGTGATGCCGCTCGACATCTACCCCAAGCTCAAGTCCGCCACGCTCAAGCTCCTGCGCACCTACGACGACGAACCCGCCGTGGCCAACGCCGTCGCCCGCTGGAACGCCCTCGACCTGGAGGAGGCCGGCGCCGACGCGGGGCTCGTGATGCCGATGGTGCGCAGCACGGAGGAGTTCCTCCAGACGCGCCAATACCGCGACGTGCTCGCGGACCTGCCGTTGATCGAGATCGAGAAGATCGGCGACTCCGACCCCGAACCGCTGTCGGAGGGCGCTCGTCAGCCGCTCGACGGCGTGCGCGCGCTGGGTATGGGACACGTGATCGCCGGCGCCGCCATCGGGCGCGCGCTGGCGCAGCACGGTGCCGACGCGCTGAACCTGTGGCGTCCCACCGAGTGGGAGAACCCGGTGACGTACTCGACGGCGAACGTCGGCGTCCGATCGGCCACAGTGGACTATCTGCGGGACAAGACGGCGCTGGCGAAGGTGCACGAGCTGGTGCGGGGCGCGGATGTCTTCTACGCCAACCGCCGGCCGGGCCTCGTCGCTGGGCTCGGGTTGTCCGCCCAGCGCGCGGCGGAGCTCCGGCCGGGGATCATCCACACGACCGTGTCGCTGCACGGCGAGCGCGGGCCGTGGGCGCAGCGCGTGGGCTTCGACCAGACGGCGGGGTGCGTCGCCGGGATGATGACGCTGGAGGGCTCGCCGGACCAGCCCGTGCTGCCGCACATCGGCGTGGTCAACGACTACCTCGTGCCGTGGCTGGCCACCACCGGGATTTGCGCCGCGTTGATGCGCCGGGCGACCGAAGGCGGCAGCTACCGCATCCACATCTCGCTGACGCGCATCGCGTTGTGGATCATCAGCCTGGGTGTGTTCGACAAGGAGTACTCGCGCACGGTCGCCGGCACCGGTGAGCTGCACGCGTATGTCGACCCGGAGACGTTCACGGCCGAGACGCCGCTGGGGCTCTACCAGGGCGTGACCGACCAGGTGCGGATGTCGGAGACGCCGGGTGAGTTGTCGACGATCCTCGTGCCACGCGGGTCCGGGCGCGCCGAGTGGCTGCCGCGGTCGCCCCGCCGCAACTGTGGTCGGATTGGCAACTGACAACACAGTAGGGTCGTGATCATGATCCCGGACGTGGTTTCCCGCCTGCGCAAGTCGTTCGCCTCCGGCCGCACCAAGCCGCTGTCGTGGCGGCGCGAGCAGCTCGGCGCGTTGAAGCGCATGCTGCTGGAGCAGGAGGACGACTTCCTCGCCGCCTTGCAAGCCGACCTCGCGAAGAACGCCACCGAGGCCCGGCGCACCGAGCTGATGTTCATCGTCAACGAGGTCGACGACACCCTGGAACACCTCGACGAGTGGCTCGCGCCGCAACCCGCCGGGCTGCCGGAGCGGTTGCTGCCCGCCGAAGGGCGCGTGGTGCGGGAGCCGCTGGGCGTGGCGTTGATCATCGGGCCGTGGAACTACCCGCTGCACCTCGCGCTGGCGCCGCTGGTGGGGGTGCTCGCCGCGGGCAACGCCGCCGTCGTGAAGCCGAGCGAGCTTTCACCGACGGTGTCGGCCGCCATCGCGCGCCACGTGCCGGCGTACCTCGACCCCGAGGCCGTGGCCGTGGTGGAGGGCGCGATCCCGGAGACGACGGAGCTGCTGGAGCAGCACTTCGACCACATCTTCTACACGGGCAACGGCGTCGTCGGGCGGATCGTGATGACCGCCGCCGCGAAGCACCTCACGCCGGTGGCGCTGGAGCTGGGCGGCAAGAGCCCGGTGATCGTGGACACCGACGTCGACCTCAAGGTGGTCGCGCAGCGGATCGTGGACACGAAGTTCATGAACGCCGGCCAGACCTGCGTCGCGCCCGACTACGTGCTGGCCATCGGCGACACGGCGGCGCGCCTCGAACCACTGCTGACGGAGGCGCTGCGGGCGAAGTTCGGCGACGACCCGGCGGCGAGCCCCGACTACGGGCGCATCGTGAACACCCGGCACTTCGACCGGCTGTCGCAGCTCCTGGCCAGCGGCCGCGTGGTCACCGGCGGTCAGACGGACCGCGACGCCAAGTTCATCGCACCGACCGTGCTCGCCGAGGTGGCGCCCGACGCACCCGTGATGGGCGAGGAGATCTTCGGGCCGATCCTGCCCGTGCTGGCCGTGTCGTCTTTGGACGACGCCATCACGTTCATCACGGGCCGCGACAAACCGTTGGCGCTGTACGCCTTCACGGGGTCCGAAGAGGTCAAACAGCGCATCCTCACCGAAACCTCCTCCGGTGCGGTGACGTTCGGCATGCCGGTGCTGCACCTCGTCGCGCCGGAACTCCCGTTCGGCGGCGTCGGCGAAAGCGGCATGGGCCGCTACCACGGCAGGTACTCCATCGACACGTTCAGCAACCTCAAAGCGGTGCTCGACAAGCCATTGTCCTGACGACTCGGTGGAATCCCCCGGGGGCGGCTACGATCCTGGATCATGAGCCACCCAGGGGGTCAGCAACCGCAGGGTTATCCGCAAGGTCAGCAGGGGGGCCCGGCGGGGTATCCGGCGCCGGGACAGCCGGGTCAGCCGCCGCAGTGGCATCCCGAGACCGGCCAGGCGCAGCAGGGGTTCGGCCAGGCCGCCGGGTCGCAGCCGGGTTACGCGCAGCCGCAAGGGGAACCGGGCCAGCCGGGTTACCCGCAGCCGAACCAGGCCGGGTACCCGCAGCCCGGTTACCAGCAACCCCTGCCCCAGCACGGTCAGCCGCAGCAGTGGGGCACCCCGCCGCAAGGGCAGCCCGCTCAGCCGGGCTACCCGCAGGCGGGCCCGGCCGGGTACCCGCAGCAGGCCGGCGACCTACCGCCGGGCTACCAGCAACCCCTCCCGCAGCACGGGCAGCCGCAGCAGTGGGGCGCTCCGCAGCAGCCGTTCTCGCAGCCGCCACAGGGCTTTCCCCAGCAGCCGGGCCAGGCGGCCGGTCCACTGACCCAGCCCGGCCTCGGCGCGATCCCGGCCGTGCTCGGCGTGGTGCTGGAGCTGGTCGCGCTGTTCGGCGTCTCGTGGATCACCTTCACCAACGGCACTCAGTCGGTGACGATGACCTTCCTCGACCTCGTGAAGGCCGCCAGCGACAACGCGGCCGCCTCCGGCTTCGCGGCGACGTACGTGCAGTTCCTCGCCTTCCTGATCACCGCCGCGACCGCCGCGTCGGTGCTGCCGTGGACGCTCGGCGCGCTCCGGGCCAAACGCTCGGCGTTCCTGCTGAGCGGCATCCGCAGCCGCGAACTCACGCGGGCGAGCTTCTGGTGGTACCGCACGGTCTTCAGCGGCCGCGCGGCCGTCATGCTGATCCTCCACGTCGCCGGCATCGCCACCCTCTACTGGGGCAACTTCCCCTCCCTGGGCCTCGGCCCGATCCTCCTCCTGGTCGGCGCCGTCCTGGTCATCGCCGGCGCGGCCATGGGCCCCCGCCAGGCCCCGGCCATGCCCTGATCTTCCACAAGGGAACGTCAAGAAGACCAGCGCACACGGATCTCCACAAAGGACCCTAGGCGGCCGCTTCGAAGAACAACGCGACCGTCAGCGCCCCCGGATCGGTGACGCCGCGGGCGTTTTCGCCGACGTAGCTCGCCCGGCCGCGTTTGGCCAGCAGCCGGGAGGTCGAGGCGGCGCCCGCGTCCGCGGCGTCAGCGGCGGAGCGCAGCGCGGTGGGCAGGGGGTCGGCGCGGGTGGCGGCTTCGGACAGGGCCGTGGCGGCCGGGCCATCGCGTCGACCATGGTCTTGTGGCCGACCTGGGCCTTGCCGAGGCGTCGGACGACGGCGAGGCCGGCCGAAGCCGAAGTCGCCAACGAAGGCGTGGTCAAGGCCGAGGAGCGAGCTCACCGACCTCGACCGCCGCGCCGGCGACGGCGACTTCGCCACCAACCTGCGCTCCGCCTGAAACCGCGCGCACGATCTCCCCCGAGCTCGGCGCGGGCCGCAGGCCCGGCCGGCTGACCTGTCAGGCCGGCGCCAGCACCAACGTGGTGTGCTGCCCGTTCAGCCCCTCGTTCATCACGAGCGCGCACGCCACCACGGTGCCCAGCCAGACGGCCGACACCGCGAGGTCCGGTCGGGGGACTACCGGGTAGAGCACCGGGGTGAACGTGTTCCCGCCATTGCCGCCCGTGGCCGCGTGGACGTGGTTCAGGTAGCGGATCCCGGTGGTCCGGTCGAACAGCACCGGGTGCCGGAAGGCCTCGCTCATGTCGAACCCGCGGCGCTTCTTCTCGGGGCGCGTGTCCGCGAACTCCGTCACCTCGACGACGTGGCCGACCGGGATCGGCGCGGGGTAGTTCACCGCGATCGTGCGATTCACACCGGCACCCTAGCAACCGCCGGCCGTTCCGCTGACGGGAAAAATGACACTCCACAGTGGACGCATCCTACGTCTGGTTCCACCGCTTCGTCCGGAAATCGAGTTACGCACGTCACTGCGCCATGGCGAGTTCGGCCGAAGTTCAGCCACTGCTCATCCACTCCTGGGCGAACGGCTCACCGCGGCGGACGAGTGTTCCTCGTGGCTCCCACCCCGAAAGGACCTCGATGACCGAGAACACCGACCAGGGCAACGGTTTCACGCGCAGACGCCTCCTGGGTTCCGCGGCCGCCGCGGGCGGTCTCGCCGCCGCCGCGATGGCGCTGCCGGCCAACGTTCGCAAGGCGATCGCTTCCCCCGCCCCGAAGAACGGCCGGATCTCCGACATCAAGCACGTCGTGATGCTGATGCAGGAGAACCGCAGCTTCGACCACTACTACGGCACGCTGTCCGGCGTCCGCGGCTTCGGCGACCCCCACGTCGCACGCCAGGCGGACGGCAGTTCGGTCTTCTACCAGAAGGACACGAAGAACCCCAAGGGTTACCTGCTGCCCTACCACCTGGACACGAAGTCGACCGCCGCGCAGGCGATCCCGTCGACGAGCCACGAGTGGGCCGTGCAGCACCAGGCCTGGAACGGCGGCAAGAACGACCAGTGGCTGCCCGCCCACCGCGCCGCCGACGGCGAGACCAACGGCCAGTACACCATGGGTTACTTCACCCGTGAGGACATCCCGTTCCAGTACGCGCTGGCCGACGCGTTCACGATCCTCGACTCCTACCACTGCTCGGTGCTCGGCCCCACGGGCCCGAACCGGCACATGTGGATGGCCGGGACGATCGACGCCGCGGGCGACTTCGGTGGCCCGTCGCTCACCACGAGCGCGCCCAACGGCCAGTACTCGTTCAAGACCTACCCCGAGCGCCTCACCGAGGCCGGCGTGAGCTGGAAGGTCTACCACCAGCCGGGTTCGGTCACCGGGCTCGCCGCGATCCAGCACATCGCCCAGTACTTCAACGCGAAGCCGGGCGACGACCTGTTCGAGAAGTGCATGAACCCGCAGCCGCTCGGCCAGTTCGAGTACGACGCGGCCCACGACCAGCTGCCCACCGTGAGCTGGATCCTGCCGCCGGCGGGCTTCGACGAGCACCCGGCCGGCCTGCCCGCCGCCGGTGCGACCTTCGTCGCCGGCAAGATCGACGCCATCGCGGCCAACCCCGACGTGTGGGCCAAGACGGCGTTCATCCTGTCCTACGACGAGAACGACGGCCTGTTCGACCACGTCGTGCCGCCCACGCCGAAGCCCGGCACCCCGGGTGAGTTCGTGTTCAAGACGTCGGTGACCGGTGTCGACGGCGCCGGGCTGCCCACCGGCCTCGGCTTCCGCGTGCCGTGCATCATCGTGTCGCCGTGGACCGTCGGCGGCTGGGTGTGCTCGGAGCTGTCCGACCACACCTCGCAGCTGCGGCTGCTGGAGCACGTGACCGGCGTGCGCGAAACCAACATCACCGACTGGCGCCGCCGCACCGTGGGCGACCTCACCTCGGCGTTCCGGTTCCACGACGCGACCAAGCACGCGCCGACGCTGCCCGACACCACGGGCCAGTACAACCTCGCCCAGTACGAGGTCAGCCAGTTCAAGCTGCCGCCCATCCCGACCACGCAGCAGAGCTTCCCGCACCAGGAGCCCGGCCACCGGCCGAAGACCTCCTGACCTCGGCGTTCGTCACCCGTCCGTCCATTCGCGACGGACGGGTGACGGCGCGCGCGGCTCTCGGCTGATACGATCGCGGGGAACTTGCAGGACGAGTTTCCAGGGAGTTGACCACCGCGATGGTGGCTGAGGACGACATCTCCGGGTGAATCCGGCGACGACAGCGGTGCGCACGGTCGGTTTTCGACCGCCGCGACACCGCACTTTTTCGTCTCCTCCTTCAAACCCTGCCCTGTCGTTCTCCGGGCGGCTCACGCACGCCCGCATCGCAGCTTGAGAGTCCTGTCATGTCCAAGATCTCCGTCGTCGCCACCGGCCTGTCCTTTTCCTGGACCGACGGCACCCCCGTCTTCGAAGACCTGTCCTTCACGCTCGGGCCGGGTCGCACCGGTCTCGTCGCGCCCAACGGCGCCGGCAAGAGCACCCTGCTCAAGCTCATCGCCGGCGAGCTCCACCCGCTCGCCGGTTCGGTAACCGCCGACGGCGTGCTCGGCTACCTGCCGCAGACGCTGCCGCTGGCCGGCGAGCCGACCGTGGCCGAGGTGCTGGAGATCGCGCCGATCGTGCGCGCGCTCGCGGCCATCGAAGGCGGTGACGCGAGCGAAGAGCACTTCGCGAAAGTCGGCAGCGACTGGGACATCGAGGAGCGCGCCCGCGCGGAGCTCGACCGGCTCGGGCTCGGCGACGTCGGGCTCGACCGCCGGCTCGACACCCTCAGCGGCGGCCAGATCGTGTCGCTCGGCCTGGCCGCGCAGCTGCTGAAACAGCCCGACGTGCTGCTGCTCGACGAGCCCACCAACAACCTCGACCGCGGCTCCCGACGCCGCCTGCACGCCGTGCTCGGCGATTGGAAGGGCACGTTGCTGCTGGTCAGCCACGACCGCGACCTGCTCGACCGCATGGACCGGATCGCCGAGCTCGACCACGGTTCGCTGCGGCTGTTCGGCGGCAGCTTCACCGAGTACGAGGGCGCGAAGAAGGCCGCGCGCGAGGTCGCGGAGAAGAACGTGCGCTCGGCCGAGCAGGAGGTCAAGCGCGAGAAACGCGAGCTGCAGCAGGCCCGCGAGCGCGCGGCGCGGCGGGCGTCCACCGGCGCCCGCACCGGCTCCGACATCCCGCGCATCGCGCTCGGCAACATCAAGCGGCGCGCGGAGTCGTCGGCCGGCAAGGCCAACGACATGCACTCCCAGCGGCTCGGCGCCGCCAAGGCCCGGCTCGACGAAGCCGACCGCGCCGCGCGCGAGGACGACACGATCGTGCTGGAGCTGCCCGACACCGCGGTGCCCGCCGGGCGCACGGTGTTCCACGGCGAGCGCCTGCGCGTGCGGGAGCTGTTCGCCGGTGAAGGCGCGACGCTGGCGATCCGCGGGCCGGAGCGGATCGCGTTGATCGGCGCCAACGGAGTCGGCAAGTCGACATTGCTGCGGCTCATCGCGGGCCTGCTCGAACCCGACAGCGGGCTGCTGACCTGGGCCGACGGCCGCGTCGCGTACCTCTCGCAGCGCCTCGACCTGCTGGACGACGACCGCACCGTGGCGGAGAACCTGCGCGCGGCCGCGCCGCAGCTGCCCGAGGCCGACCTGATGAACCTGCTCGCCCGCTTCCTGTTCCGCGGACCGCGGGCGCACCTGCCGGTCGGCGTGCTCTCGGGTGGCGAGCGGCTGCGGGCGACGCTGGTGTGCGTGCTGTGCGCGGAGCCGGCGCCGCAGCTGCTCCTGCTCGACGAGCCCACGAACAACCTCGACCTCGCCAGCGTGGAGCAGCTCACCGGCGCGCTCAACGCGTACCAGGGCGCGTTCGTGGTCGTGAGCCACGACGACCGCTTCCTCGCCGACCTGGGTCTCGGCCGCTGGCTCACGCTCGCCGACGGCAAGCTGACGGAAACGGGGCCGCCGTCGGATTCCTGACAAATGTCATGGGCGCTTCACGCGCCGGCTCACTGCTGCGAGCCGGCGCGTGCGCCCAGGATGAGTGGAGCACAAGGGGAGCACTCCACACCGTCCGGAAAGGACAGTCATGAACGCCGGATCCGCCGCCGTGTCCCACGAAAACCTCAACCACCCGCGCAGCCTCTCGGCCTTCCGCACCACGAGACTGCTCGTCATCGCCTACCTCACGCTCAGCGTGCTCACCGTCGGAGCGGTGGTCCTGCTGCGGAACAACTCCGCGATGGTCACCGACGCCGTGTGGGTGCGGACGGTGATCGTCGTGGCCAGTGCCCTGCTCACGTTGTCCTTCACCCTCCGGACGAGCAAGGGCTCGCGCCGCGCCTACCTGCGGCTGCGGTTGGTCACCGCGATCATGCTGGTGGCGCTGGTCGTCATCGCGGCACTGCCCGGCGCGTTCCCGGTGTGGCTGCGAGCCGAGCAGGGCGTGTGCGCGCTGCTCCTGCTGGGTGTGGTGCTGATCGTCAACGGGCGGCACGTCCGCTCGTTGTTCGCGCGGTCCTGACCACGATCCCGGTAGCGTGCCCGACGTGGACGACAACGTCGATCGCTGGGTGCTCGGGCGGCGCAGGTTCGTCCTCGACGCCGGCATGCTCGTGTACCCGGCGGTGACCGTGGCCGGCCTGGTGCCGCGCGGCGGCACCACCGCGGTGGTGGGCTGCGTGCTCGTGGGGTTGTTCAGCTGCTGTTACGTGGTGGCCGCGATCGCCGCGGACCGCGTGGCCCCGCGGGTGTTCTGGTGGTCGCTGGGCGCGCAGGCGGTGCTGTTCCTCGCCGCGTTGCCCTTCGCGCAGGCCGACGCGTTTTTCCTGGCCGCGGTCGTCGTGGCGTTTCTGATGCGGTTGCTGCGTGGCCGGGCGGCGGTGGCGGTGCTCCTGGGGGCCGGACTGGCGGCGATCGTGGTGCCGCCGGCCGTACGGCCGTGGCACTCCGGGCCGGCGTGGTCGCAGGCGATCGCGCTCGTGTTCACCGCACTGATGGTCTACGCCTTCTCCGAGGCGGTCCGGGCGAACCGGGCGCTGGTCGAGGCGCGCGCGGAGGTACAGCGGCTCGCGGCCGAGGCCGAGCGGGCCCGGATCTCGCGCGACCTGCACGACCTGCTCGGGCACTCGCTCACCGCGATCACCGTGAAGAGCAATCTCGCCCGCCGGCTCGGGAAGACGGACGCGGAACGCGCGTTCGAGGAGATCGGCGAGGTGGAACGCCTTTCGCGCCAAGCGCTCGCCGACGTGCGCGCGGCCGTGTCGGGCAGTCCCGACGTGACCCTGGCCGGTGAGCTGGCGCGCGGCCGCGAGCTCCTGCGCGCGTCGGGCGTCACGGCCGACCTGCCCACGGCGACGGACGTGGTCGACGGCGCGCACCAGGAGCTGTTCGGCTGGGTCGTGCGGGAGGGGCTGACCAACGTCGCGCGCCACGCCCGCGCGACGAGCTGCACCGTCAGGATTTCGGCTTCGGAGGTGGAAGTGCGCGACGACGGAGCGGGCGCGGTGGCTGCTGCCGGCAACGGTCTGGACGGGTTGCGCTCACGCGTCGCCGAGGCCGGCGGGCGGATGGAGGCCGGGCCGGTGCAGCCGCGGGGGTGGCGGCTGTGCGTGTCGATGCCCGCGCCGCGTTCGATGAACGGAGCGCCGGCATGACGATCCGCCTGCTGCTCGCCGACGACCAGGCCCTGGTGCGCCAGGCGTTGTGCGCCCTGCTGGAGCTGGAGGACGACTTCGCGGTCGTCGCGTCGGTCGGCCGCGGTGACCAGGTGGTGGACGCGGCGCTGGCGGAGCAGCCGGACGTCGCGCTGCTGGACATCGAGATGCCGGGCCTCGACGGGCTGGCCGCGGCGGCCGTGCTCGCCAAGAAAGCGCCGGGCTGTCGCGTGGTCATGCTGACCACGTTCGGGCGCGCGGGCTACCTGCGGCGCGCGATGGAGGCGGGCGCCGTCGGGTTCGTGGTGAAGGACGCCCCGGCCGAGACGCTGGCCGACGCGATCCGCCGCGTGGTCGCCGGTGAGCGCGTGGTGGATCCGGCGCTGGCCGTCGCGACGCTGGCGGCGGGGGAGTCGCCGCTCACCGCGCGCGAGCGCGACGTGCTGATTGCCGCGCGGTCGGGGGTCTCGGTGGCCGAGATCGCGGCCACGCTGTACCTGTCGGAGGGCACGGTGCGCAACTACCTGTCGGCGGCGATCGCCAAGACGGGGACGCGCAACCGGATGGAAGCGCTGCGGGTCGCCGACGAGCGCGGCTGGCTGTGACAGCCCGTGCCGTCCCCCGCCGTGGGTACCCACGGTGTGGCGAGGTGCCGCACGGAAAAGAGGGACAACCTGGAACTCGTTCGGCGAACATCCGACGAGAGAGGCAGGAAACCCGATGACCGACAAGAAGATCATTGCCGTGGTGGGAGCGACCGGTTCGCAGGGCGGTGGTCTGGCCCGTGCGATTCTCGACGACCCGCAGGGACCGTTCAGCCTTCGTGCGCTGACCCGCGACGTCGAGTCCCCGGCGGCGAAGGAGCTGGCGGCGCGCGGTGCGGAGGTCGTGGTGGCCGATCTCGACGACGAGGCCAGCGTGCTGCGCGCGTTCGAAGGCGCGTATGGCGCCTACGTGGTCACGAACTTCTGGGTCCAGCGCACGCCCGAGGAGGAAGCGGCGCGCACGCGGGCGCAGATGGAGCTCGACCAGGCGGAGACCGCCGCCCGCGCGGCGAAGAAGGCCGACCTGAAGCACGTGGTCTGGTCCACGCTGGAGGACACGCGTCCCCACTTCGCGCACCAGGGCACGCAGCTGCCGACGCTGCTCGAGAAGTACACGGTGCCGCACTTCGACGCCAAGGGTGAGGCCAACCGGTTCTTCACCGAGCACGGCGTGCCGACCACGTTCCTGGAGACCACCTTCTACTACGAGGCGTTCCTGCAGGGCCAGGGCGTGCACCGTGGCGCCGACGGAAAGCTCGAGCTGACCAACCCGATGGGCGACGCCGTGATGGCGCTCGTCGCGTCGGAGGACATCGGCCGCACCGCCTACGGCATCTTCCTCGCGGGCCCCACCTACATCGGCCGCACGGTCGGCCTGGCGGGCGCTCACTACACCGGTGTCCAGCTGGCCGAGCTGTTCGCGAAGGTGCTCGGCGAAGACGTCGTCTACCGGCCGCAGACCCACGACGAGGCGCGCGCCGCCGGTTACCCGGGCGCCGTCGAGGTCGGCAACATGTACCAGTTCTACGCCGACGCCGCCGACTCGTTCGTCGAGTCCCGCGACCTCGAGCGTGCGCGCCGCATCAACCCGCGGCTGAAGCCGCTGGAGGAGTGGCTGCGGGAGCACAAGTCGGAGCTCGTCACCGACTGATCCGGGTTCCGGACCGCCGTGAGACGTCGTCGGGGGACGGCCCGCGGCGGTCCGGGTCGCGTGCGGCGGCGGTGAGGCGCCGCCGCACGGGGGGAACGCTCGCCGGCGGGGCTGGTCGCACTGCGCCGCCGGCGGGCACTTCCTGGTCGGCCGGGCGAGCGCGTCAGTCCCAGGTGGCGGTTTCCGGGTCGACGCCGTGGGCCGCGGCGTTCGCGTTGATCACCTCGCGCAGCCACGGCGCCAGGTTCGGCGAGAACCCGCTGTAGTAGCCCGCGAACCCCTCGTCCTCCGCCAGCAGCCGGCCGAGGCAGACGTGGCGGGCGTGGGGGCAGTCGAAGTACGTGGTCATGGCCGCGCGGTGGCGTTCGGCCAAGGCGTTGGCCTCGGCGGAGCCCGGGATGACGCCGGACCGGTGCGCGGTCGCCAGGTCGGCGTTCAGTTTTTCCACGCGAGCCGTGACTTCCCGCCAGTCGGCAGGGCTCAGCGCGGCGGCGCGTTCGGCGTACTGGGTCCATTGAGGACTGTCGCCCCAGCGGGTTTCGGCTTCGCCGACCCATTCCGGGCGCCAGTCGGAGCCGAAGATCTCCACCTGCTGTTCCGGGGTGAGCTGGATGCCGGTCTTCGCGGCGGCCAGCATGCGGTCGACGGCCGACACCATCGTCTCCAGGCGGGAAATCCGGTCGACGAGCTCGGTGCGCTGGCGCCGGAGGTGCTCGCGGGCGTCGACGGCCGGGTCGTCGAGGAGCCGGCCGATCTCGGCGAGCGGGAACCCCAGCTCGCGGTACACGAGGACCCGGTGCACCCGGGCGATGTCGTCGCCCGAGTACACCCGGTACCCCGCGTGAGTGCGCTCGCTCGGACGCACGAGACCGATGGCGTCCCAGTGGTGCAGCGTCTTCACGCTGACCCCCACGAGCGCCGCCGTCCGGCCGACGGTGAGGCCTTCGCTCATCAGGCCAGTGTGGCTCATCCCCGAGGAACGTCGATTCCGACGGCGCGCAGCTCGGCGGCCTGGACGCTGTCCGGGTCGATCGGCCGGGCGGCGGTCATCACGATCCGCACCCGTTCGGGTGTCTGCACCGTCAGCTCGACGGAGTTCCACGGCTTCTCCTCCGGACCGCTCGTGCAGCCCGGCCGCAGCTGTTCGCACCGCGTGGCGACCTCGTCGATCTGGGAGAGGACGCACGAGAAGCTGATGGCCAACGCGGAGGCGGGCCCGACTTCACCCGGCACGAGCAGCACGTCCTGGAACGCCCACCGCCGCAGGTGGGTGATCCGGCCGGGAATGGAGAACAGGTCGATGAACCCGAGGCCGCGCAACCAGAAGTCCTTCGACTCCTCGAGGTCGGCCGTCGGGATCATCGGGAACATGGGCATGCCGTAGATGCCGCGGTAGGGCTCCGGCGCGATCGCGTCGAGGGCCGGCATCGGGACGGGACTGGTGTATTCGGTCACGCCCTCGATGCTGGACCCTCCTGCGACGTCAGGGTCAAGGCCGAAGCAGGATCCGGATCGGGTCGCCTTCGTGCTCGCGCAGGCGCCGCACGCCCTCGGCGGCTTCCTCCAGCGGCAGGATCGCGCTCACGGAGCCCGACACGTCCAGCCGCCCGCGGGCGACCAGTTCCACGAGATCGGCCAGGTGCTTCATGCGGTAACCGAGGTGCCCGACGACGGTGTGGCGCCGCCGCACGAAGTTCAGCTCGGCGCCCAGGTCCAGCTGATCGGGGGACATGCCCACGAGCACCAGCCGGCCGCGGTGGCCGAGGGCGCGGTCGGCCTGCGTGAGGCTGGCGCCGCGGCCGACGCAGTCGAACGCGACGTCGAGGCCGTGGCCGGCGGTGATCTCCGCGAGCTTGTCCGGCGTGGCCTCGTCGAGCGGGTCGAGCGCGAAGTCGGCGCCGAGGCCGAGCGCGCGTTCGCGGGCCGCCGGCAGCGGGTCGAGCGCGACGATCGGCGACGCGCCGCAGATGCGCGCGAGCTGCACCAGGTGCGTGCCCAGTCCGCCGAGCCCCCAGATGCCCACGGCTTCCGCGGGGCGCAGCCCGGCCGTGTCGACGGCGCCGTACGGGGTCGACACCGCGTCGGCCAGCACCGCGGCCTGCTCCAGCGGCACGTGGTCCGGCACGCCGACCAGCGTCGTCGCGGGCGTGAGCAGGTACTCGGCCCAGGCGCCGTCGTAGTCGAAGGCCATGATCTGGAGCTTCTCGCACGAGTCGATCCCGCCGCCGTGGCGGCATTCGCGGCACGTGCCGCACGGCCGGCCCGCGGCCACGACCACGCGGTCACCCGGCGACCAGAAGCTCACCCCTTCGCCGACGGCCGCGACCGTGCCGGCCGTTTCGTGCCCGGGCGTGATCACCGGCTGCCGCGGGGTGAAGGCCCCGTCGAGCTGGGAGAGGTCCGAGTGGCAGATCCCGCACGCCGCGACCTTGACCACGACCTCACCGCGTCCCGGGGCCGGCACGGGCACCGTCTCCACGCTCAGCTTCTTCGACGCCGCGTCGAACCGCGCCGCTCGCATCGTGGCCGGCAGGCCGCTCATGGGGACTCCTCTTCGGGTCGGCTTATGCGCCGACCCTAATGATCAAGGGTCGCCGGGAGCAACGACTGCTGACCGTCCGTACCGGCATCCGTGCACCGGACCGTCCTGAGTGGACTATTCGAGCGCGGCGGTGAGCTCCAGGTGGATGCCGTCGGGGTCGTCGACCGACAGGATCGCGATGCCGAACGCCGGCAGGTCGCGGATCGTGCCGTGCACGACCTCCGTGGCGTCGAGGCGCTCCTGCGCTTCCCGCAGCCGGGCCATGGAGCCGAGCTGGAAGCTCAGGTGGTCGAGCCCGACGCGTTCGGACTCGAACCGGTCGGCCTTGTCGGCCACGGGACGCAGGCCGAGGACGAGGTTCTCGTTGGCGAGCACGACTCCGCCGTAGAGCGCCTCGCGGTCGGCCCGGATGGCCGGGTCGTCCGGGCTGCCCGGCGACTCGGCCGCCACGCCGAAGCCGAGCACCTCGGTGTAGAAGGCGCGCGAGCGGTCGAGGTCGGTCACGGTGAGCCGCAGGTGGTGGACGCCGCCCAGGGCGCTGAGGATCGGCATGGTGGCCGCCTTCCGGATCGGCCCGCCGCCCCCTCGGCGACGGTACCTGCTTCGCACGCTAGGTCCACCTCGGTCGTGCCGGAAGTGTCCGTTCCGACGCGTTCGGTACCGTTCCCGGCCTGGAGGCCGCGTCGTTCGTCGTCTGTTTCAGCCTCGCCGCCGGCCCTGGAAGTGCCGCGGACGCGCCGCTGACCTGCTGCATCCGCCGCGTTCGCTGCGTGTCCGCCGACGATGCGGTCCGCTCGGTCCTGGGCTGCCCGATCCCGGCGGAACCCGTGAAAACCGTCTGGGCCGCGTGGGCCAGGTCGCGCCCGAGCGCCCGGTTGAGCACGAGCTGCGCGGGGCGGCCGCAGCCGTACGCCACGACCATGACAGAGCCTCCCCTCGTGAGCGATCTGTCGTATACGAACTGTCTACTGTGGACGTTTCCGGCACGTGAATTCCGGATTGCCTTGTCGTAGCGGCACAACCACGAGGTGTCACGCGCAAAAAGGCGCGGTGTGATGTGGGCAGGATGTCGGAATAGGCGAGCCCCGTTCGTCGTAGGAGTGAGGTGGCTACCGACTGAGGGAGATGCTGTGACGAACAGGCTGGAAGCCGCACCCGGCGCGCGAGTGTCCGCTGGGGGCGGACAGCTCAAGCTGGTGCTGATCCTGGGTGTCCTCGTGGCACTCGGCCCGCTGTCCATCGACATGTACCTGCCTGCGCTGCCCACCATCGCGCAGGACCTGCTCACGTCCGAGTCCACCATCCAGCTGACGCTGACCGGCACCGTCCTCGGGCTGGCGCTCGGGCAGCTGCTGGTCGGGCCGCTGTCCGACGCGTTCGGCCGGCGGATCCCGCTCATCACCGGCAGTCTGATCCACGTCGCCGCCTCGCTGCTGTGCCTGGTGGCGCCGAACGTCGAGCTGCTGACCGGCGCGCGCATCCTGCAGGGCCTCGGCGCCTCCGCGGGCGCGGTGCTGGCGCTGGCCGTGGTGCGCGACCTCTACACCGACCGCAACGCCGCGAAGCTGCTGTCGCGCCTGATCCTCGTGATGGGCGTGTCCCCGGTGCTCGCCCCGACGCTCGGCAGCGCCCTGCTGAGCTGGACCGAGTGGCGCGGCGTGTTCGTGGTGCTCGCCGTGATCGGGCTCGCGAGCGCGATCGCCGCGGCGCTGGCCCTGCCGGAGACGCTGCCGAAGGCGCGCCGCCAGCCGTGGGAGTTCAAGGCGACGGTCCGCTCCTACCGCGGGCTGCTCACCGACCGCTCGTTCATCGGCCTGGTGATCGTGGCCGGCCTCGCGATGGCCGGGCTGTTCGCGTTCATCAGCGGCGGCTCGTTCGTGTTCCAGCAGGAGTTCGGTCTCAACCAGCAGCAGTTCGGCCTGCTCTTCGGCGCCAGCGCGATCTGGCTGATCGCGGCGACGCAGGTCAACGCGCGGCTGATGAACCGCTACGAGCCGGCCCAGGTGCTGCTCGTCGCGAGCGTGGCGGCCGTCGTGGCCGCGGCGGTCCTGCTGCTCACGGCGCTCACCGGCTTCGGCGGGATGTTCGGCGTCGCGGTGCCGGTGTGGGCGGTGCTGTTCTTCGCCGGCCTGATCCTGCCCAACGCGCCCGCGGTCGCCCTCAACTCCCACGGTGACAACGCCGGCACCGCGGCTTCGCTCCTGGGTGCCGTGCAGTTCGGCATCGGCGCGGCCGTGTCGCCGGTCGTGGGCCTGATCGGCAACAACGCGGCCGCCATGGCGATCGTGATGTTCAGCGGCATCCTGCTGGCGGGCGTGGTGCTGTGGGTTGTCGCCCGCCCGTGGCAGCTCGCGGTGCCGGGCGAGCCGGCCGGCGACGAGCCGGTGGCCGAGCCGGAGCCCGCGCCCAAGGCGGTGGCCTGCGCCGACGCGGTCTGACCGGCCGCCGCGGCACAGGTTCAGCGTCACAGGTTCAGCTGGGCGAGCCGTTCCGGGTCGGCGAGGATGTTGATCTCGACGATCCGGCCGGCGCGCACCGTCGGGCAGAACACCGACATCGGCTTGCCGTCCAGGAGGGCCACGATGCCGGCCGCGCCGTTGACGAGCACGGGCCGGCTTTCGGCGCCGAGCTGTTCGAACAGCACGGCCTGGCCGGCCACCGCGGCGGCGCCGCGAACGAGCCGCGAACCACCGGCCACGCCGGCGTCGGCGCGGAGCACGACGTCCGGGTCGAGCACCGCCAGCAGGGCGTCGAAGTCGCCTGAGCGCGAGGCGGCGAGGAATGCGTCGATCACCTCGCGCTGGGCGGCGACGTCGGCGTCCGGCAGTGCCGCACCGCGGACGCGGCGGCGCGCGCGGCTCGCCAGCTGGGCCGCGGTGGCGGGAGTGCGGCCGACGATCGGCGCGATCTCCGCGAAGGGCACGCCGAACAGGTCGTGCAGCACGAACGCCAGCCGCTCGGCCGGCGACAGTGTCTCCAGCACCACGAGCAGCGCGAGCCCGACGGAATCGGCGAGCACGGCCTGTTCCGCGGGATCCGGGTCCGCCGCCGCGACGATCGTGTCCGGCACGTGCGTCTCCAGCGGCTCCTCGCGGCGGGACTTGCGCGAGCGCAGCACGTCGAGGCACACGCGGCTGACGACCGTGGTCAGCCACCCGCCGAGGTTCACCACGCCGTCCGGGTCGGCGCGCGAAAGGCGCAGCCAGGCCTCCTGCACGGCGTCCTCGGCCTCGGTCACCGAGCCGAGCATCCGGTAGGCGACCCCGCGCAGGTGGTCGCGGTGCGCTTCGAACTGGTCCACCAGAATCGCGTCCACTGTCAGGTTCCTCCGTCGTGGTCCGTCAGAACGTTGACGGACCACGGACGAAGGATGTGACAGGAGAACCATGACCGACTTCCAGGCCATCGCCGACCGCGTCGAGCTCGGCGCGCTGTGCGCGGAGTTCACCGACGCCGGGATGACGCACGACTACGACCGCCTCGCCTCGCTGTTCACCGAAGACGGCGTGCTGCGCATCCCCGAAGGCGGCATCGAGCTGGCGAGCCGCGCCGAGATCCGCCGGGGCATCGAACGGGCCCGGGACCTGTGGGAGTACTTCCTGCAGACCGTGCACCCGGGCTCGATCCGCCTCGACGGCGACACCGCCACCGGACGCGCCTACATCGTGGAGTTCGGGCGGCTGCGCGACGGCAGCTCGCACCTCAACCAGTCCGTGTACCACGACCGCTACCGGCGCACGGCCGACGGCTGGAAGTTCACCGAGCGCGTGTACGAGATGCACTACGTCGACAGCACCCCGCTCACGGGCAAGGCCTCACCCGCGCTGGGTGAGGTCTTGTCCGTCAAGCTCTCAGAGTGAACTTTCGGTCTGCACGGAGTGGGCGATCACGGCCCAGATCACCAGCACGTCGAGCGTGATCACGATCAGCCCCCACGCCGGGGCGGCCGAGATGAACGCGAGCATCGCCAGCGCGTTGAACCCGGCCAGGATCACCACGACGACCTTGGCCCAGCCGGCGCCGCTGAACAGCGCGGCGCCGGCGGCGGCCGCGAGCACGCCGACGATGAGGTGCAGCCAGCCCCAGCCGGTGAGGTTCAGCACGAGGTAGCCACCGGGCGCGGTGACGTAGTAGTTGTTCTTGAACAGCGCCACGAGCCCGATGATGATGTTGAAGAAACCGGCGAGCATCGCGATCGTCGCCGCGAACACGGTCCAGCCGTTCGCCGCAGTCGGTTCGGCGAAGCCCGGCCTCGTCGAGTCCATCGCCCGCGGGTCCGCTCCCTGCATCCGGATGTAGTCAGACATAGCCGTGCCTCTCGTCGGTTTCCCGTCGCCCCACGGTGGACCGGGCGCGTGCGGGAGTCCTCGCCCGTGCGGGATGAGGTGGGCGTCACGTTGGTGAGTTTCGATCAATGTTTCAAGTGAAACCGTATTGAATGATACGGTCTTGTGAGCCGGAAGAGCGAGGGGAGCGGGTCATGTCCGAAGGGTGCTGCCGGATCGCCGTCGTCTACTACTCCGCGACCGGAACCGTGTTCACACTGGCCGAGGCCGTGCGCGAAGGCGCGGTGGCGGCCGGGGCCCAGGTGCGGCTGCGGCGCGTCGCGGAGATCGCGCCGGCGAGCGCGATCGCCCGCAACCGGGGCTGGCGCGAGCACCTGGCCGCGACCGGCCACGTTCCCGTTGCCACGCACGAAGATCTACTCTGGGCCGACGGGATCGTGTTCGGCACGCCCGCGCGGTTCGGCAACATCGCGAGCCAGCTCAAGCAGTTCTTCGACACGCTGACCGGGCTGTGGGCGCGCGACCTGCTCGTGGACAAGGTCTACAGCGGGTTCACCTCGAGCGCCTCCGCGCACGGCGGGCAGGAGACGACGCTGCTTGCGCTGTACAACTCCGTTTACCACTTCGGCGGCGTGCTGGTGCCGCCCGGCTTCAAGGGCCACGTCGACGACTCGGGTGGAAACCCTTACGGCGCAAGCCACATCACGGGTGAGGACGGCTCGATCACCGTCGACGAGCCGGCGCTGGCCGCGGCCCGCGCGCAGGGCCACCGCGTGGCGACCATGGCCGCGGCCCTGAAAACCGGTCTCGCGCAGCCCCGGCTCGCGGCCGGGGCTGCGCGATGAATCAGTCCATCGTCGAGTTCTTCGTCTCCGGTGCCCACAGCAGGGAGACGACCAGGCCACCGACCAGCACCAGCGTGAGGATCAGCATGGTGGGGGAGAAGCCGATGCCGTCGAGGGCCAGGGGCAGCAGGAAGGTGCCGATGGCCGAGCCCACACGGCTGAGGCCGTTGAGCAGGCCGACGCCGGAGCTGCGCAGGTCGGTGGGGAACAGCTCCGGCGGGTAGACCTGGTCGAGGTTCACGGCGGCCGACATGGTGAACGTGAACACCAGGAACAGCGGGAAGAGCAACGCGGTCGGCGCGTCGGGCCAGATCGCCATCGGTGCCATGGTGGCGATGAGGACCACGAACGACCAGATCGTGAGACCGCGCCGCGACATCTTCGCCACCAGCCAGAGGCCACCGAGGCTGCCGGCGAGCAGGAATAGGTTCAGCAGGCCGTCGCTGGTCGTGTCCTCCTCGCCGACGCCCATCTTCAGCAGCACCAGCGGCAGGAACGTGTAGATGGCGAAGTACGGCACCACCTGGGCGTTGTAGAAGATCGTGCCGAACGCCGTGTTGCGCCAGTACTTCTTGCCGAACAGCTCGCGGTAGCGCACGCGCCGCGCCGAGACGTGGTTGCGCACGAGGTCCTCGAACGCCTCGACGTCGCCGCGCAGCCGCCGCACGACCGCCCGGGCCTGGTCGACGCGGCCCTGCGACAGCAGCCACCGCGGCGACTCCGGAACGCCGATGCGCAGCAGCACCACGGCGATCGCGGGGATGGAGCTCGACGCGAGCAGCCAGCGCCACGACTCGCCGCCGAGGCTCACGACGTAGTTGCCGAGGAAGAACGCGGCGACGTAACCGACGGTCCACAACACGGTGAGCGACGCCAGCAGCCCACCGCGGTACTTGCGGGGCACGAACTCCGCCACGAGGGTCGACCCGAGCGCGTAGTCGGCGCCGATCCCGATGCCGATCAGCAGTCTCAGGACGAACAGCTGCGTCGGGCTGGTCACGAAGAACTCGGCGGCCGACGCGACGGCGATCAGCAGGAAGTCCACTGTGTACAGACGCTGGCGGCCGATCTTGTCCGCCGCCCAGCCGACGACGATGCTGCCGAGGAAGATCCCGATCAGCGCCGACGCGCCGAGCAGCCCCTCCCACACCGTGCCGAACCCGAGCTGCGACGCGATCAACGGCAGGGCGATGGACGTCGTCGAACGCCGTTGCCCCTGCCTCACTCGGGGAGGAAGAGGTCTTGCTCTGCGGCATAGTCTTCGAAACCTTCCAGTCGTTGCCGGGCCAGGGCGCCGGCCGCGTCGGCCATCGCCTCGACCAGCGCCACGGTCAGGGAGGCGACCGCGGCGTGGGAGTCGAACACGAACTCGGAGGCGACGCCCGCGTGCAGCACGTCGTCGGCGAGCGGGGTGAGCGCCGAGACGGGCCGGTCCGTGATCAGGAGGGTGCGCAGGCCGAGTGCACGAGCCTGATCGAGGGCCGCGGCGCTCTCCCGGGGGTAGCGGGGGAGCGCGACGAGGACGAGCGTCCGGGCGCCGGACCGGTGGGCGTGGCGCAGGGCGTCGCCGAAGACGCTGCCGGGGTCCGTGAGCAGGCGGACGTCCGGGTGGATCTTGGTGGCGAGGTAGGCGAACGACGCGGCTTGCGCGGCCGAGACGCGGTAGCCGGCGACGACGAGCGGGACGGAGTCCATGAGCTCCGCGGCGATCGTTCTGAGGCGGGTGTCGTCGGCCAGCTGCGCGCGCAGGGCGGTGAGGTTGCGCAGGTCGGCGTCGATGGCGGCCTGGAACTTGTTGCCACCGCACTCCGGCTCGGGTTCGGCCGCCGCTTCACGCAGGTAGCGGCGGAACCCGGCGTAGCCGTCGAACCCGAGCAGCGCGACGAACCGCGTGACCGACGGCTGGCTGACCTGCGCGTACTCGGCGAGCTCGCCGCTGGTCAGCGCCGCCGCCTCGGCCGCGTGGTCGGTGAGGTAGCTGGCGATGCGCCGCTGCGCCGGGGTCAGCCGGTGGGCGGTGAGCAGCTCGTGCAGCGACCGGGACAACCCGGGCCTCCCGTCCTTGCGTTGTTCGAGAATGAATAGTTTCATGTCACTCTAGGAATGAATGAAAACTTGTCAAGAGGGGTGGCGATGACCGACTCCAGCCGCATCGAGATCAGCGGATCCGGCCTCCGCTGTGCCGACGTGGTCCGTGTGGCTCGTCGCAGCGCGTGGACGGAGCTGGCACCCGACGCCGTGACCGGCGCCGCGGCGAGCTACGAGCTGGCGGTGGAGCTGGGGGCCAAACGCGCGGTGTACGGCCGCACGACCGGCGTCGGCGCGAACCGGCACACGGTCGTCGACCCGGAGTCCGCCGACCACCACGGATTGCGCCTGCTGCGCAGCCACGCCGGCGGCACCGGCGAGCCGCTGGCGGACGAGGTCGTGCGCGCCGTGATGGCGATCCGGCTCAACCAGCTGGCGGCCGGCGGCAGCGGCGTGCACCCGCGGCTGCTGCGGGCGCTGGAGACCGCGCTACGGGTCGGGGCGCTGCCGTTGGTGCACTCGCGCGGCGCCATCGGCACCGGCGACCTGACCGCGTTGGCCGAGGTCGCGTTGACACTGGCCGGCGAACTGCCCTGGGCCGCCGGCGACCTCGACCCGCTGCCGATCAGCCCCGGCGACGCGCTCGCGTTCATCTCCAGCAACGCCGCCACCCTCGCCGAAGCCGTCCTGGCCTGGCACGACCTGCGCCGGCTGCTGTCCGCGTCCCACGTGGTGACGGCGTTGACCTTCTGCGCGCTCGGCGGTTCCGCCGAGGCCTACTCGGCGCGCGTCCACGCCGCCCGCCCCCACCCCGGCGCCGTGTTCTGCGCCGCCGAACTCCGCCGGCTGCTCCTCGAAGGCGACGAGGTCGTGGAGGGCCGCCGCCTGCAGGACCCGTTCGGCCTGCGCGCCTTCCCCCAGGTCCAGGGCCCCGCCCTCGACGCGGCGGCCTCGGTGGAACGGGTCCTGGACATCGACATCAACGCCGCGGCCGAGAACCCGCTGATCGACGTGGAGACCCAGCAGGCCTACCACCACGGCCAGTTCTCGACGGCCCACGTCGCCCTGGCCTTCGACCACCTGCGCGCCGCGCTGCACCACGTCGCCGAACTCTCCACGGCCCGCCTCGGCGACCTGGTGGAGCCGGATCTGAGCGGCCTGCCCCCTTTTCTCGCCCAGGGCCCCGCCGGCAGCTCCGGAATCATGATCCTGGAATACGTCGCCCACGACGCCCTGGGCACCCTGCGCCACGCCTCGTCCCCCGTGACGCTCGGCACCGCGGTCATCTCCCGCGGCCTGGAGGACCACGCGAGCTTCTCCACGCACGCCGTCCGCAGCACGGTCGCCGCGACCGCCGCCTACCGCACCGTGCTGGCCTGCGAACTCCTCGCCGCCGTGCGCGCCCTGCGCCTCTCCGGGGTCGCCCTGCCGGACACCCCGCTGCGCGAAGCCTTCCGCCTCGCGGAGGGCACCCTGCCGTACCTCGCGGAGGACCACCCGCTGAGCGCGGAGATCAGCTTGGCGGAACGGTTGCTGGATCGGCTCGCAGTGCTGTGACGACTTTCGACGTACGGCTGGCGGCGCTCGCGGGGAGGCTCGGCGCCGACCCCCGTGACCTCGACGACGGGCACGCCCGGTGGGCCGTGTACGCCGAGGCGATCGGGCGGGCCGAGGAGTGGCCGGCGGTCCTGGACCTGATCGCAGACGAGCCGGACCTGCCGATCGCCGCCGCAGTGGTCGTGCGGGCGCTGGAGGTTCTGCCGGACGCTCGACGTGCGGATTTCGTGGCGGCTCTCCCCGAGGGGCGCAGCCGCGAGTACGCGGCCACTCGGGCGCGCGAGCTCGTTGTCCTTGAGACGATGGCCGCGGGCGACGGCCCGGAGTTCGACGTACGACGCTGGACGAATTGGCTGCAACTGCGGGCGGCCACCACGATCAACGCCGAGCAGACCCTCGAAGCCCTGAGTACGAGCGGCGCCACCCGGCGCATCCGGAGTGCGGCGGCGAGGCGACTGCGCGTTGTCCGCCGAGCCGGTTCCTGAGTCCGCGGCCGGCCCGGCCAAGCGTGATGTGAAAAACCTGATCGTTCCCGGGGATCCGGCGCGGCCAGTGTCCGAAAAGGATTTTCCGACCGTCGGGTGGGGATGGTGGGGTGCCCGAACGTCATCGCCGGTGGTGGCGTTCTTGAGATGACCTCGGGCGCTGATTAGCCTGGCCGCACCCGAGTCACGTGGACGGCCTCGTCGGGGTGCGCGGTGCGGTGTTCCGGGGGACCGGAACGTCGGCGACAAGAGCGGTACGGCGGAGGACGAGCATGGGACTGCGGCGCAGGCGTCAGGCGGACGGGCTCGTGACCGGCGGAGAGTGCGGCTCGCGGTGAGTGGCAGAGCGGAAGGCGCCGCCCAAGGCCAATCCGGTCAACCCGGTCAGCCCGCCCAAGGGCAACCCGGCCAACCGGGCCAAGTCCAACCGGGCCAACCTGGCCGATCCGGTCAGCCCGGTCAGCCCGGTCAGCCCGGTCAGCCCGGTCAGCCCGGTCAGCCCGACCAAGGGCAACCCGGCCAACCGGGCCAAGTCCAACCCGGCCAACCCGGCCGATCCGGTCGAGCCGACAGCACCGACAGCACCGACAGCACCCGTCGGACAGAGCAAGCCGAGCAGACCACGGGCACCGCAGCACCCACACCTCACCCCGCGATCAGCCGGCGCGAACGTCACCGCCGGGACGACCCGACCGGGCCCGGCACGTCGCGCTGGGCGCGGCAGCCCGGGCTCGGCCTGGCGGGCCTCGTGCCGGTGGTCGTGGTGGCGGTGCTGATCGCCGTGGGGGCCGGGGGTGCGGAGTCGTCGTTGCTGGTGCTGGCGCCGATCGTGACGTTCGCGTTGCCGGTGGTGTCGATGATCGCGTTCTGGTGGGAGGACTGGCCGGGCACGCGGCTCGGGCCGGACTGGGCGGGCTGGGCGGACCTGGCGCTCATCGCGGTGGGCGGGATCGTGCTCACGTTCTTCGGTGAGGCCGTGGTGGGGCACCTGTCGTTCGCGGCGATCTTCGATCCGACGCCCGAAAGGCTCGAGCTGAGCACGTTCCCCGTGACGTTGCCGCTCGCGGGCGCGGCGTTCGTGGTGATGCTGGAGCTGACACTGGTGAGCGAGCACTGGCCGCTGCGGCTGTGGCTCAAGCCGATCCCCGGCGGGATCTGCGCGGTGGTGCTGTCGTGGGCGGTCGCGATCCTGCTGTACGTGCTGCTGCTCGGCGGAACCCCGTTCCGCGGCGGTGGCCCCGGACTGATCGATCCCGGTGTGTTCGGCGCGGTGCTCACGTTCATCGGCGTGTGGCAGGTGCTGCTGTTCGTGATGTGGCGCGGCTGGCCGTTCCACTACCTGCGCAAGCAGTGGGTGCGGTTCGTCTGCGCGAACGTCGCGACGATCGGCGCCGGCATCCTCACCTACGTGGTGCTGCGGGAGCTGCCCGTTCCGACGCTGTCCGCGCTCGCCGGCGACTTCGTGGCCGCGGGGCTCGTGGTCGGCATGCTCTTCGAAGACGCCCTGCCCGCGCGCTGGCCCGCGTGGCTCGAACGAACCGTGTCACTCCTGCTGACGCTGGCCCTCGCCGCGGTGCTGCACGTGGCCCTGCTGGCGCTGGCCGAAGGACTGCACTGGAACCGCGGCACGCCGATCGGCTGGGTCGGCCACGTCACCCTCAACGCCCTCGGCGTGTCCGTGATCCTGCACGTCGCGATCGGCCGCCGCTGGCCCCTCGCGCGCAAGAACTGAGTGCCGTCCGCCTACGCCGACGCGAGTTTCCGCGTCAGCGCATGGGCTTCGCGCAGCAGCAGCGCGCCCAGCTCGGTGAGCCGGTCCGGCGGGAAGCGGAACTCGACACCCGTCAGCGAAAGCGCCCACGCCGGGGCGCCCGAGCGGCCGAACACCGCGGCCGCCAGGCCCCAGCTGCCTTCGACGACCAGGCCCGGGTTGAGCGAGTAGCCCGTCTCACGGGTGCGCGCGATGCGGGCGCGGAGCTCGCCGGCACTGTGCGCCGCGCCCCACATCTGCGTCAGGTCGACGCGGCCGAGGTACTCGTCGATGTCACGGTCGGGCAGGAAGGACAGCACGACGAGCCCCGCCGAGACCACGCCGAGCGGGAAGCGCGCGCCCTCGTAAAGGACGAAGGAGCGGATCGGGAAGCTGCCGTCCTCGCGCAGCAGGCACACGGTTTCGTCGCCGCGGCGAGCGGAGAAGAACGCGCTCTCGCCGGTGGCCTCGGCCAGCCGGTGGACGCTCGCGCGGGCGTGCTCGGTCACGTCGTAGCGCTGGGCGGCGACCTCACCGAGCAGGTACAGCTCCGGGCCCAGGTGCCACTGGCCGGTGCGCTGGTCACGGTCCACGAACCCTTCGTCGCCCAACGCAGTGAGCAGGCGGTGCGCGGTCGGGCGAGCCAGTCCGGCGGCGCGGGCGACCTCGGTGGTCGTGGCGCCCTGGCCGTGGGACAGCGCACGCAGCACGGCGGCCGCGCGGCCGACGAGGTGGTCCGGGGCGCTGGTCATGCCCGCAGCTTACGTTCATTGAGTGAACGCCGCCATCGACCAGTGACCGCCGACCGAGCGACCGCAGCGACACCGTTGACCAGGCCCGTTGGCGTGCCCTTGAGTGACTCCGTCCGATCATTCAGTGGACGGGAGGAACACCTTGCCGACGATCCACCCCAGTGCCGCCGAAGCACTCGCGGACCTGCTCACCGACGGCGCCACCCTCGCCGTGGGCGGGTTCGGCCTGAGCGGCAACCCCACGGACCTCATCGAGGCCGTGCGCGACTCCGGCGTGCGCGACCTGACCGTGGTGTCCAACAACATGGGCGTCGACGGCCAGGGCCTCGGGCTCCTGCTCGAGAACCACCAGGTGTCCAAAGTGGTCGCTTCCTACGTCGGCGAGAACAAGCTCTTCGCCCGCCAGTTCCTCGACGGAGAGCTCGACGTGGAGCTCGTCCCGCAGGGCACTCTCGCCGAACGCCTGCGTGCCGGCGGTTCGGGCATCCCCGCGTTCTACACGCCGACCGGCGTCGGCACCCCGGTGGCCGAAGGCAAGCCCCACGCCGAGTTCGACGGCCGCACCTACGTGCTCGAACGCGGCATCGTCGCCGACGTGTCGCTGGTCCACGCCCACACGGCCGATCGCGCCGGCAACCTCACCTACCGCCTGGCCGCGCGCAACTTCAACCCGCTCGTCGCGGCCTGCGGACGCGTCTGCCTCACCGAAGCCGAGATCCTGCTGGACGGCTTCGTCGAGCCGGAACACGTGATGACGCCGGGTGTGTTCGTCCAACGGCTCGTCCTCGCAAGGAAACGGGAAAAAGCCATCGAGAAACGCACCGTCCGCCCCAAGGAGGTGGCGCACGCATGAGCTGGACCCGCGACGAAATGGCCGCCATCGCCGCCCGCGAACTGCGCGACGGCGACTACGTGAACCTCGGCATCGGCATTCCGACACTGGTCGCCAACCACGTGCCCGACGGCGTCCACGTCACGCTGCAGAGCGAAAACGGCATCCTCGGCCTGGGCCCGTTCCCCGTCGAGGGCGAGGAGGACGCCGACCTCATCAACGCCGGCAAACAGACCGTCACCGTCGCCCGGGGCGCGAGCTTCTTCGACTCGGCCACCTCGTTCGCCATGATCCGCGGCGGCCACATCGACCTGGCGCTGCTGGGCGCGTTGCAGGTCGCCGCCAACGGGGACCTCGCCAACTGGAGCGTGCCCGGCACGCTGGTGAAGGGCATGGGCGGCGCGATGGACCTGGTCGCCGGCACGAAACGCGTGGTGGTGCTGACCGACCACGTCACGAAGGACGGCGAGCCGAAGCTGGTGTCGCGCTGCACCCTCCCGCTGACCGGTGCCGGCGTGGTCGACCGCATCATCACCGACCTCGCCGTCCTCGACGTCACCCCGGACGGCCTGCGCCTGGTGGAAGTGGCGCCGGGGGAGGACGCGGCCGGTGTCCGGGCCCGGACCGGTGCCCCGGTGGTGTGAAGGTGCAGGGCGGCGGCTCAGAAGGCCAGTGACACCGGGTACGCCGCCGCGAGGAGCACGATCGCCACGCCGTTGAGGATCCGGTAGTCGCGCAGGATGCCGATGAACTCGCGGATGGTCGCGCTGGGCACGTAGTACCAAGCGGTGCGGGAGCCGACGACCTGGCCGTTGACGTCGAGGCGGCGCGCCAGCATCGCGGTGCGGAAGGCGTGGAAGTTGTTGGTGATGAGCAGGCAGCGGTAGCCGGGGTTGCGCTCGGTCATCAGCTCGCGGCTGTAGAGCAGGTTCTCGCGCGTGGTCGTGGAGCGGTCCTCCAACACGATCTCCTCGCGCGGAATGCCTTGGGCCACCAGGTAATCGGCCATCGCCTCGGCTTCCGGCCGCGGCTCGTCGGGACCCTGACCGCCGGACGTGACGAGCGTGGGCGTCGCCCCTTGCGCGACACCCGCGTCGTACAACGCCCGCCCGCGGTCGAGCCGGCTGGCCAGCAGCGGCGGCACCTTGCCCCGGATCAGCCGCGACCCGTGCACCACGATGAAGTCCGCGCCCTTCGGCGGCCGCAGCAGGCCGTAGCCCACGGAACACACCACGAACGCGGCGAACGCCAGGCTGAGGTAACCGAGCACAATGGACACACTGATGATCACCACCTCCACCGCGCGCGGCACCGCGTTCTTCCCCAGCACCAGCAACGCCGGCGCGAAGGCGAACATCGCCAGCCCCGCGAGCAGCGACAGCAGGTTCCCCAGCCGCCGCCCCTCGCGGCGCACCATCTGCAAGCCGTTGAGCACCAGGAACGCGGGCAGCAGCACCGCGATCACGAGGAAGAACGCGATCGCCAGCACGTCACCGTCGACCACGTCGTGCACCGCGGGGATGTCCAGCAACGCGAAGACCACGCCGACCGCGACGAACAGCAGTCCCGCCAGCAACAGCACGCCGTTCAGCAACCGCCGCCGCTCGAAGCGGAAGCTGATGGCGAAGCCGGCGAAGAACGGGATCGACGTGAGCAGGTAGGCCACGCTCAGAAGATAAGGCGATCATGGCCGGGTGGGCGGGCTGTGCGGGTTCCCGTTCGAGTGAACCGCGCCGGCCCTGGCTCACCTCCGGCGAGGGTAGCCTCAAATCGTGATCCACCATGTCCAAGTGGCCTGCCCGGCCGGAGCGGAGGACGCGCAGCGCGCCTTCTACACCGGGGTGCTCGGCTGGCCCGAGCTGCCGAAACCCCCGCTGCTCGCCCAGCGCGGCGGGTGCTGGTTCCGCGTGCCCGGCGTGGGCGGCCCGGCCGGCGAGCTCCACGTCGGCGTCGAGCGGGACTTCCGCCCCGCGGTCAAGGCCCACCCGGCCTTCGTGACCGACGTGGACGCCACCGCGCGGGCACTGACCGCCGCCGGCCACCGAGTGGCCTGGGCGGACCCGACGGAGATCCCCGGGCAGCGCCGCTTCTACACGTTCGACGCGGTGGGCAACCGCCTGGAGTTCCTGGAAGGCTGACGCGGTGCAGAAAACCGTTGCCGTGGGCGGCGGCGTGGTGCTGGGCGCCGGCACGTACTTGACGCAGCTGACGCCGTTCGGCTGGACGACCAACTCGATCGCCACCTGGTCCGCGCTCGCGTTTCTCGTCGGGTGCGCCGGCGGGCGGCCGTCGTGGCGTGTCGTCGCGGCGGCGGTCGGCTCGCTGCTGCTGGCGCTGGTGGTCTGGTACGGCGTGGCCCAAGCCGTGAACGGCCTCTACTCCGCCGGCGCGCTGGTCACCGCCGGTGTGTGGGCCGTCGGCGCGGTGCTCGCGGGGATCGTGTTCGGCCTCGGCGCGGCGTGGTGGCGGCACCGGCCGGACAGCGTGCCCGGCGCCGTCGGCCTCGCGCTGCTGGTCGCGCTCTTCTCGGTCGACGGGCTTTACCGGCTTGTGGTTCTCGGCTCGCCCGGCGCCGGCGTGACGATGCTGGTCGTGGCGGCGGTCCTGCTTGCCCTCCTGAGCCGCCGGTCCTGGCGGCCCGCGGCGGCGACCCTGTCGCTCGTGGCAATCGGCGCCGGTGGTTATGCCTTGCTGGGTGCGGCGCTCGGTGGCGTTTCGTAGAACTTCAGGAACATCGCCACCCCCGACTCGATCACGTCCGGCGAGCCGGGCTGGACGCACAGCGCGTACAGCTGGCTCACCGCTGCGGCCGGATCGGGGATGTGGATCCCCGGCAGCGCGCGCACCGCGGTGTCGAGGACGCGGCGCAGCTCGGCGGGCACGCGGCCGAGCCAGGCGGCGGTGTCGTCGGGGAAGCGCTTGGCCTCGGCTTCCAGCACGGAGTGCAGGTTGGCCATCGCGGGAGAGGTGAGCACATCGACGCACGCTTCGCACAGCTCGCGCAGGTCGAAGTCGCCCGATGAGAGCTTGCGGGCCGCCGCGACGGCCTCGTCGAGCTGCTCGGTGATGACCGTGCGGAAGAGGGCTTCCTTGCTCGTGAAATGGCTGTAGATGGTCACTTTCGACACGCCGGCGCGCTCGGCGATCTCGTCGAGGCTCACGCGGAAGCCGTGCTCGGCGAAGGCGGCGAAGGCCGCGCGCACCACGGCGTCGCGCTTGCCCTGCTGCGGCGCCGGTTCGACCACGGTGACGGGGCGCCCGGCGGTGCCGAACGCGAGGGCGGACATCAGCTCCACCGCGACGTCGTCACTCAGCCCGCCGCGTTCCACGAGCGAGCGCCAGGTGCCGAACTCCAGAGCGTGCCGCGCCGTCGCGCGGGCCGGCTGATCTTCGCCCGCGATGTGCGCGATGCTCTCGAGCAGCGCCCGGTACTCCTCCAGCGAACGCTCGACGACCGGCATGAACTCGGCGTCGCGGGTCAGGTTCGCGAGGAGGTCGGAGCTCTCGCCGTAGTACGCGTACACGGCGCTGAGGGCTTCTTCGAACCGGCACTGCGGTTCTTCGACCTGCCGCCACCGCGCGGGGTCGGGCAGCGGGTGCAGCGACCAGAAGTGCTCCGAGAACGCGGCGAAGAGCTCGTCTTCGGTGGGGAAGTGGCGGTACAGCGTGTTGCGCCGGACGCCGGCGAGCTCGGCCACGGCGGAGATCGTGGTGCGGGCCGGGCCCACGGTGCCGTGCAGCTGCATCGCGGCCTCGATGATGCGCGTGCGGGTCGCCAGCACGTCGTCGGCGCGCTTGCCGAGGTCGTAGTTGCGCGACCGCACTACCTGAGACATCGCTGTTAGTCCAAATCGTTGACTATACCCGCCGGTCCTGGCTGGGTTCCGCATTCACTATACGCAGGTGATCCGCGAAATCCGGCACGAGGAGCAGGCCGTCCGACCGGAACCCGCGATGCTCGACGAGCCGGGCCCGGACGGCCGTCGGATCAGTCCATCACGCGGATCGGCGAACCCGCCTGGAACGCGGCGATGTCCTCCACGGCGTCGCGGTAGAACGTCGTGTACAGCTCCTTCGCGACGTACCCGATGTGTGGCGTGAGGATCGCGTTGTCGAGGCCCCGCAGCGCGTGGTCGGCAGGCAGCGGCTCGAGGTCGAACACGTCGAGCGCGGCGGCCGCGATCACCTTGCGGCGCAGCGCGTCGAGCAGTGCCGCCTCGTCGACGATCGGGCCGCGCGAGGTGTTCACCAGCAGCGCGGACGGCTTCATCCGGGCCAGTTCTCCGGCGCCGATCAGGCCGCGCGTCTGCTTCGAGAGCACCACGTGGATCGACAGCACGTCGGCCTGTTCGAGCAGCTCTTCCCTGCTCACGGCGGTGGCGCCGTGGGCCGTGGCGCGCTCCGGCGTGAGGCTGCGGCTCCACGCGAGGATCTTCATGCCGAACGCCTGGCCGATGCGCGCCACGGCCGACCCGACGTCGCCGAGCCCGAGCACGCCGAGCGTCTTTCCCTGCAACGTGGTGCCGACGCCGACCTGCCAGCCGCCCTCGCGCGCCGAGCGGAACTCGGCGGGGAGGTTGCGTGCGGCTGCGAGGATCAACGCCCAGGTCAGCTCCACCGTCGAGCGCCCGTCGTAGCCGGTGCCGGACACGACCACGCCGCTCCGCCGGGCTGCCGCGAGGTCGATGGCGGCGTTGCGCTGACCGGTGCTGACCAGCAGTTTCAGGTCCGGCAGGCCGTCCAGTACCTCGGCGGGGAACCGCGTCCGCTCGCGCATCGCGACCACGACATCGAAGCTGGCCAGGCTCCGCACCACGTCCTCCGGTCCGGTGAACGGCCGGGTGAAGACCCGCACCTCGGCGCCGAGGGAGTCCCAGTCCGCGAAGGTCAACGCGACCTGCTGGTAGTCGTCGAGGATCGCGATCTTCATCGGGCTCTCCTTCATCGAGTTCGGTGCACCGGGGCGTAGCGCTGAGCCTAGATCGACTGTACGGTGCAGTACATGCCCGACGGGATGAGTCCCCTCACACCGGGTGGAGCGCCTCCTCCGCCCTCGTCCGCGACCGCTCTGCTGGCCGCCTTCCGCGCCGGCCACCTGTCGCCGGTCGAGGTGGTCGAAACCCTCGCCCGCCGCGCGGCCGAGCAGGATCCGACCCTGAACGCCCTGACCACGGCGAACTTCGATGCCGCGGCACACCAAGCCGGGGAAGCGCAGCGGCGGTGGTCGAGGGGCACCGCGCGGCCGCTCGAAGGCGTCCCCGTGCTCGTCAAGGACCTGATCGACACCGAAGGCCTGCGCACCACGTACGGATCAGCGATGTTCGCCGACCACGTGCCGGCGGCCGACGCCGAGGCGGTGGCCGTCCTTCGCCGCGCCGGTGCCATCGTGCTCGGCAAGACCGCCACGCACGAGTTCGCGTGGGGCGTCACCACCGACAACCCGCACTTCGGCCCGACCCGGAACCCGTGGGACCCCTCGCGCACGCCGGGTGGTTCGAGCGGCGGTTCGGCGGCGGCGCTCGCGGCCGGGTACGCGCCGCTCGCCCTCGGCACCGACACCGCGGGGTCCGTCCGGCTGCCCTCGGCGTTCTGCGGGCTGACGGGTCTGCGGCCGACGTTCGGCGCGGTTCCCGTCACCGGCGTCCGGCCGCTCGCGCCCTCGGCCGACGTGGTGGGCCCGATGGCGCGGACGGTCGAGGACCTCCGTCTGTTGTGGACGGTCGTGGGCCCGGCGTCGCCGCCGAACACCACGACGGTGCGCGTCGGACTGCTGCTGGACGACCCCACTACCCAAGCCGCGCGCGTCTGCACGACCATCGCGGATCTGCTGGCGAACGCCGGCTTGCCCGTCGTCGAGCTCGACGCCGGTGCGCTCCCCGCCGCGAACCCGTTGCTGGGCACGACGATCCTCGCCGAAGGCCGCCGCGGCCACCGGCGTGACGGCCTCTGGCCGGACCGGGCCAGTGAGTACGGCGCCGACGTCCGCGAGAGGCTCGAACTGGCCGACGCCGCCGACCCCGCCGACTACCTCGATGCGCAGGAAGGCCGCGCGTACGTCCGCTCGACGTGGGCCGAGGTGCTCTCCCGCGTCGACGTCGTCCTCTCACCCGCCGTCCCGATCGCGCCGCCGCCGATCGACGCCATTCCGGCCGGCCTCCGCGCGATCATCCTCCCGGGCATCGCCGCGCAGAGCCTCGCCGGACTGCCCGCCCTCGTCGTCCGCGGCGGTTTCGACCCCGCCGGACTGCCCGTCGGCGTCCAGCTCACCGCCGCGCCGTGGCGGGAAGAACTGCTGCTGGACACGGGCGAACTCGTGCAACGGCTGACCGGGCCCGTGCAGGACCGGTGGCCGGAACTCGTGAACACCACAGAAAAGGAGAGCCCGAATGTCGTACCTCAACGGTAGCCACCACATCACGATGTCGGTGGCCGGAGCGCAGGAGGACGTCGATTTCCACGTGAACGTCCTCGGCCTCCGCCTGATCAAGCGGACCGTGCTGTTCGACGGCAAGATCCCGATCTACCACCTCTACTACAGCAACGCCGACGGCGACCCGAGCGCCGTGCTCACCACGTTCCCGTTCGGCCAGGCCGGGATCAACGGCCGCCGCGGCACGAACCAGGCGCGTGAGGTGCTGCTCGCCGTCCCGTCGGGCTCGCTGAACTACTGGGCCGACCGGCTCAAGGACCGCGCGGCCGACGTGCACGACGCCACCGTGTTCGACCGTCGACGCGTGTTGTTCCGCCACCCGTGCGGCATCGAGTACCAGCTCGTGGAGGTCGAAAACGACCCACGGCGCGGCTTCACCGGCGGCGGGGTGCCGCAGGAGTACGCGATCCACGGCATTTACGGCGTCGGCGTGCACGTGACCGGGCCGGACACCGCCGTCGAGTTCGCCGCCAACCACCTCGGCGCGCGCGAAGGCCTCAGCGAAGGCGACCGGTTCGCGCTGGAGGCGGGCCGATCCGGCCTCGGCGGCGCGGTCGAGCTCGTGGTCAACCGCACCGACGGCCCGGGCACGTGGATCTACGGCGCCGGCACCATCCACCACTTCGCGTGGAACGCCGACAACCTCAAGAACCAGGACGAGCTGAAGTTCGAGATCGAGGGCGCCGGCTACACCGACCTGTCGGAGCTGCGGGACCGCAAGTACTTCAAGTCCATCTACGTCCGGTCCCCGGGCGGCGCGCTGTTCGAGCTCGCCGTGACGCACAACGAGGGCGGCTGGGACTGCGACGAGTCACCGCAGGAGCTGGGTAAGCGCTTCCAGCTGCCCGAGCAGTTCGAGTCCCGCCGCGACGAGATCCTCGGCCGGCTCGAACCGATCGACATCTGACGGACGCCGGGGCCGGGCCCGCGCCCGGCCCCGGGCCGCTCACTCGTGGTGGCGGGTCGCGGCCTCGTCGACCTCACGCCAGATGGCCGGTGCCGTCGGCCTGCGGATCTCCTCCAGCACGTGGCCGACGAGGCCGACGGCCCGCGCCATCACGCCGATGCCCCGCGCGGCGCGCCAGTCGATGCCCAGCCGCGATGCGATGGCGCCGATCGCGCCGGTGACGTTGACCGGGAGCTCCTTGCCCAGCGCGATTCCCGCCTGGCGCGCGACTTCCCGGATCAACGCGACCTCCGGCCCGGTGAGGCCGGCCTCGTCGAGCAGCGTGAACAGGCGTTCCGCCCGCGGGTCGAGCGGCTTGTGGATCGGGTGGCCGATGCCGGGGATGAGCGTCTTCGCGGCGACGAACCGGTCGACGATCGCGCCCGCCTCCGCCGCGAGATCGCCGTCGAGGTCGGCCTCCTGCACGTACCGCGCGGCCCCTTCGATGGAGCCCACGAACGTCGTCCCGAGCCCCAGCAGGCCGGCCGCGACCGCGCTCTGCAGGGAATCCGGTGCGCCGTAGTGCGTCAGCCGCGAGGCGATGGCGCTCGGGGTCATGCCGTGTTCGACCAGGCTGACGGTGAGTGCGTTGAACACAGTGGACTCACCCGGGGTCGGCAGACGGCCCGTGAGCTCCAGGAAGCCCATGTCGCCCAGGTTGACCTTGCCGACGAGGTCGTCGACCAGGTCGTGGCCGAACACCGTGATGCTCTTCGCCGTGCTCCAGCTGATGTCGGAGCGGAACTCCGGTGAATCACCCAACATGCGTGTTCCTTCCTTCGACGCTCAGGCTCGCTTCTCGAGCTCGCCGCGGACGACCTTCCCGGACGCGTTGCGCGGCAACGTCTCCGGCGCCACGAACCGGATCTCACGCGGCCGCTTGTACTTCGCCAGCCGTTCGCCGCAGAGCTCGATCAGCTCTTCCGCCGACACGGCCGTGTCGCCGGACCGGGCCACGAACGCGACCGGCACCTCACCCCACGTCGGGTCGGCGCGGCGGACGACCACGGCTTCGAGCACCTCGGGGTGGCGCAGCAGGGCGCGCTCGATCTCGGCGGGGTAGATGTTCTCGCCACCGCTCTTGATCAGGTACTTCGCGCGGTCGACGAAGTCCAGCGTGCCGTCGGGGTTGCGCACGAACACGTCGCCGAGGTGGAACCAGCCGCCGCGGAAGTCGTGCGCGGTGGTGGCCGGGTCGTTCCAGTAGCCGCTGAACACGGTGGGCCCGCGCATGCAGATCTCGCCCGGTTCGCCGTCGGCGACGTCGTGGTCGTCGGGGCCGACCAGCCGGATTTCGCAGTAGCCACTCTGCACTTTGGACAGTGACGCCGGTTCCACGCCGACGGCGAGCGCGTCGCCCGAAGCCGGCGGGCACCCGGTTTCGGTGGTGCCGAAGGTGTTCGCGAACGGCGCGTCGAGCAGCGCGGTGATCTCGGCGATCTCGTCCGGCCCGATGAGGTCCGGCATCACCCCGCACAGGCGCACCCCGGCCGGCGTGATCTGCTTGTCCCGCAGGACGTCCGCGAAGCGCCGGACCGTGCCGGGCATGAGCAGCAGCCAGCCGAGCCGTTCGGTGGCCACGACGTGGGCGAGCTCGGCCGCGTCGAACCCGTCGACGACCACGACCTTGCCGCCGCTGATGAGCGTGCTCACCGAGTTGTCGAACGCGCCCATGTGGCTCAGTGGCGACCAGGCGACGAACGCGTCGTCACCCGCCAGGCCGTACTCCGCGCGCGTGGCGGAGCTACGTGCGATCTCCGCGCGGTGGCTGATGGCCGCGCCTTTCGGCACGCCTGTGGTGCCGCTGGTGTAGATGATGATCAGGACGTCTTCCGGCTGCGCCGCCGACGGCTCGGCCCACGGGGTTGTCGCCGCGACTTCCGCTTCGAAAGCCTCGCCCAGCAGCAGCCGCGGGCGGGAACCCAGTGGCGCGGCGAACTTCTCGTCGGCTCGCGGTGAGGTCACCAGCACCGTGGGTTCGACGAGGTCGAGGCAGGCCACGAGCTCGTCGGCGCCCGCCCGCAGGCCGGGGCACGCGACGATCGCGCCCAGCAGCGCCACGGCGAGCGTGATCTCCAGGTACTCGGTGCGGTTCTCCGAAACCAGCGCCACCCGGTCGCCGCGCCGCACCCCCCGGCTCGCCAGCAGCGCGGCGATCCGGCGGCTGCGCTCGGCCAGCTCTCCGTAGGTCACCTGCCGCTCGCCGGATTGCAGCGCGACGCGGCCGGGGTGCGTCCGGGCGCGGTCTTCGAAGAGCGTGCCCACCGTGCTGGCTGCGGCGTCGAGCACGAGGTTTCCCGTTGTCATGCGCGGTTCCCGTTCAGATCAGGGCCGAACCGGTGCGGCCGGACTCGGTGACGACGTCTTCGGCTTCGTGGTGCGGGCGCACCAGCAGCACTCCGACGATGCCGATCAAGCTCGTCAGCGCCATCCAGCCGGCGATCGCCCACGGGCTGCCGTGCAGCCAGCCCAGCAGCGCCGTGGCGATCAGCGGCGCGAGGCCACCACCCACCACGGTGCCGCCTTCCCGGCCGACGGAGATGGCGCTGTAGCGGCTGCGCGTGCTGAACAGCCCGGCGAAGTACCCGGCCTGGATGGCGTCGGTCGCCGCGCCCGCCCCCGCGATCCCGACCGTCACGGCGATGATCACCGGCGCGACGCCCTTGCTGTCCACGAGCAGGAAGAACGGGAACGCGAACACCGCCTGGAAGAGCAGGGCCACGATCATCACGCGGCCGAAGCCGAAGCGGTCGCCGAGGTGGCCGTAGACCGGGCAGAGCACGCACGCGACCGCGGCGCCGATGACCGTCGACCACAGGATCTGCGACTTGCCGAGGCCGAGCTGCGTGGTCGCGTAGGTGAGGATGAAGACGGAGACGATGTTGAACGTCGCGTTCTGGCCGACGCGCATCAGGAAGATCGCGAGCATGTTGCGCGGCTGCTTGAACGCCTTGATCAGCGGCGCGCGTTCCTGCTCGCCGGCCTGCTTGATGCGGGCGAACTCGCGCGTCTCCGGCAGGCCCTTGCGGACCCACAGGCCCACGCCGACGAGGATGACGCTGAGCAGGAACGGGATGCGCCAGGCCCAGGACAGCAGCTGGTGGTTGTCCACCAGCGCGCCGATCACGACGTAGACCACCGACGCGAGGATCAGCCCCGCGAACACCGCGCTGGACAGGAACCCGCCCCAGAACCCGGGCCGGTTGCTGCCGTTCTCCTTGGTCAGCAGCGCGGCGCCGCCCCACTCGCCGCCGGTGCCGATGCCCTGCACGATCCGCAGCACCACCAGCAGGATCGGGGCCAGTGCGCCGATCTGCCCGTACGTGGGCAGCAGGCCGACGGCCAGCGTCGCCAGTCCCATGGCCAGCAGCGTGATGACCAGCGCGTTCTTGCGTCCGATGCGGTCCCCGACGTGCCCGAAGATCGCTCCGCCGAGCGGCCGGGCGACGAACCCGGTGGCGAACGTGGCGAACGACAGCAGCGAGCCGTTGAGTGAGCTGGCCGACGGGAAGAACAGGCTCGGGAAGATCAACGCGGACGCGGTGCCGTAGAGGAAGAAGTCGTACCACTCGACCACGGTGCCGAACGTCGCCGCAATGGTCGCTCGTCTGGTCAGGTGTGCCGACTGTTCGTTGGTGCGCACGCCGAGCCTCCTCGTTGAGCCGGAGCAGTGCTAGAATTTCGCCTAGCGAATATTTTTCCGCTAGGCGGTAAACGGAGATTAGGAAGGGCATCGCGACGATGTCAAGCGCCGACAAGGAACAGTTCGTCACCTCGCTGGCCAGGGGATTGACGGTGCTGCGGGCGTTCGGGCCCGACCAGCCCGAAATGTCCCTCAGCCAGGTCGCCGCGGCCACGGGCCTCAGTCCGGCCGCCGCGCGCCGCTTCCTGCTCACCCTCGTGGAGCTCGGCTACCTCGCTCAGGTGGACAAGCGGTTCGTCCTCACACCCCGCGTGCTGGAGCTGTCGGCGGGCTACACGCGCGCGATGAACCTGAGCAGCCTCGCGCAGCCGCTGCTGCAACGCGTCCGCGACGAGACCGGCGACAGCGTTTCCCTGACGGCCTTGGCAGGCACGGACATCCTCCACGTCTGCCACGCGCAGACCGATCGCTTGATGCGCTTCGCCATCACTCCGGGGGCTCGGGTGCCGGCTTACGTCAGCGCGTCGGGCCGCGCGATCCTGGCGAACGAACGCCCGGCCGTCGTCGACGCTTTTTTCGCCGCCGCCACGCTCGCCCCGCGAACGGCCTCCACGATCACCTCCGCCGAGGCTTTGCGCGATTCGCTGGCCCAGGCCCGCCAGGACGGTTACGCGGTCGTCGTCGACGAGCTCGACGTCGGCATCACCGCACTGGGCTGCCCGGTCTTCGGCGGCTCGGTGGTCGCGGGCGTCAGTTGTTCCACGGTTTCCGGCTATCTTCCGGTGCCGGAGTTCGTGGCCACGCGGCTGCCGTTGCTGAAAGAGCTCGCCGCGCGACTGGGGGAGGCGTTCGAGCGCTTTCCGGCGTTGCTGCACTCATTCGAAATGCAGTGAGCGGCGCGTTGAAAGGTTGAGCCGGAACGCCGATTTCCCCTGCCTGGCCCAGCACTTTCGTCGGTCTTTGTCCACGGCCGGTCCGGGCCTAGTACTTTCGGCCAGGGGGACCCCGCCGAATGGTGTAGGCCATCCCGGGGGTCTTCGGGTGATGCCCGTTTCGGGGCCTGAGTCCGTCCTAAGGTGATCTTGATTCTCGATCTTGATCCCGGGTCTTTTCTCAGGAGGGGAACACCTGTGCCCAAACTTCCACGCACGCTCAGCAGAACTCTGGCCGCGGCGGGCACGCTGTGCGCGCTCACGGTGGCCACGGCCGTGCCGGCGTTCGCGGCCGAGCCGGCGCCGTCGACGGTCGAGCAGGACGTGACGCAGCTGTACCAGAACGTCGTGGACCTGTACAACGGCATTCCCGCGAGTGCGCGGGCCGGCGTCGACTCGTTGATCGACTCGCCGATCGACCACATCGGCCGGAAGCAGACCAACGCGAAGCAGAAGCCGGCCGCGGACTGCACCGAGGGTGCGCTGCTCACGTATGCGAACCAGCTCGCCTCGCAGCTCACGCCGGTCGAGGGGCAAGCCTTCGACGCGCTTTCCGCGCTCGGTCAGCTCTACGCGCAGGGCGTCGCCACCGACAAGCAGCCGCAGGTGTTCGGCACCGACGGGCAGTACACGTCGCGCGCCACCTCGGCCATTTCGAAGCTGCGCGGGTTCTGGGACATCGAGAGCTGGAACGTGCAGCTCGTCGCCTGGAAGGGCACCGACCTCGGCAGCCCCACCAAGATGGCGCAGACCTTCGGCCTCGGCCTCGCGCCGGCGCGCGTGAAGGACGCGGCCGCGCTCGCGAACAAGGTGCTCTTCGAGCTTCCGGTGCTGCAGGGCGGCCGCAACCCGCTGCTGACGCTCAACGCGTTCTCCGCGCCCGCCGACAGCTTCGGCGGCAAGCGCGTGATGCTCGGCGACGGCATCCTCGACACCACCAACCTGCTCGGCTTCGACGACGTCGCGGTGGAGGCCGTGCTGGGCCACGAATACGGCCACCAGGTCGACTTCGCCCACGACAACTTCCCGCGCAACGAGTCCGGCGAGATGGGCCCCGACGCGTACGGCGGCTACTTCGTCGCGCACGCCAAGGGTGAGGCGTGGGACGCCCGCACCCAGCAGGAAGTGACCTACCTCAACGCTTCCATCGGCGACTGCCAGCACAGCCACGGCACCCCGGACCAGCGCAAGGCCGCCGGCGCGTGGGGCGAGAAGCAGGCCACGAGCCAGGCCAACCCGAACAAGATCGTCCCCTCCGCGACGATGATCACCAAGTTCCAGAAGGAATACCCGAAGCTCGTCCCGCCGGCCACCGACCAGTCCCAGCTGGCCGCGGCGCACAGCTGATCTCTTGACGCAGCGGGCCGCCTCCGTTCACCGGGGGTGGCCCGCCACGGCGTAGCGCAGGTGCGTGACGTCCCGATCGGTCAGCTGCCGAACCTGCCGCAGCTCGACGCGCGTGTCGTCGAACAGCCGCCGCCCACCGCCCAGCACCACCGGGACGAGGTGGATCTCCAGCTCGTCCAGCAAACCCGCGCGCAGCAACGCCTGCGCCGCGCCCGCGCCGTGCACCAGCACCGCGCGCCCACCCGCAGCGGCCCGCGCCTCGGCCACGCACGCGCCGACGTCGGTGAAGAACCGCGCGCTGCCGGGCGGCCGGTCGTCCGGATCGACGTGGTGGGTCAGGACGTTGATCGCCACGCCGTCGTGGTGATCGCCTTGCCACCGCCCGGCCAGCTCGAACGTCCGCCGCCCCGAGATCACCGCGCCGGTCGCCATGGCCTCCTGGAAGATCCGGCCGCTGGGACCGTCGCCGTGGCGGTCGTCGAGCCAGTTGAACAGCCGCCCGCCGCCCTCCCCGAGCTCCTGCCCGGGCCGGTCGTCGGGCCCGGTGATGAACCCGTCGAGCGACATCGACATGTACAGCCGGATGGGACCGTTCGCGTCGTGGGCCATGTGCTTTCTCCTCGCGTTGCCGGTGTGGTCACGAGTACGTCGAACAGCGTTTCCCGGAATCGACACCTGCGCCCTGCGAGAATGAGGTGAGCCCCGACGTCGAAAGAGGCCGCATGCGCGACGAACCCGTTCTGCGGATCGAGGACCACCGCACGGTGGGCGAGCTCGAGGTGGACTTCCCGGTCGCCCACGAGTTCGTGATCGAGGTGTTCGACGATCCGAGCGCGGGCGGGTCGGGAATCCGGTTCGTGGACCGGGGTCTCGAGACGCAGATCGACTTCCCGTGGTGGAGTCCGATCGAGCAGGACCTGAGCACGTGGACGCGCGCGCCGATGGGCACTCCGAGAAGGCCGTTCCACGACGCCGACCAGAGCTGGCAGGTGCTGATCTGGCGAGCCGGCGACTGGGTCTTCGTGATGCAGGGCAACGGCGAAAACGAGTTTCACACCTGGCTCAAGGTGAGGACCGTGCGGTACCTGGCCGAGTGGGACGGGGTCCTGATTCAGCTCCCACACAGCTGAATCCCAGCAAAATTCTGCGTTGGACTCGCTGACCCGGTCCGGCGAATACTCAAGCGCATGGACACCGAGACCACGGACCTCGTCCGTCTGCTGCGGCGGTTCGGCGTGCGCGCGCTGGCGTTGGCGGCGGTCGCGGGGCTCGTGGGTTACCCGACGGTGGCCATGGCGCTCGGGCTCGTCGGGTGCGCGCTGCTGTTCGCCAGGCCCAGGGTCAGGGTCACGAGAGCAGGTGCGCCAGAAGGGCCCGCGCGGCCGGGTTCGTCGGAGCCGGACCCCGGCCCGCCAGGTGGATCGCGCGGCTGAAGGTGGGCTGTTCGATCCGGGCGAACGGCAGGCCGGAGCGCTCGGCCACCGGCTCCGGCACGATGCTGACACCGAGTCCGGCGGCGATGAGTTCCACCAGCAACGGCATGTGCGTGGCTTCGCAGACGCGGTTCTGCCGCAGGCCCGCGTCGGCGAAGCGGCGCGCGACCATGGCCTGGATCCCGCTGCCGCTGAAGTCCAGGAACGGCTCGTCGTCGAGCTCGGCGAGGCGGACGCGGCGGCGCCGGCCGAGGCGGTGACCGGGGTGGCAGAGCAGCACCAGCTGCTGGCTCCACTGCGCGAAGCTGCTCAGCTCGTCGGTCAACGGCTCCTCGCCCGCGAGGAACGACAGGTCCAACTCGCCGCTGGCGACCGCGGCCACCAGATCGGGCATCAGTCCCTCGCGCACGTGGATGCGCACGCCCGGGTACCGCGTGCGGAACACCCCGAGCTTGGCCGGCAGGTCGACCACCGTCAGCGTCTGGATGGTCCCGATTGACACGCGCCCGCTCGCCAGCCCCGCGACGGCCGCCACCTCGCCGCGCGCGGCCACCACGTCGGCGACGATCCGGTGCGCCGCCGGCACCAGCGCGCGCCCGGCCTCGGTCAGCTCGACCCGCCGCGTGGTCCGCTCGAACAGCGACGTGCCCAGCTCGCCCTCGAGCTTGCGGATCGACGCGCTCAGCGCCGACTGCACCACGTGCACCTCCTGCGCGGCCGCGGTGAAACTCCCGCACCGCACCACCGCGAGGAAGTGCTCGACCTGCCTCAGCTCCATTCAGCGATCCTAGTGCTGAATCAGCGAGTAATGATCACCATATGTCCGTGCGGCAGAGGAATAACTTCCGCGCTGTTCGCCGCGCCGTCAATCCCGGGTTTCGGGCATCGGCGCAGGTAGTGTCCCTCGCCGGGGACAGGGAGGCGGGATGGCTCGGCCCAGCAAGGCAGTGATCAGACGGCGAAGAACGGTGCTCGCGCTGAGCGTGGCGCTGGCCTTGACGTTGGTGGCGCTGCTGGTCTTCGACGACGCCCCGGCCCAGGAAGGCGGCGGCGCGAGCGCGCCGGCGGCCGCGCGGCCGGCGCAATGGCTGCACAAGCTGAGACCGGGGGAGAAACCCCCGCAGTTCGTCCTGTTTTCCTTCGACGGCGCCGGATCCCACGAGCACTGGCAGCGGGTCCTCCCGCTGGCCAAGTCCGTGAACGCCCATTTCAGCGGTTTCCTCTCCGGCATCTACCTGCTGACCAACGACCAACGTGACCAGTACCAAGGTCCCGGCCCCGGCCACCGTCCCGGCAAGGCGTCCATCGGGTTCGGCGGGTCGGACGCGGACGTGCGCACGCTCGTCGCCGACCTCAACACCGCTGTGGCCCAGGGGCAGGAAATCGGCACGCACTACAACGGTCACTTCTGCACCGGCGCCGAACCCAGCGTCGGCCATTGGACGACCGCCGCGTGGAGCGACGAGCTGGCGCAGTTCTTCCAGTTCGTCGACCAGGCGCGCGCTCAGCGCGGCCTGAACGTCGACCCGGCCACGATCCGCGGCGGCCGCACGCCGTGTCTCGAAGGCGACTGGAAACAGGCCTTGCCCGCGATGCGTGAAGCGGGCCTGCGCTACGACTCCAGCCAGTCGTCCGAGGGCGTGCGCTGGCCCGAGCAGCTCGACGGCATCTGGGAGTTCTGGATGCCGTACGTGAAAGTGCCCGCGCTGAACAAAAAAGTGATCATGATGGACTACAACCTGTGGTTCCAGTTCAACCACGCTCGCGACGACGCCACGCGCACCGCCGAGTTCCGCGCGGACACGCTGGCCACCTACCGCGGCGCGTACCAGGCGGCGTTCGCCGGGAACCGCGCACCGCTGGTCGTGGCCAACCACTTCAACGACTGGGCCGGCGGCGCGTTCGCGAAGGCGACCGAAGACTTCATGGGGGAGGTCTGCACCAAGCCGGAAACCGTCTGCGCCACCTACAGCGAAGTGATCCGGTGGCTGGAACTTCAGGACCCGGCCGTGCTCGGCCGGCTGCAGGAGGCGCCGCCCGCGCAACCGTGAAGGTACCCACGTCGGGGTGTGGCCGGCCCACCGGCGCGTCGTCACGGTGGAGCCATGACGATCTCACTGCAGGACAAGGTCGCTCTGGTCACCGGGGGATCCCGCGGTGTCGGCCGGGGCATCGCGCTGCGGCTCGCGCGAGACGGCGCCGACATCGCGTTCAGCTACGTCAACTCTAAGGACCAAGCCGAATCCCTGGTGGATGAGCTGACCGCGCTGGGCGTGCGCGCCAAGGCGTTCCGCGCCGACGCGGCCAGCGCGAGCGAGGCGGTCGGGCTGGTGGGGGACACCGTCGCCGAGTTCGGCCGGCTGGACGTCCTGGTGCACAACGCCGCGATCCTCGTCACCGGCCGCCTCGACGACCCCGACCGTGACGACTCCGCCCACCACCGCCAGTTCGCGGTCAACACGCACGCCGTGGCCGCAGCCACCCGTGCGGCCGCCGCCCACCTCGGGGAGGGCGGGCGGATCATCCTGATCAGCTCGATCGGCGCGATCCAGACTGGCGGCAACTCGGGCTACGGCGACTACACCGCCACGAAGGCGGCCATCGAGGCCTACGCCCGCTCCTGGACGCACGAGTTCGGCCCGCGCGGCATCACGGTCAACGTCGTCCAGCTCGGCCCCACCGGCACCGACATGCTGCCGCTCGACCACACCGCCCTCGCCCAGACGGTCCCCTTGCGCCGCATCGGCAAGCCGGAGGACGCCGCCGCGGCGGCCTTCCTCGCGAGCGCCGAAGCGAACCACGTCTCCGGCGCCACCCTCCGCGTCGACGGTGGCCTGAGCGCCTGAGCTTTTCCCGGGAAACTCGCCCGTCCGGCACCGACCGGGCAGGCGAGTTCTCTACGCGGGTTCGCGAGCCGCGGTGCCGAACGGATTGTCGATCACGAACCGCCAGCGGCCGTCGGCGCCTCGGCGCACGATGTCGGTGGACACCCCGGAAACGTCCGAGCCTTCGAGGCGCCAGTCGAGCGCGAACATCGCGACCTCGCCGGCTACGAACGCGTGGCGCACTTCGCAGTTCATGGGCAGCTTCCGCTCGAGGAACACGGCGAGCTGTTCGCGGATCGCCGGCCAACCGCTCACCGTGGTTCCCGGGTTGGTCACGAACACGGCTTCGGGCGCGTAGAGGTCTTCCATCGCGTCGACGTCGCCGGAGTTGAAACGGGCGAGTAGCGCATCGGGAATGTCTTCGGCTGACGTGGGCAGGGGAAACGAGGAGGCCACGGGGAGAGCTCCGTTCGGGGCGACGCCGATTTTGATGGCACGCGAGTGTTCGATGGAATCAGACGGTAGCCCTCCGCGTACTCTCTGGTCAATATCACTGCACAAGGTTGTGTTCTCAAACTTGCCGCCATTGTGGACGGTTCACCCGGTCGGCCGCTCTTGTATCGCTTTTCGTTGACGACCGTCGCGAGAGAGGCATATGGTGTTCGGCACTGAAAGCCCGCGGTGGCACGGACTTCCGTGCTGTTGTCAGCGGCGACCACCACATACCGACAGGGGCGACGCATGACCTCTTCGACGACGATCCCGCAAACCCTCACCGTGATGGAGGCGTGCTTCACCCTCGATCCCGGTGTCGACGAGCAGTTCTGGGCGGCGCAGGACAAGTTCGGTCCCGTGGCGGCGGCGTCGCCGGGGTTCCGCGCGGTGATCGGCGGGCCCATCGCCAACTCGCCGTGGCTGTACTTCTGCGGCAAGTGGTCGACGCCCGCGGCGATGGACGACTGGTACCACGACCGCGCGCACACGGCCGTGCAGAACAAGGCGCACCGGACGTGGTTCAAGTCGGTGTACCTGCGCAAGTGGCGCCTTCCCGCGGAAGGCGAGGAGATCCAGGGCCGCGTGTTCTCCGAGATCGCGCTCGCGCGCCAGACCCCGCTGTCGGAAACCGAAGCCGCGCAGGTGCTGTCGGACCTGACGGAAAGCCTGCCCGGGTTCGGGGTGCGGCCGTTCGAGACCGTGGTCGGCGAGTTCGAGGCGCAGCCGTTCCAGTTCGTCGGGCCGCTGCAGGAGTTCCCCGAGCTCGCGCCCGTGCGCTACCTCCTGCTCACGCACTGGGACTCACCCGCGGAGCTCGACGCGTGGCTCGCGTCCCCCGGGGTCGCCGCGCTCAAGGAGCTCGGCGAGTTCGAGGCGCAGCGCTACCTGCCGATCTTCCACGCCGCGGGCGAGCGCGAGGGCCTCACCCCGGACGGGTTCCAGCGCGGCTGGGGCAGCGAGGCCTGACCGTCGCGACGCGGCCGGCAGCTCGAAGAACGCCGGCCGCGTCGAACTCCGGGATCAGGCGCCGAACCACCGCGACAGCCGGTCCGCCAGCTCCTGCTGGTCGTCGCCGAGCCACACCACGTGCCCGTCGGGGCGCAGCAGCACGGCGGGCGCGTCCAGCTCCTCGCTGACGTCCACGACGTGGTCCACGCGATCCGCCCAGCCCGCCACGGAAAGCGCGCCGGTCTGGTCGAGCAACAGCCCGCGCCCGGCGCGCATCTGCGTGTAGAGCGGACCGCGCTTCAGGTTCACGTTGCGCAGCCGCCGGCCGAGCAGTTCGGGGCCGGCGCCGAAGTCGTAGCGGATGCCGATCGCGGTGACCTTCTCGATCAGGAACCGCCTCACCTCTTCGAAGTCCATCAGCTCCGACACCAGCCGGCGCACGGCCTGCGGACCCGGGTCCAGCGACATCAGCTCGGCCTGCGCCCGCGTGTTGTTCAGCACGGACGCGGCGACCGGGTGCCGCTCGGTCTCGTAGGTGTCCAGCAGGTCTGCCGGCGCCCAGCCGTGAACTGCGGCCGCGAGCTTCCAGCCGAGGTTGAACGCGTCCTGGATACCGAGGTTGAGCCCCTGCCCGCCCATCGGCGGGTGGATGTGCGCCGCGTCGCCCGCCAGCAGCACGCGGCCGGACCGGTAGCGCTCGGCCAGGCGGGTGGCGTCGCCGAAACGCGACAGCCAGTGCGGCGAGTGCATGCCGAAATCGGTTCCGGCGGTCGCGCGCGTGGCTTCCCGAAGCTCCTCCAGCGTCGGCGGGCGCGTGCGGTCCTCGGCCACCTCCAGGGCCGGCGTGACGAGCCGGTAGCCCCCGGTCTCCAGCGGGCCGGCGCCGAACCCGAGCTGGGTCTTGCGGACCTCCGTCATCACGGCGAGCACCTCGTCGGCGGGCGCTTGCAGCTCGACCTCGCCCAGCAGCCACTCCTGCCGCGACGGGTCGCCGGCGAACTCGATCCCGAGCAGCTTGCGCACGGTGCTGCGGCCGCCGTCGCAGCCGACGAGGTAGCGCGCACGCAGCTGCGAGCCGTCGGCCAGCTCCGCCGTCACGCCTTCGTCGTCCTGGCTCAGCCCGACGACTTCGTGGCCGTACCGCAGATCGGCGCCGACCTCGATCGCGTGTTCCCTCAGCAACCGCTCGACGACGGTCTGCGGCACGCCGAGCGTGTGCGGGAACGCGGTGTCCAGGTTCGGCGGGATCGGTTTGGCGATCCCCGCGAATCCCCCGATCGGGTAGGTCGTGCCGACCTCCAGGAACCGCTCCAGGAGCCCGCGCTGGTCCAGCACCTCCAGGCTGCGCGTGTGCAGGCCCAGCCCGCGCACGATCTTGCTCGGCTCGGCATCGCGTTCCAGCACGACCACGTCCACGCCCTGCAGCCGCAGCTCGGCTGCCAGCATCACGCCGGTCGGCCCGCCACCGGCGATGAGCACATCGATCACGAAAACTTCCCCCGCTTCGGTTTCGGCTCCGGGCCGGACACCCCGGGTCCCGGCCACGGTGGACGATTGTGCGCCGCCACCAGGGTCTTGCCGCAAGCCCCGGGGTGCGGTATACGTTGGAAGTGGCAGGAGGAGTATTTCCTGCCTTTCTTTGTGTCCGGGCCTGGTTGTCCGCGCTTGGATGTCCGCGCCTTGATGTCCGCAGTGGACGGACGCCAGAGCCAGTCGTGTTCGCGGGCGTATCGGGCCGCTTCGTGCAACGTCCTGATCACCGACGTGATGTGCGCCGGCTCGGCCGACTTGCTCACGAATCCCTGCACGCCAAGCTTCAGCGCCTTGCGCAGCACGCCCGGCCGCGCGTGGCGCGTCAGCATCACCTGGTCCGGCCGCGTGCGGCGGATCTCGGCGACGGCGGCCAGGCCGTCCACAGCGGGCATTTCGAGGTCGATCACGAGCACGTCGGGCCGGTGCTCCAGCGTCGCCCGCACCGCCCCCTCGCCGTCCTCGGCCCCGGCGAGCACGGCGATCTCGCCTTCCAGCGGCAGCAACGCGGCGAGCGCCTTGCGCAGCAGGGCTTCGTCGTCGGCGAGGACCACGGTGGTCATCGGGCCTCCCGCAGCTTCACCGGGAACCGCGCGGCCGTGAGGAACCGGCCGGCTTCCTGTTCCACGCGCAGCTCGCCGCCGTCTTCGGCGACGCGGTCGTCCGCCCAAGGGTGTTCGCCTGGCCCGGATCTGTCCCGAGGGTTAGAGTCGCCGGTGGAATACCCCCACACCGTATCCGGAGGTCAGGTGGCAGCGATCGGGCACGCGCTGGCGTTGGCGGGGTCGATGGCCTGGGAGATCCTCTGGGCGCTGATCCTCGGGTTCGTGCTGAGCGCCGTGGTGCAGGCGGTGGTGCGCAAGTCCACGATCGTGCGGTTGATGGGCGACGACCGGCCGCGCACGCTGGCGGTGTCTTCGCTGCTGGGCGCGGCTTCGTCGTCGTGCTCCTACGCGGCCGTGGCGCTGGCGCGGTCCCTGTTCCGCAAGGGTGCGGGCTTCACGGCGGCGATGGCGTTCGAGATCGGGTCGACGAACCTGGTGGTGGAGCTCGGCATCATCATGGCGTTGCTGCTCGGCTGGCAGTTCACCGTCGCGGAGTTCGTCGGCGGGCCGATCATGATCGTGCTGGTGGCGGTGCTGTTCCGGCTGTTCGTGCGGCAACGGCTGATCCGTGCGGCGCGGGCGCAAGCCGACAAGGGCGTGGCCGGGTCCATGGAAGGCCACGCCGCGATGGACATGTCCGTGGCGGGCGAGGGATCGTTCCGGCACCGCCTGGCTTCCGGCGCCGGGTTCACCGCGGTGGCGCACGTGTTCGTGATGGAGTGGGCCGCGATCCTGCGTGACCTGGTCGTCGGCCTGCTCATCGCGGGTGCCATCGGCGCCTGGGTCCCCGACTCCTTCTGGCGCGCGTTCTTCTTCGTCGACGACCCGCTCGTCTCGGCGCTCTGGGGCCCGTTGGTCGGGCCGCTGGTGGCGATCCTGTCGTTCGTGTGCTCGATCGGCAACGTCCCCTTGGCCGCCGTGCTCTGGAACGGCGGCATCAGCTTCGGCGGCGTGCTGTCGTTCATCTTCGCCGACCTGCTGATCCTCCCGATCCTCAACATCTACCGGAAGTACTACGGCCTGCGCATGACCCTGGTCCTGCTCGGCGCCTTCTACGCGGCCATGGTCGCGGCCGGCTACGCCGTCGAGCTCCTCTTCGGCGTCACCGGCCTCACCCCCACGCAGCGCACCGCCACCGTCGGGGAGAGCGGCATCTCGTGGAACTACACGACGTGGCTCAACATCGTCTTCCTGCTGCTCGCGGGCCTGCTCGTCGTCCGGTTCGTCCGGACCGGCGGCCGCGCCATGCTGCGGATGATGGGCGGCGCCCCGGCCTGAGCCGGGTGTGGCGCAGGACACGGTGCCGTTTCGATCTTCCGGCACCCGGGTAGCTGATCTCTCGGTGCCGGGGGGACCGGAAGACCACGTGCAAGGAGGGAGTGCCGGCGGAACGCGATTCCGCCGGCACTTTCGTTTGCGGGGTCAGGCGAACCTGGTGCCGCGCAAGGACGAAGCGCTAGGGCGCCAGCTCGTCGGCTGAGTCCTGCCCGGCTGTGGACGTCCGGCGGAGGAAGTCGGCGATCACCTCGAGCTCGGCGTCGGAGTAGCGGTCGCAGACGTCGTCCATGCGGGTGTTCATGCCGGAGAAGACCTGGAACAGCTCGGCGTTGCGCTCGCGCACGCCGCGCAGCGTCACGGCGCGGCGGTCGGCCGACTCGGGGTCGCGCTCGCGGACGATCCAGCCGCCCTTCTGCAGGCGGTCCAGGATGCCGGTGAGCGTCGCGGGGTGCAGCCCGGCGCGGCGCGCCAGCTCGCTCGGCGACAGCGGGCCGTGGCGGTTGATGAAGTCGAGGCAGGTCCAGTCGACGTCGCGCAGCTCCACGCGGCTGCCGAAGCGGCGGTTGAGCAGCGACAGCTGGATGTTCAGGTCGCGGACGGCGTCCTTGACCGACGTCGTCAGCTGCCGTCGCCGCCGCGCCGTGGCCCGGTCTGGGCTCATGCCGCTGTCCCCTCGTGGTTCGTATGGAATCCGTAGGGTATCGCGGCCGACGTGCCACCGGCGCCTCGACGATATATGCGTTAGATATTATATCGTTCTCGTAGAACTTGAGGTACGCTCGACGGCATGAGCACAGACAGCTACCGCCGGATGACCAACACCATCAACAAGATCATCGTCGGACTGCAGCGCGGGGGGATCGCGTTCGGGCCGATGCAGCTGCTCACCGTGAAGGGCCGGCGCACCGGGCAGCCGCGCACGTTTCCCATCGCCGTCAACGAACTCGGCGGCGGCCGCTACATCTTCCAGGCCTTCCCGAAAGCGGCGTGGGTCGCCAACGCGCGCGCCGCGGACACCGTCACGCTCACGAGAGGCCGGAAATCCCGGACCGCACGGCTGGTCGAGGTCCCGGTGGAGGACCGGCGTCCACTGCTGCGCCAACTGGTCGCCACGAGTCCCGCGAGCGTCGGCAAACGCTTCGTGACCACCGGGCTGGCCGGGGCGGCGTCACCGGACGCCGTCGCCGAATCGGCCGACCGGATCGCGGTGTTCCGCGTCGAGCCCGCGTGATCTTTCGTGCCGGGGGTTGAGCGAGCCGGGTGGTCTGTCCGAAAAGGACTGGCCAGCCGGCTCGCTCACGCGTCGACGACTACCGCGCCGGAAGCCGCTCGCTGAACCGCTTCCTGCTCGCTGTGGTGCATCGCTTTCGACGGTAACCCCGGCTCCAGGGCGATGCAGGTCGCGTGGCGGGCTTCGCCCGGGTAGGTGACCGGCGCCTACCGCGACACCGCAACGAACTTCGCCACGGCCTCCTCGGTGACCGGTGTGAAAATGTTGACGAGATTCCCGTCGGGATCCCGGAACAGCAAGGCGCGGTTCCCCCACGGCATCGTCGTCGGCGGGGTCACCACTTCCTCGAGCCACTCGCTCAGCTTGGCGTACCGCGCGTCCACATCGTCCACGATGAACTCGACGATCACCGACCGGTTCACCCCGGCCTCCGCCGACCCGGCCCCGAACAGCCCCACCGTGCGCGTGCTCCCGATCGCCAACGTCCCCGACTCGAACGCCACCTCGGCGAAATCGGGCGTGCTCCACCTCGCCGCCTTCCCGCTGACCCGCTCGTAGAACGCGACGAGCCGCCCGACGTCGCCCGTGATGATCCGAATGGACGCGAAGTTCACTGGTTTCCTTCCCGCTGCTGCTTTCCGACCTGCGCGACGCTAGCTCCGATCGCGGACAGCAGCGGTCCTCGTTCGTGAACCTCAGCCGGGAATGAGGAACACCACGTCGACCGCGACGACCGCGGCGGGCACCGCGCCGAGTGCGATGCAGGGGAGGCCGGCCAGCCAGACCGCCCGGGTGCGGGCCCGCCGGGACACGCGGATCGCCGCCGCTCCCGCGAGGATCGTCCAGGCTGCCGCGAGACCGAACGCCGTGAACGTTCCACCGGAGCCGGCGAAGTCACGATTGCTGTGCGCCAGGCTCATCAGGAACGCAAGACCCATCGCAGCGGCCACTCCGAGCGCGATCAGGAATCCGCCCAGCGCCGTGATCACGATCCTCGCGACTCGCTCGGTCCGGCCATCGTCTTCGCGCACGCCCGGAACCCTACGGCGACCGCCGTGAAAACTCCGGCTTTGTGGCGGTGACCGGTACCCGGCGCCCGCGCCCGGATGCCACCGCCGTCCTGCGGATTCGTTGCGGCCCCGGGGATCCACACCGCCGTTGTCGCACCCTCCGGCCGTCTCCCTGGGTGACCACGACCCGGGACCCGGCAACGTACCGTGATCCGACGGCGTCCACAGCGCGCCCAGAGGGGGCCGGCATGGCAGTCACCACCGCGGGCACGTCCACCCGCGTCAGTCAGACAACCGGCGGCCTCTTCCTCGCGGGCGCGATCGCCTTCGCGGTGGTCCCGCCGCTCGCCGCCTCTTATGTCACCGGTGATGCGACCACGCGGGCCGCCATGACCGCCATGTGGAGGGCGCGGCGGCAGTTCGGCGTGACGATGGTGGGGAGGCTGCGACCATGACACGCAACTCGTTCCTGGCCACCTGGGTGCTCTGGACGGTCGGGTTCCTCGCCTTCCCGCTCGGCGGCGTGGCGGGCGGCGCCGTCGTCGGCCGGGTCGACAGCCCGCTGGCCGCGCTGTTCGGCGGTGCGGTCACCGGGTTGGTCGTCGGCACCGGCCAGGTCCTCGTCAGCCGCCGGCGGCTCGACCCGGTGCGCTGGATCCCCGCCACCACCCTCGGCATGGGCGCGGGCCTGTTCGTCGGCGCGGCCGCCGTCGACTACGGGACTTCGACGGCCGACCTGGCGATCATGGGCGCCTTCACCGGCGTGGTCCTGGGCGGCGCGCAGGTGGCCGCCCTGCCCCGCGCCGCGCGCCACCGCTGGGCGTGGGCCGTGGTGACGCCCGTGCTGTGGTGCCTGGGCTGGGTCATCACCGCCTCGGCGGGCATCAAGGTGGACGAGCAGTTCACGATCTTCGGCTCGGCGGGCGCCGTGACGGTCTCGGCGCTGTCGGGACTGCTGCTGCACTGGCTTCTGCCGTACCGGCGCGGTGTTTCCGCGAAACGAATCAAGATCGGCTGACCGTCCATAATGGACTTGGGGTCGGGCTCGGATCGCGCCCGACCCGGGCGGCGACCACGATGCCCTCCGCCGGGCGAAAGGCCCCGCACGTCGAGAAGCTCGACGGCGATCGCGCGCTGCCGCCTGCCGGCCACGCTGTGTGGACCGAACACGATCCGGCCGGGTACTGACGCGCACGAACCCTTCACCGGCGAAAAATCACCCGGCTCGTGAAGAGCCACAGCCTCACTTCTGTCGGTGCGCCCCGGTAGCGTCCTCAGCCGTGGATGCTCGGAAGCGGATTCAGGAACTCGCCGATCAGATCGTGGTGCTGCGCGACGCGTACTACCGGGGCTCGCCGGTGGTGGCGGACGCGGAGTACGACGTGGTCGAGGACGAGTTGCGGGGGTTGATCGAGGCCAACCCGGCGTTGGCGCCCGACCCGAACCCGCTGGAACAGGTGGGTGCGCCGGCGGTGCTGCACGCGCCGATCCGGCATTCGCGGCCGATGCTGTCGTTGGAGAAGGCGACGAAGCCCGAGCAGGTGGCGGCGTTCTTCGACCGTTTCCCCGGGCAGCCTGTCGTGGTGATGCCGAAGCTGGACGGCCTGTCGCTGGCCCTCGTCTACGAGCAGGGCCGCCTGGCGCGTGCCGTCACCCGTGGCGACGGGACGACCGGCGACGACGTGACCGTGCTCGTCCGGGCCCTGACCGACGGCGTGCCCGACAAGGTCGAGGCGCCCGGCCGCGTCGAGGTGCGCGGCGAGGCGGTGATGCTGCGCTCCACGTTCGCGGCCTACAACACCGCCCACCCCGACAAACCGCTGATCAACCCGCGCAACGCCGCCGCCGGCACCCTCCGGGCGAAAGACCCGGCGACGGTCGCCGAGCGGCGCCTGCGGTTCTTCGCCTTCGACCTGGACACCGACCCCGACAGCGCCGACACCGACCTCGCGCGCGCCCTCCAGACGCTCGGCTTCACCGCCGCCGACATGCGCCGCTGCGCCGACGCCGAGGCCGCGCAGGCGGTCATCACCAAGATCGAGCAGCAGCGCAACGATCTCGACTACGACCTCGACGGTGCCGTCCTGCGCCTGGCCGACCGCGACGCCTACGCCGCCGCCGGCACACGGTCCAGCTCACCGCGGGGTGCGCTGGCGTTCAAGTTCGCCGCCGAGGAGAAGACCACGGTGCTGTCCGATGTGGTCTGGGACGTCGGCAAGACGGGCAAGATCGCCCCGGTCGCGTGGCTGGAGCCGGTGTTCGTGGGCGGCACCACCGTCACCCGCGCGACCCTGGCCAACCAGGAGGTGATCCGCGCCCGCGGCATCAAGATCGGCGACACGGTGCTGGTACGCCGCGCGGGCGACGTGATCCCGTTCGTCGCCGGCGTGCTCGACGCGTCGAAGCGCACGGGCGCGGAGCGGGAGATCGTTCCGCCGACGCAGTGCCCGTCGTGCGAGCAGCCGCTGACCGAGCAGGGCAACAGCCGGGAACTGTTCTGCACCAACGTCGCCTGCCCCGCCCAGACCGTGCGCCGGCTGATCCACTGGGCCTCACGCGCCGCCGCGGACATCGACGCGATCGGCGGGGTGTGGATCGAACGGCTGGCCGAGATGGGCATCCTGGAGCACCCGTCCGACTTCTACCGGCTGACCAAGGAACGGCTCCTGGAGTTCGACCGCATCGGCGAGGTCTCGGCCACGCGCATGATCGAGTCGATCGACGCCAGCCGCCGCGTCGGTCTGCGCCGCGCCCTGATCGGGCTCGCGATCCCGATGGCGTCGGAAGGCACCGCGGCCCGGCTGTGCCGCGCGGGCTTCGGCTCGCTGGAAGCCGTCGCCGAGGCCGGGGAAGACGGTCTCGTGGCGGTCGAGGACATCGGGCCGAAGGTCGCCGCGTCGCTGATCGAGCACCTCACGCGGCTGCGGCCCGAGCTCGAACGGCTGCGCGAGCGCGGCGTTTCGCTCGACGTCCTGGAAGAAGACCTCCCGCCGGTCGTGGCCGCCGGCGCGCCGCTGGCCGGCAAGACGGTGGTGATCACCGGCGGCATCAGCGACCCGCGGTCGGGCGAGAAAGTGCCCCGCCCGACCTTCCAGCGCCTGTGCGAACAGGCCGGCGCGACCACCGCGTCGTCGGTCTCGGCGAGCACCGACCTGCTCATCACCGGGGCCGACGTCGGAGCGAGCAAGCTCACGAAGGCCGAGAAACTCGGTGTCGAAGTCGTGGACCAAAGCGTGATCTGGCAACAGCTGATCGAGGCCGGCGTGGTCTAGCCGGGGGTGCCGTGGCAGTTGTCCTGAGTGGGCATCGGCTTGCTCGGGTCGAACCGGCCGGGCTCGGGGGACACGGACGTGGCGAAGTAGTCGTGGTCGCTGAACGCGGGCGTGAGCTTGTCGTCATTCGTGCACGCGACGCTGTCGAAGTACGAGCTGAACTTGTCCACCCACAGCCCGCGGCTCGACGCCAGCCAGTGCGACCCGCTGCGCACCGTGTAGTCGGCGTCGACGCGGACGAAGGGGTCCAGGTCGCCCGGGCCGTCGACCGGGTGGTCGCCGGGGTCGAACGCGTAGGCCACGACGTAGGACGCGTGGATCAGCAGTTCACCGGGCTTGCCCGGCTTCACGGTCATCGCCCCGGTCATGCGTGGCGAGACGGGCAGCAGGTGATAGCCGTCCGCCAGGAAGATCACGTAACCGTCGGGGTGGGCCTTGACGTCCGGCCTCGCGTCCGGCGCGACCAGTGCGGCGTACTTGGCCGGGTTGTGGCGATCCAGCGTGTCCGGGTCGAACTGCGCCACGGCGATCGCCTGTTTCACCTGGTCCTCGGCCTGCCCGACCTGCTTGGCCGAGAACGCGCCCACCTTCACCGCCGCCGGGACGGTCAGCCCCGCGATCCCCTCGGCCCAGTTCTGTGCCGGCGTGCCGTCGAACGGCCGCGTGAGATCGACGTGCCCCTCCTGCGGCAGGTCGGTCGGCGCCGCCTCGGTCGTCACGACCGACTCCGGCGCGCCGAGATCCGCATCGGTGGTCTTCTCGGACGTCGACTTCCCCCACACGTACAGCCCGACGCCCGCCCCCGCCACGACAACCACCACGAGCGCCGAGGTCGTCAACCGCTTGCGCCACTTCGCACGGCCGCGTCTGCGCCGCAGATTGACCCATGCCTCCTTCTCGGCGTGCCGTTGCCAGTCCGGGTCCATCAGGTCCGGATGGTTCTCGATGTCGTACTCGTCCACTGTGTACCACCCAACCTCGTCGGCCTCGCCGCAAAACATCGGCGACCGCCTCCGGTCGTTACGGCCCGAGTGGCACGAGACGGCAACGTTTCGGACACACCTCGCGAAGCGTGGCCTCGGCCACTGTGGACACTGCCGCGGACGGCTCGCGGTCCCGTCCGCAGAGCCGTCGAGGCCATGGCCCACCGTCCGATGGCCGAGCTGCTAACTTCCGCGCCATGGTGGACCACGGCGACAACGCCTCTCTCCGGACGCTGATGACCGACGCCCGAAGCGAGATCCTGCTGTTCGGCATCACGCCGCCCCGCCTGAGCGCCGCCCCCGAGCGCATCCGGGAGATCACCGCGGCGACGTTGGCGCGGCTGGACTCCCTCGACGTGGACGGCCTCGCGCTGTACGACATCGACGACGAGAGCGACCGCAACCCGGCGGAGCGGCCGTTTCCGTACCTGCCGACCCTCGATCCCGCCGTGTACCACGAGGAGTACCTCGGCGAGTGGAACCGCGCGGCGGTCATTTACCGCTGTGTCGGCAAGTACACCGAGGCGCAGCTGCGAACCTGGCTGCAGGCGGCCGACACCGACCGCGTGCTCACCGTTTTCGTCGGCGCGTCCTCGAAGGACAAGGAGGTGCGGACGCGCCTGTCCCAGGCTCAGGCGCTGCGCCGGGACGCGCGCCCGGACGTGCCGCTCGGCGGCGTCGCCATCACCGAACGCCCCGACGAACACCTGCGGCTGATCAGCAAGCAGCAGGCGGGCTGCACGTACTTCATCTCGCAGGTGGTCTACAGCTCCGACGCGGCGAAGAGCATGGTCTCCGACTACTACTACGCCTGCCGTGAGCGGCACCTCGAACCGAAGCCGGTCCTGTTCACCCTGTCGGTTTGCGGCTCGGTGAAGACACTGGCTTTCCTCGAGTGGCTGGGTGTCCACGTCCCACGGTGGCTGGAAAATTCTTTGCGCCACGCCGACGACACGCTGGCCGAGTCCTACGCACACTGCCTCGCGACCGCCCGCGACCTGATCGCCTTCTGCCGCAAACTCGGTCTGCCTTTCGGCTTCCTGGTGGAAAGCGTGTCCATCCGCAAGGCCGAGATCGAGGCGTCGGTCGCGCTCGCCGGCGAGCTGAGTGGATTGCTGCAGCGGGGCGGGAACAGGGGCTGAGCCAGAGCGGGCTCCTTCGCACCCAAGTCAGTCAGCCGTAGTGATCCCCGCTGCCAACGCCAGCGCCGCGGCCTCGCCGCGCGAGCTGACCTCCAGCTTCTTCAACACCCCCGCCACGTGGAACTTCACCGTGCTCTCCGTGATCCCGAGGTCCTCGGCAATGGACTTGTTCCGCCGCCCCCTCGACACCAGGCGCAGCACTTCCAGCTCACGTCGGTTGAGCGCAGACAGCAGCGCGTCATCCGGCTGATCCGAAGCGGGCTCGAACGGCACAGCGATGGCGACGCGGCTGCCCCAGCCGGGGACCGCGTCGACGTCGACGGTCGCGCCGAGGGTTTTCGCGCGGCCGTCGAGCTGGCGGCGGAGGGCGGGGGCGTCGAGGTGGCCGGATTCGCGGTCGCGGATGTCGAGGTACAGCGTGGTGGAGTCGGTCGACCAGGCGATCCGCAGGCGCGTCAGCTCGGGCTGGGTGGTGAAGGCCAGCACCGCCGTGCAGGTCATGGCGCGGGCGGCGTGGGCGATTTCGCCGGGCAGCGGGTGCGCGTCCTTCGGTGGGGTGACGAACTCCAGCTCGGCGTCGTGGTGGCGGAGCATCTGGCGGACTTCGCGGCGGAGCCTGGTGAACGCGCTGTGGGCCGGCTCTTCGGACAGGGCCAGGTCGGACGTCTGCGCCGAGCGCAGGGCCACCAGCGCGGCCGACGCGGCGTCGGTCGCGGCGAGGCGGGCGTGGTGGTCGTCCAGGCGGGTGGAGCGCAGCGCGGTGAGGATCGTGACGAGCGCGGTTTCGTGGGCCGCGGCCATTTCGGCGATCGTGCGGGCCCGTTCGGTCGAGGCCGCGCGGGACTCGGCCAGGTAGTCGGGGCTGGCCTGGGCGACCTGCTGGCGGATGGAGGTCGCGACGATCCCGAACAGCGCACCCAGCAGCGCCGGCTGCGGGCATCGCGCCCGCGGCGAACGCGGGACGAGGGCGAGCAGGGTGCCGCCGGCGTCGAGGGCGGCCCAGACGGTCCGGTCGGCGCCGCCCAGCTCGGCGTGGGTGGTCGTCTGGCTGTCGGGCGGCACGGTGGCTTTGAGCTGCTCGAGCTCGGCGATGGTGATCTTCTCGGTGATCGCCGTGGCGCCGGCGACCTTGCGCGGACGCCCGGTGCACTCGAGGGTGAAGATGACGAGCGCCTGGTGCGGCCAGCGCTCGGCGAGGAACTTCGAGAACCGCGCGGCGATCTCGCGCAGCGGGCCCTCGACGACCTCCCGCAGGTCGGTCAGCTCGGTGGGATCGGACACCGGAACCACGATAACGACCACCGGCCCTGGCCGGAAGACCAGGTTTCCCTCGACCAACGACCAGGTCGCAGTCGCGATCACCCGTTTTAGGGTCGCGTGAGGCATGCGTTGCCGCGCATGCCTCGGGCCGGTGACCAACGGAGGTTTCAGGGAAATGCCACAGCAGGTGCGCGGGGTGATCGCCCGGTCGAAGGGCGCGGCGGTCGAGCTGACGGACATCGTGGTCCCGGACCCCGGCCCCGGTGAAGTGGTCGTCGCCATCGCGGCGTGCGGCGTCTGCCACACCGACCTGACCTACCGCGAAGGTGGCATCAACGACGAGTTCCCGTTCCTGCTCGGCCACGAAGCCGCCGGCACGGTCGAAAGCGTCGGTGCCGGCGTGGAGTCCGTGAAGCCGGGCGACTTCGTCGTCCTCAACTGGCGCGCGGTGTGCGGGCAGTGCCGGGCGTGCAAGCGCGGCCGTCCGCAGTACTGCTTCAACACGTTCAACGCGACGCAGCGCATGACGCTGACCGACGGCACCGAGCTGACCCCGGCGCTGGGCATCGGCGCGTTCGCGGACAAGACCCTCGTGCACGCCGGGCAGTGCACGAAGGTGGACCCGACCGTGGACCCGGCGGTCGCCGGCCTGCTCGGCTGCGGCGTGATGGCCGGGCTCGGCGCAGCGGTCAACACCGGCGGCGTGGGCCGCGGGGACTCGGTGGCGGTCATCGGCTGCGGGGGAGTGGGCGACGCCGCGATCGCGGGCGCCCGCCTCGCCGGCGCGACGACGATCATCGCCGTCGACCGCGACGACCGGAAGCTCGCCTGGGCCCGCGACCTCGGCGCGACGCACACGGTCAACGCGGCCGAGACCGACGCGGTCACCGCCGTCCAGGAGCTCACCGGAGGCTTCGGCGCCGACGTCGTGATCGACGCGGTCGGGCGCCCCGAGACGTGGCAGCAGGCGTTCTACGCCCGCGACCTGGCCGGCACCGTGGTGCTCGTCGGCGTGCCGACGCCGGACATGCGGCTGGAGATGCCGCTGCTGGACTTCTTCGCCCGCGGTGGCTCCCTGAAGTCGTCCTGGTACGGCGATTGCCTGCCGGAGCGTGACTTCCCGATGCTGATCGACCTGCACCGCCAGGGCCGGCTGCCGCTGGACAAGTTCGTCACCGAGCGGATCTCCCTCGACGACGTCGAAAAGGCCTTCCACACCATGCACGCGGGCGAGGTGCTGCGGTCGGTGGTGATCCTGTGAGCGGCGCGTTCCGGATCGACCGCGTCGTCACGTCGGGCGTCTTCGAGCTCGACGGCGGTACGTGGGACGTCGACAACAACGTCTGGCTCGTCGGCGACGACGACGAGGTCGTGGTCGTGGACGCCGCGCACGACGAGAAGGCGATCACCGAGGCCGTCGGCGGCCGCAACGTCGTCGGCATCGTGTGCACCCACGGCCACAACGACCACGTGACCGTCGCCCCGCAGCTGGGCGAGCACCTCCACGCGCCGGTGCTGCTGCACCCGGCGGACCAGGAGCTGTGGGAGCTGACCCATCGCGGGCAGCGGTTCTGGCGCGCGGAAGACGGCGAACGGATCGCGGTCGCCGGCACGGCGCTGGAGTTCATCCACACGCCCGGGCACTCACCCGGCTCGATCTGCCTGCACCTGCCCGAGGCCGGCGCCCTGTTCACCGGCGACACGCTGTTCGCCGGCGGCCCCGGCGCGACCGGCCGCTCGTTCTCGGACTTCCCGACGATCATCTCGTCCATCCGCGACCGGTTGCTGGTCCTGCCGGCGGACACCCGCGTCCACACCGGACACGGCGACGGCACGTCGGTCGGCGACGAATCACCGCACCTGGACGAGTGGATCGCCCGCGGCCACTGAGCGGGCCGGGCACCACGGGCGCAGGTTGACCCCCATCGGGTTCGAACTCATCATGGGCAGAACCGTCGACCGGGCAGCGCTTGCCTGATCGTCCAGCCGACCCGTGGAGGTGCCGTGGCCAAGGCGAGAGCCCGCAGCGGCAACGTTCCCTTCACCGCGACGAGCTTCGTCGGCCGGCGTCAGCAGCGCAAGGAAATCCGCGACCGGCTGGCGGCCGGCCGGCTCGTGAGCTTGATCGGCCCGGGGGGAGTGGGCAAGACCCGGTTGGCGTTGCAGTTCGCCGACGAGATGAACCACCTCTTCGAAAACGGGGTGTACTTCGTCGAGCTCGCGTCCGTCGCGGACGGCGGCGACGTGCCGACAGCGGTCATCCACGCGCTGGGGATCGCGGACCAGTCGAACCGCGACGCCACCGCGAAGCTGGTCGACCACCTTCGCGATCGCGAGATCCTGCTCATCCTCGACAACTGCGAACACGTTCTCGCCGGGGCGGCCCACGTCGTCCACGAAGTGCTGCGACACGCGCCCGCGGCCCGCATCCTGGTCACCACTCGAACGTCGCTGACCGTGACGGAGGAGCTGCTCTACCCGGTACCCCCGCTCACCGTTCCCGACGACGCGGAGCCGGTCAGTCTCGAGGCCCTGGCGCAGTTCGAGTCGATCCGGCTGCTCCAGGAACGGGCCGTGGCCGCGTCCCCCGGGTTCGCCCTCGGTGCGCACAACGCCGCCGCAGCGGCGCGGTTGTGCATTCAGCTGGAGGGAATTCCGCTGGCCATCGAGCTGGCGGTCGCCCGGATGCGCATCCTTTCGCTCGACCAGATCCTGGACCGGTTGTCGGACCGGTTCGGGCTGCTCACCGTCGGCAGCCGATCGGCGGCGCCGCGCCAGCAGACCCTCCGGTCGCTCGTGGACTGGAGTTTCGACCTCTGCACGGAAGCGGAACGCCGGCTGTGGGCGCGCCTCTCCGTCTTCGCGGGCAGTTTCGACCTCACGGCGGCCGAAGGCGTGTGCGGCGACGACGGCGAGGCCACCCTCGATCTCCTGAGCTCGCTGGTGAACCAGTCCGTGCTGAACGTCGAGGACCAGGAATCGTCGAGGCGCTTCCGGATGCTGGAGACCATCCGCGCGTACGGCGCAGAGGTCCTCGAGCGCACCGGCGACTCGGCGCGCTTCCGCGTCCGTCACCGGCAGTACTTCCTCGACGTGGTGAAGGATCTGGAACGGTCGTGGAGCGGGCCCGAGCAAGCCGCCTCGGCCAGGTGGATGCGCGTCGAGCGGGAAAACCTCCGCGCCGCCTTCGAAACCGCCGCCCCGGGCGGAAATTATCAGCTCGAGCTGGTCGCCGGACTGCGTTACCGCTGGTACGCCGACGGGTACATCGCCGAGGGCCGCAGCTGGGCCGACGAAGCGCTCGACGCGTCCGAAGGCGACCGCGCACCCAGTGCGGCTCGGGCGAAAGCCCTGTGGGTCGCCGCCAGAGTCGGCCTGCTGCAAGGCGACCAGGAAGCGGCCGTGCAGCGTCTCGACGAGTGCGAAGCGCTGGCGGTGCGGCTGCACCTGCCGGACGCGGCGGCCCAGTGCCGCGGTCTGCGGGGACTCGCCGCGCAGCTTCGTGGCGACCTCGCCGAAGCCGAGAAGCACTTCGAGGTCGCGCTGCGCGAGCTGGCGGACGTCGGCGAGACCCCGGAATGGCTGATGGCGTCGTTCGAGTACGCCGTCACGCTTTCCCTCGCCGGCCGCAGTGCGGACTCGATCGCCGTCAGCACGTCGGCGCTGGCCGTGTGCCGTCAGCGCGACGAACGCTGGGCGCGGTCCTACCTGAAGTGGAGCCAAGGCCTCGACCAGTGGCTGCGCGGCGACTGCGCGGCGGCGCAGACCACTGCGGTCGACGCGCTTCGCGACCACCGCGATTTCGATCCGTCCTTGGGCACCGCGTTGATGACCGAGCTGCTGGCCTGGATCGCGGCGTCGACCGGGCAGTGCGAGCGCGCGGCACAGCTGCTCGGCGCGTCCCGAAGCCTGTGGCAGCGCACGGGTACGGAGCTGGTGGCGTTCGGGCCGAAGCTCACCGGCTTCCACTCCGCGTGTCTCGCTCAGCTCGAACGGACCATGCCGGCCCGCGCCCTGACCACGGCGATGCAGGCGGGGGCCAAGCGATCTCCGACGGGGATCATCGCCTACGCCTTGGCGGAGCAGCTCGCCGAGCGGGCTCCCGAGGGTGAATCACCCGTGCTCACCAGCCGGCAACAGGAGATCGCCGCGTTGATCTCGAAAGGGCTGACCAGCCCGCAGATCGCGGCGGCACTGGTGATCTCCGCGCGCACGGTGGAAAGCCACATCGACAACATCATGACGCGCCTGGGGTTCAGCTCGCGCAGTCAGATCGCGTCCTGGTACATCGCGCAGTCGCTCTGACCGGGCCGCGAATCCACCACCTTCCGTTGCGGTACTAGACCTCGCAGGTCAGGGCCGTTTCGACGGCTGCGCTCGGTACGGACGTCCGTAACTTCCGTACCGCCTCCCGTGATCTCCCCCATGTGCGTGCTCCCACAGTGACGGAGATTACAAGGGCTGCCAGTCAGCGACGCACTAACCGGCCGAGCCGCCGGCGTGCGGTGGTGCAACGAAGCACACGTCGGGGCACCCGGCGAAATCCGAAGGAGTCCCCATGGCATCGCAGTTCGAGGCCGGACACTCCGGTCAACAGCCCCGGTGGGCGGACCCCGAGACACAGGCGCACGACGACCTCGTGGTGGAAGTCAAGGCGAAGACGCCGATCACCGACACCATCACGCAGCTGACCCTCGTCCGCGCCGACGGTCGCGACCTCCCCGCGTGGACGCCGGGGGCGCACATCGACCTCGTGCTCGGACCGGGCCTGGTCCGGCAGTACTCCCTGTGCGGCAGGCCGAGTGACCTTCGTTCGTGGCAGGTGAGCGTGCTGCACCAGCCCGACGGCCGAGGTGGCTCCGCACGCGTCCACCAGGAGGTGCGCGAAGGCGACAACATCGCCGTTCGGGGGCCACGCAACAACTTCCGCCTCGTCGAAGCGCCCGAGTACCTGTTCATCGCCGGCGGAATCGGCATCACCCCGATCCTGCCGATGATCGAGTCGGTCGATCGGGCGGGCGCCGAATGGTCGCTGGTCTACGGCGGCCGCAGCCGGGGCAACATGGCGTTCGCCCCTGACCTGAAACAAGCTCACCGCGACGGCGTGACGCTGGTTCCGGAGGACACGCACGGCCGCATCGATCTCGCGGGCATCCTCGCCGGAGTCTTCCCGGGCACCGCGATCTACGGGTGCGGCCCGGAGGGTCTGCTGTGCGCGGTGGAGGAGATGGCTGCGGACTTCGGAATCGCCGGCCAGATCCACCTGGAGCGGTTCACTCCCAAGCCTCAGCTCGACGAAGCCGTCCTCGACAATTTCGAAGTCGAATTCGTGCGAAGCGGGATCACAGTTTCCGTCGGGCCGGACGAGTCGATTCTCGGCGTCGCGCGGGCGGCCGGCATTCCCGCGCCGTTCTCCTGCTCGGAAGGCACGTGCGGGACCTGCGAAACGAACATCGTGTCGGGCCGGGCGGACCACCGCGACTCGGTTCTCAGTCCTGAGGAGCAGGAAGAGAACAGCACGTTGATGATCTGCATCAGCCGAGCCGCATGTCCGAAGATCCAGCTCGATCTCTGACCGCACACCGAAGAGAGGAAGGCTGCCCATGGACAGCGCTGTCAGCAGCAACGAACCGGTGACCGGGTGCCCGGTCGCGCACACGGCCGCGGGTTTTTCGTTCTTCGACCGTGAATACCAGGAGAACCCGGGAGCGTCGCTGGCCTGGGCCCGCGAGAGCCAGCCGGTGTTCTACAACGACGACTCGGACTACTGGGTCGTCACGCGGCACGAAGACGTCAAATCGGTTTTCAGCCAGTTCAACAAATTCTCCGCGGCGATTACGCTGACGCCGGTCACGCCCCCGTCCGAAGCGGCGGGCGCGCAACTCGAGAAGTACGACTTCGCGCCCTGCCCCGTGCTCGCGGATTCCGACCCGCCGATGCACCGGCAGTACCGCCGGCTGAACGCGCCGGCGTTCATGCCCGACCGGATCGACCCCCTCGCCCCCTACATCCGCCAGACGACGAACGACTACATCGACCGGTTCATCGAGCGCGGCCACGCCGACCTCATCGCCGACATGCTCTGGGACATCCCGTGCCTGGTCGCGTTGCAGTTCCTGGGGATTCCCGAAGAGGACGTCGACACCGTGCGCAGGCTGGCGACGTCGATGACCGAGTTCGTCTGGGGACGGCCGAGCCCCGAGGAGCAGGTGCGCGCCGCCGACGGCCTGGGCCAGTTCTGGGCGATGGGTGAGCGGGTCATCGGGAAACTGAAGGAGCTCGACGACCCGCCCGGCTGGCTGGGCCACGCGATCAAGATGCAGCGCGAACACCCGGACGTCATCTCCGACACCTGGCTGCAGACGAACGTCATGGGTGGCGCGATGGCGGCGCACGAAACCACGACGAACGCCACCGCGAACGCCGTCGTGACGCTGCTGCGCAACCGCGACCAGTGGGAGCGCCTGTGCGCGCAGCCTTCGCTGATCCCCGGCGCGGTCGAGGAATGCCTGCGGCTCAACCCTTCCGTGGCCGCGTGGCGGCGGCTCGCGAAGGAAGACGTGCAGGTCGGCGATGTGACGATTCCCGCCGGCGCGAAGATCCTCATGGTGATCGCGTCGGCGAACCAGGACGACGCGGTGTTCGAGGAGCCCGAACGGTTCGACATCGACCGGGACGCCAAGGCGCACATCGCGTTCGGCGCCGGCACGCACATGTGCCTGGGCAACCACCTCGCGCGGCTCGAGATGGTCATCTACCTGGAGGAGCTCACGCGGCGCCTGCCGCACATGACGCTCGACCACCAGGAGTTCCACTACGTGCCCAACACCTCGTTCCGGGGCCCGGAAGCGCTGCACGTCAGCTGGGACGTCGAAAAGAACCCGTCCTGACCTGACCCGGTGTTCGCGGTCCGAAGAAGAACGGAGAAAGCACCCATGACCAGACACTCCACTGTGGCCGGTCGCGAGATCGTGTTCACGAACTCGTACGGCAGCCGCGTGGTGCATCGCTTCGGCGCGACGATTCTCGACTGGAGCTACGAACCCGGACCCGGCGACCCGCACCCGGCGTTGTCCGGGCGCGACGATTACGAGGCCTTTGAGATCGCGGATGGGCTGGTGTACACGCAGTTCCACCACCAGGTGGACGTGCCCGACGTGGCCGTCAGCCTCGTCCTCGACTTCGAGCACGGGCGCAGCCTGGCCGTCGTGAGCACGATCGAGGACCGGGCCAGGGTGCGGCACACGTTCCTGCCCGGCCTCATCGAGGGGCTGGCGACGAGCGGGACGGAACCGGCACCCACGGCCGCGCTCCTGGGCCGGCGAGTGCGGTGGACCTACGGCGACGGAAGCCGCTACGAGCACGTCCACGTCGAACCGAACGCGAACTCGTGGCGCTGCGTGTCCGGCCCCTCGGCCGGTCTCACCGGTACTGACGAGTGCACGACTTATGAGCTCCGGCCCGAGATCTACGTCCTCGCCGCACGGGAAAAGGCGGCTCCTTCCGCCTCCGTCACCATTGCCGACCACCGCGACCTCGCGGCTCTGCGCGCGTACGGGGCGGTCTTCGGGCTGGACCGGACCGGCGCACAGCCGACGCAGCACACCTTCGGCGCGGCCGGCGAACTGCTGGGCCACACCGCAACCACTGTCTGAACCCGGATCGGGCGCACCTCGCGCTCGTCCTCGAAGAAAGGAAACAGCCATGCTGGCCAAGGGAAACGTTCAGGTCACCGATCTCCTCCACGCCACTCCGCCCGCGATCCCGGAGGGTTCGCACGCGATGACGCAGCTCGTCGAGCTCCCGCCGGCCGACCCGGGCCTCGCGCCGCACCGCCACTCCGGACCGGTATTCGGTTACGTGACCGAAGGCAAGATCTTCTTCGAGCTGGAAGGCGAGGAGCCGCGGGAAATCGTTGCGGGTGAGGCGTTCTGGGAGCCCGGTGGTGACGTCGTGCACTACCAGGTCGCGAACCCGGACCCGGACTCCTGGGCGCGGTTCGTCGCCGTGTGCATCTGCGCTCCCGGCGTGGAGATGATCACGATGCTGGAGCCGGAGGAGATCGTGGCTCGCGATCACCTGCGCCACCCGAGCGCCCGGCAGCACCAGGGCTGACCGTCGCCGCGACCGGATCTTAAACGAGACGAGGATTCATGTCAGTACTGTCGCGACGGCCGGTGGCCGACATCGTCGCCCGCAGGTTCGCCGCCAAGATCAACTCGGCGATCCACCCCGCCGGCGAACCTCGGTTCCCCGAAATCACTGTCCGCACCACCGACATCAGCGTCGACACTCGCCACGGTCCGGTCGCCGCGACGCTGTACTTCCCGCCGTCGTCGGACGCCGGCGTCCCCGGCGTCTACGTCAACGCCCACGGCGGCGGATTTGTCGTGGGGCACCGCCAACAGGACGACGCCTGGTGCCGCTTTCTGGCCGCGCACGCCGGTGTTGTCGTGCTGAACACCGACTACGCGCTGGCCCCTCAAACGCGGTTCCCCACGCCAGTCGAACAGTTCTACGACGTGGTCCGCTGGGCGTCGGCACCCGAGCGCGACTGGGACGGCACCCGCCTGTGCGTCGGCGGCCAAAGCGCGGGCGGCAACCTGTCCGCGGCCGTGTCGCGGATGGCCCTGGAGAACGGCGGGCCCGCGATCTCCTTGCAGATCCTGCACTACCCGCCGCTCGACATCGTCACCCCGCCGTCGCGGAAGCCGACGCCGTTGGGCTCGAAAGCCGTGCTGCAGCCGTGGCTCTGCGAGGTCTTCGACACCGCCTACGTGCCCGACCGCGCTGTCCGCCGCCACCGGTTCGTCTCCCCGGCCTGGGGCGACAACGCCGACGGCATCGCGGGCATCGCACCGGCTCTGGTCATCGCCGCGGAGTACGACCGCTTGCGCAACGAGGCCAAGCAGTACGCGGACAAGCTCTCCGCGGCCGGCGCGCTCGCGGAGTACATCGAGGTGTCCGATGTGGACCACGGCTACGACATCATGACCAACGAGACGGACACGATCCGCCGCATGTACTCCCGCATCACCGACCACGTCACCCGCGCCCTCGCCCGATGATCCACGACCCCGTTCTCCGGTGGGTCCTCACCGCGCTCTTCGCCCTCTGCGCGGCCGAGCGCGTGCACGGAATCGCCGTCGGGCGCCTGCCTTGGCAGGGCGTCGTCGGCCATTCCTTGCACGCGCTCATGGGTCTCGCGATGGCGTTGACGGCCTGGCCGCCCGGCGCCGCCCTTCCGACGACGGGGTTTGTGCTGTTCTCTTTACTGGCGGCGTTGTGGTTCATCACGTCCGCCGCGCGGGTCGCCGGCCATCGCCGCTCGAACGCTTACCACGCCTTGACGATGCTCGCGATGGCGTGGATGTACACCGCGATGACCGTCGGCCCGCCACCGGCCCCGGCTGCGCTGGCGGGGCACGGTGCTCCGATGCCGGTCATGCGCATGCCGGGAATGCACATGACCGACGTGCCCATTGTGGCGACCACCACCGGCACGTCCCCGTTCATCACCCTGCTGAACTGGCTGCTCACCATCGGCTCCGCCGTCGCAGGTGCGTGGTGGCTTTCGGAGCTCCTCGCCCGCCGTCGCATCAAGCCACTCGCCTCGAGCCGCGCCCAGCTCGCCATCGCCACCCAGGCCCTGATGGCCGCGGGCATGGCGACGATGTTCGCCGTGATGATGTAGCGCTTGAGCGGTGGCCTACGACCCCTGCGCGGACCTGTCGCTCTGCTCCGCCACCGCTGACTGGCGTGGCCGGGCACCTACCGCGATGGTGACGATCGCCCCGGCAACCATGCAAGCGCCGACAACCCACAAGCCCGTGCGCTGCGTTCCGGTCAGATCGCGCAGCCAGCCAGTGATGTACGGCGCCGCGAAGCCGGAGATATTGCCCAGTGAGTTGATCAGCGCGATCCCTCCCGCAGCGGCAGCTCCGGCGAGGAAGTTCGAGGGCAGCGCCCAGAACGTCGGCAGCGCACAGCACACACCGACGGCGCACACCGTCACGGCGGCCATCGCGGCGTAGGGATTGCCCAGGTACAGCGCGATCGGGATGGCGATGCCGCCGACCAGCATCGGCAGCGCCACGTGCCACTTGCGCTCTGCGGTGCGGTCGCCGTGGCGAGCCCAGAGCACCATCACCACCGCGCCGATCACGTACGGAATCGCGTTGACCAGCCCGGACTGGACCACGGTGAGCTTCGTGCCGAACTCCGCGCCGAACCCGGCGATGATCGTCGGCAGGAAGAAGCCGAGCGCGTACAGCCCGTAGGCGATGGCGAAATACACGAACGCCAGCGCGAGGATCCGCGGGTGCGTGAGCGCCTTCTTCAGCGGCCAGTGGTGCTCGGCGACGGTCGCCTTCCGTTCGTTTTCCAGCTCGGTGATGAGCCACTGCCGCTCGTTCGCGTTGAGCCACTTCGCGTCTTCCGGCTTGTCGGTGAGCCAGAACCACGTCGCGAACGCCAGCAGGATCGCCGGCACACCCTCGACCAGGAACATGAACCGCCAGCCGTCCAGGCCGAACACCCCGTGACCACCGGCGATCAACAGGCTCGAGACCGTGGACCCGATAGCGGATGACACCGGCACCGCAACCATGAACAGCGCTACGGCCTTCGCCCGCTGCGCGGCCGGGAACCAATACGTCAGGTACAGGATGATGCCGGGAAAGAACCCGGCTTCGGCCACGCCCAGCAGGAACCGCAGGACGACCAGCGTGGTCGCATTGGGCACGAAGGCCAGCACCGTCGCGAGAACACCCCAGGTGATCATGATCCGCGCCAGCCACCGCCGCGCACCGAACCGGTGCAGCGCGAGGTTGCTCGGCACTTCGAGGATGAGATACCCGAGAAAGAAGATGCCCGACACGAACCCGAACGCCGTCGCCGTCAACCCGAGGTCCTCGTTCATCCCATTGGGCCCGGCGAACCCGATGTTCACGCGGTCCAGGTAGTTCACGAAGTACAGCAACGCGAGGAACGGCATGATCCGCACCGCCACCTTGCCGAGCACACGATCACCGGGCCCGCTGGTCTCCCTTGACACGGACAGCCCCCATTCTCTCGGCTCCCGATGGAACCAGGCCGGTTGACCACCGAGTCCGCCGTTTCAGGATCGGAACCTGTGTGAATTCCGGACCATTTGCCGGCACCGTAGCACAACGAGCGCTGTCAGTGGCCATCGACAGCTGCGGCTGCACATTTCGGGGAAGGGTGTGATGACTGGAATCCGGCTGTATATGCCGAGGTCGGGGCCTTCTGGTCGAGTTGCCACATTTGAAATTCAGGTAATGGATGTGCCGCCGGAAAACAGACGGCGCGCCTTGTTTGGTAGGAGATATATTTGAGAGTATCAATTCATCGCCAGCGTGCGATAGACGTATTTCAAGCGGTATGTTGTCGGTGAATGGCGTGAATACGAAGTGCTCGATGGCCCGTGCATCTAGTGAAGGTGTGGCGGGTTGCGGTCCCGGCGGGCGGATGGTCCGATGGACTCGGCGGTGGGTCTCGCTCGCGGAGGATGCGCGGACTTGGCGTCGTGGCGCCGGTGCCTGAGTTGGCCTCATCGGGAGTTGGGCGCCGGGTGGCTGTGGTGTCACGTTCCGCGATGGTTCGGTGAGGTGTCGCGACGCAGTTGGTTGTGGCGGACTGGAGCCGGGGCCGCTTCCTCGCCGGCCCACGCCGGCCGGGTGGGATGCTCCGCGGGTTACGGAAGCATGGTCCGACCTGGGGTTTTGGGGGCTTCGGGCCTTGGTGGACCCCCCGGTGAAGGCGGCCTGTGGCGGGGTGTAGTCTTTGTTCACACGAGATGCGGAGTTCACCTTCGCTTCGGGGCTATGGCGCAGCTGGTAGCGCACCTCACTGGCAGTGAGGGGGTCAGGGGTTCGAGTCCCCTTAGCTCCACTCTCGAAGAAACCCCTTCGATTTCAGCTTTCCGGCTGGTCGGAGGGGTTTTCTGCGTCGCCGGGCCTGCGTTCCCCGGATGGAACCACTCGGGCCGGGGCCCGTGGTCTGGCCAAGCAGCTGCTCGGTGCCACAACGGTGTAGGTCATCGCCGGGCGCGAGACACCGCGAGAAACCCCAGCTCAAGAGCCTCTTCATGACTTATTTTTAGCTCTGTATTGACTCCCTGTGTGGTCGCCGTTACATTTTCACCCGGTTGTGACGCCGAGGTCCCCGCCCGCTACGCCGCGTCTTCATGTTTGGGCATGAGCCTTGCCGTTTCCTGCTCGTCGAACGCCGCGGTGCGGTGGAGGAGGTTCCGATGGGATTGCGGAGAGTGGGCACGGTGGTGCTGTCCGCGTTCGCGCTGGTGAGTGGGTATGCGGGGGTGTCGCAGGCGGAGCCGGCAGCCCAAGCCCCAGTACAAGCTCAAGCGCAGCCCCAACCTCAGGCGCAAGCCCAAGTCATCTCGCCCGATCAGTGGTACACCGTGCAGGCCGTCAACAGCGGCAAGTGCGTAGACGCCAAATCCGCCGCCAGCGCCAACGGCACCGTCGTCCAGCAGTACAGCTGCAACCAGACCGCATCGCAGGCTTGGCAGTTCCAGCCCACCACCGACGGCTACGTCCGCGTGAACACGCAGCTCAACCCGGCCCAGTCCTGGGACATCACGAACGTCTCCAAGGACGACGGCGGGCTCGTGCAGCTCTGGTCGTACTCCAACGGCGCCAACCAGCAGTGGCAGCCGGTCCAGGAGGCGAGTGGTGCGTACCACTTCGTGAACCGCAACAGCGGCAAGTGCCTCGACGTGCCGAGTGCTTCTATCGCAGACAGCGTTCAGCTTCAGCAGTACACCTGTAATAACACCAGTGCGCAGTCGTTCACAATGACTCCCGTGGGTGGCACTACAACTCCTCCGGACTCCGACCAGCCGGACCTCGGCCCGAACGTCGTGATCTTCGATCCGTCGATGTCCGCCGCGAGCATCCAGAGCAGGCTGAACAGCATCTTCAGCCAGCAGGAGAAGAACCAGTTCGGCAGCCAGCGCTACGCCGTGATGTTCAAGCCGGGCACGTACTCCAACGACGTGAACGTCGGCTTCTACACGCAGGTCCTCGGCCTCGGGCTCAGCCCCGACGCCGTGACGATCAACGGCGCCGTGCACGTGGAGGCCGACTGGTTCCCGCCGCAGAACGCGACGCAGAACTTCTGGCGCGGCGCCGAGAACCTGTCGGTGAACCCGACCGGCGGGGCCGACCGGTGGGCGGTGAGCCAGGCGGCGCCCTACCGGCGCATGCACGTGCGCGGTGACCTGCAGCTCGACGACGGCGGCTGGGCCAGCGGCGGCTGGATCTCCGACTCGAAGATCGACGGCCAGGTCCGCTCCGGCTCCCAGCAGCAGTGGATCTCGCGCGACTCGCAGTTCGGCAGCTGGAACGGCTCCAACTGGAACATGGTCTTCGTCGGCGTGAACGGCGCGCCGCAGAACACGTTCCCGAGCCCGCCCTACACCACAGTCGGCCAGGCGCCGGTGGTGCGCGAGAAGCCGTTCCTCTACATCGACAGCGCCGGCAAGTACCAGGTCTTCGTGCCGGCCCTGCGCACCAACACCTCCGGCACCAGCTGGGCCAACGGCACCGCGCCGGGCTCGTCGCTGCCGATCGACCAGTTCTACATCGCCAAGCCGGGCGCCTCGGCGGCCGACATGAACGCCGCGCTCGCGGCGGGCAAGAACCTGCTGATCACGCCGGGTGTCTACCACCTCAACCAGACCCTGCACGTGACCCGCCCCGACACCGTGGTCCTGGGCCTCGGCATCGCGACCCTGGTGCCCGACAACGGCATCACCGCGATGAACGTGGACGACGTCAACGGCGTGAAGGTCGCCGGCCTGCTCGTCGACGCCGGCACGACGAACTCGACCACGCTCATGCAGGTCGGCGCGCCCGGCTCGACCGCCGACCACTCGGCCGACCCGACGTCGCTGCACGACGTGTTCTTCCGCATCGGCGGCCCGGCTGTTGGCAAGGCGACCAACAGCCTGGTGGTGAACAGCAACAACGTGATCGGCGACCACATGTGGATCTGGCGCGCCGACCACGCGGCGAACAACAGCTTCGTCGGCTGGAACACCAACACCGCCGACAACGGGCTGACCGTCAACGGCAACAACGTCACCATGTACGGCCTGTTCGTCGAGCACTACCAGAAGACGCAGGTCGTCTGGAACGGCAACGGCGGGCGCACGTACTTCTTCCAGAACGAGATGCCCTACGACGTGCCCAACCAGGCCGCCTGGATGAACGGCTCAACGCAGGGCTACTCCGCCTACAAGGTCGGCCCGAACGTGACCAGCCACGAAGCCTGGGGCCTGGGCAGCTACTGCTTCTTCAACACCAACCCGTCGGTCGCCAGCGCCCACGCGTACGAGGCGCCGAACACCCCGGGCGTGCGGTTCCACGACATGGTCACCGTGTCGCTGAACCACGCGGGCACGATCACCCACGTCATCAACACGACGGGCGCGACCACGCCCGACGGGACGCGGCCGGTGAACTTGGTGAGCTACCCCTAGCCCACCGCCGAAGACAACCGGTGCGCGCCGTGGTGGCGGCCTCGGCGCGCACCGGTTCCCAGTCCACATGAGAACGAGCAAGAGATCGTTTATCGTCGCCCAGTTCCCGGGAATCCCGGAAACTGGGCGACTTTTTCGTGACCACAACGTTCACAAAGATCACCGGCCGCACCGGCACCGTCGCGCTGCGCCGAAGCACGACCAGCGTGCATGATCAAGGCACCCGGCATTCACGTCCGGTTCACGGCCCGTCTGTGTCCTTCGTGGACTGTTCGCTCGGCATTCCCACCCCGGGTATCAAAGGACTGGACCAAGTGAAAAGACGTTTCGCCGCCCTGGCCGCCGTCGCGGCCGCCGGCACGCTCCTGCTCACCGCCTGCGGGGGTGGCGCGTCGGGCTCGGAGCAGAGCTCGGGCGCCGCCACCGCCAAGTCCGCCGCCGACCTCGGTGGTATGGACAAGCTCGTCGACGCGGCCAAGAAGGAGGGCGCGCTCAACGTGATCGCCCTGCCGCACGACTGGGCCAACTACGGCGAGATCCTCGACGCCTTCAAGAAGAAGTACGGCCTGAAGGTCAACGAGGCCAACCCCGAAGGCGCGAGCCAGGACGAGATCAACGCCGTCAAGCAGCTCAAGGGCCAGGACCGCGCGCCCGACGTGGTCGACCTCGGCAGCGCGTTCGCCCTCTCGGCCGCGTCCGACGGCCTGCTGGCGCCCTACAAGGTCGCCACCTTCGACGACATCCCGGCAGGCCAGAAGGCCGACGACGGCTCCTGGTTCTTCGACTACGGCGGCTTCATCTCCATCGGCTACGACGCCTCGAAGGTCACCAACCCGCCGAAGACGCTGGCCGACCTCAAGAAGCCCGAGTACAAGGGCAAGGTCGCGCTGAACGGCGACCCGACGAAGGCGGGCGCGGCGTTCGCCGGCGTCTACGCCGCGGCCCTGGCCAACGGCGGTTCGTTCGCCGACATCAAGCCGGGTGTGCAGTTCTTCGCCGACCTCAAGAAGTCCGGCAATTTCATCCCGGTGCAGTCGAGCGCGGCCACCATCGAGAGCGGCCAGACCCCGATCACGCTCGACTGGGACTACCTGCAGGCCGGCTACGCCGCGAAGCTCAAGGGCAAGGTCGACTGGAAGGTCGCCGTCCCGAGTGACGGCGTCTACTCGAACTTCTACGCCCAGGGCATCAGCAAGACCGCCCCGCACCCCGCCGCCGCGCGGCTGTGGGAGGAGTTCCTCTACTCCGACGAGGGCCAGAACCTGTTCCTGAAGGGCCTTTCGCGCCCGGCGCGCCTGCCGAAGATGGAAGCCGCCGGCACGGCCGACAAGACCGCGCTGGCCGCACTGCCGAAGGTGGAGGGCGACGTCAAGTTCCCCACCGACGCGCAGGTCAACGACGCCAAGAAGGTCCTGGCCGACGAGTGGGCCAAGGCGCTCGGCTGACGTGACCGCCGAAACCGTCACCGCGGCGGCGGGAGTGGCCCCGGCCGCTCCCGCCGCCGCGCCCGTGCGCCCCGGGTCCGCGCGGCGCGTGCTCTCGTGGGTGGCGGGCCACCTCGGCCTGCTGCCGTTCCTGCTCTACACCGGCGTGTTCCTCGGCGCGCCGGTGGTGATGGTCGCCATCGGCGCGTTCCAGGACAACGACGGCGCCTTCACCACGGAGAACCTCACCGCGGCGTTCGCCGACCAGTTCGGGCGCTCGTTCGCCACCAGCATCGAGCTCTCGGCGCTCACGGCCGCAGCCGGAGCGATCCTCGGCGCCGTCCTGGCCAACGCGGTGCTCGGCTCGAAGCCCGACGGCCTGCTGCGCAAGGTCGTCTCGAGCGCCGCCGGCGTGCTCGCGAACTTCGGCGGCGTGCCGCTGGCGTTCGCGTTCATCGCGACGCTCGGCAGCATCGGCATCGTCACCAAGGCGCTGGCGGGCCTCGGCTTCGACATCTACGCCGGCGGCTTCAACCTGTTCACGTTCACGGGTCTCGCGATCGTCTACGTGTACTTCCAGATCCCGCTGATGGTGATCGTCTTCACCCCGGCGCTGGAGGGCATGCGCGAGCAGTGGCGCGAGGCCGCGGCGAACCTCGGAGCCACGCGGGCGCAGTACTTCCGGCTGATCGCCGTGCCGGTGCTGCTGCCGCCGTTCCTCGCCTCGACGCTGCTGCTGTTCGCCAACGCGTTTTCCGCCTACGCCACGGCGTACGCGCTGACCACCGGCGTCGTGCCGCTCGTGCCGATCCAGATCGGCTCGCTGGTGAGCGGCAACGTCGTGGCCGACCAGCAGAACCTCGGCAAGGCGCTGGGGCTCGGCATGGTCGTGGTGGTCGCGCTGGTGATGGCGATCTACGCGTACCTGCAGAAGCGCGCTTCGAGGTGGCTGTCGTGAGGAACAAAGCCCTGCGCTGGACCGTGCTGACGCTGTTCGGCCTGTACTTCCTCGTGCCGATGGGCGCGTCGGTGGAGTTCAGCCTCCGCGACGTGAACAACACGCACAGCTTCGCCTCCTGGGGCAAGATCCTCGACGAGCCGGACCTGCTGCCCACGCTCGGCACGTCGCTGTGGGTCGCGGCCGGCACGGTGGCGCTCACGCTGCTGCTGATGGTGCCCACGGTGAGCTGGGTGCACCTGCGCAAGCCGAAGCTGCGCCGCCTCATCGAGGGCGTGAGCCTGCTGCCGCTGGTGATCCCGCCGATCGTGCTGGTCAACGGCGTGCTCGTGGTGTTCCGCGACGCGCCGGAGGTGATCAACGGGACGCCCGTGATCCTCGTGCTGGAGTACGTGATCCTCGCGCTGCCCTTCACCTACCGCACGCTTGACGCGGGCCTGGCGGCGATCTCGCTGCCGACGCTGGTGGAGGCCGCGCGCAGCCTCGGCGCTTCGTGGCCGACGGTGCTGCTGCGGGTGATCGTGCCCAACATCCGCTCGGCCGTGTTCGGTGCCGCGTTCCTCAACCTGGCGCTGGTGCTGGGCGAGTACACGCTGGCGAGCATCCTGCTGATGGACACCTTTCCCGTGTGGACGGTCAGCACCGGGCAGTCGGAGGCGGGCGTGTCCGTCGCCGTTTCCCTGCTGTCGCTGCTGGTCGCGTTCCTGCTCCTGTTCGTCCTGTCCCTTGTGGCCGGTCGCCGCAAGGCTTCGCGAGGTGTGGCGTGAAAACTGTCCTGGAGACTCCGCAGGCGAAGACCGGTGCGTCGGTCGAGTTCCGCGGCCTGCGCCGCGAGTTCGGCGAGGTGCGGGCGCTCGACGGGCTGGACCTGACGATCGCGCCGGGCGAGCTCGTCGCCCTGCTCGGCCCCTCGGGTTGCGGCAAGACGACGGCACTGCGCGTGCTCGCGGGCCTGGAGGCGGTGGACGCCGGCGAGGTGCTGGTGGACGGCACCGACGTGGTCGGCGTGCCGGCCAACAAGCGCGACATGGGCATGGTGTTCCAGGCCTACAGCCTGTTCCCGAACCTCACGGTGCGCGACAACGTGGCCTTCGGCCTGCGGTTGCGCGGCGTCGCCACGGCGGCGCGGCAGAAGCGGGCGCAGGAGCTGCTGGAGCTCGTCGGGCTGTCGGCGCAGGAGAAGCGCTACCCGCACCAGCTCTCCGGTGGCCAGCAGCAGCGCGTGGCGCTGGCCCGCGCGCTGGCGATCGAGCCGCGCGTGCTGCTGCTCGACGAACCCCTGTCGGCGCTGGACGCCCTCGTGCGCACGCAGCTGCGCGACGAGATCCGCCGGCTGCAGCTGCGCGTGGGCATCACGACTCTGTTCGTGACCCACGACCAGGAGGAGGCGCTCTCGATCGCCGACCGCGTGGGCGTGATGCGGTCCGGGCGCCTCGAGCAGTGCGACAGCCCGGCCGAGCTCTACGCCCGGCCCGCGACGGCGTTCGTCGCGGAGTTCGTCGGCACCATGAACCGCCTCCCGGGTGTGGTGGCGGTCGGCGGCGCGTCCGTCGACGTGGCGGGGGAGCGGCTCGTGCTGGCCGAACCGGGCCGGCGCACGGACGGCGACGCCGTGACGGTCCTGGTCCGCCCGGAAGCGGTGACGCTCGTGGCCGCCTCGGACGGCCGCGCGGTGGTGACCGACCACAGCTTCCGCGGCGCGGTCACCCGCGTGACGGCGCTGCTGTCCGACGGCACGGCGGTGCTGGCCGACCTCCCGAGCGTCTCGGCGGCGGAGCTGCTGCCGGGTACGGGAGTGGACGTGGCGTTCGGGACGCAGCCGGTCCTGCTGGCGACCTGACGCCGGGCTCGCCGCCGGAGACCGTGCCCCGATCCCCGGCGGCGGCCTCCGCTCAGGCGGCGAGCTGGCTCATCAAGGAGTGGACGTCGATCACCTGCCACAGCTCGGCGATGCGCCCGGCCCGCAGGCGCAGCACGGCGGTGGCGCGCACGCTGATCGAGGTACCGGTGGGCGGCGTTCCGTGGAAGTCGCCGTCGTGGGTGCCGGTCAGCGTCCAGCGAACGGCGGCTTTGTCGCCGTCCACCAGCACGTCGTCGATGTGCAGCGCGGCGTCGGAGAACGCCGAGCGCACGATCCGGTCGGCGCCGACGAAGGCGTCCCGGGCGGGCTGGTCGACGTCGCCGTGGGTCACGGCGTCGGGGGTGAGCAGCTCGTCGAACAGCTCGAAGCGCTGGTCGTTGACCAGCTCGGCGTAGAAGCGTTCGACGGTTTCGCGGGTGGTGGCCACAGGGGTCCCCTCTCTACTGTGATGGTGGTTGCGGTTTCCGCCTCCTGCAGGGGCGCAGTGGAGACTGAGCAGGGGAGCGCCTTGTGACAACCACGCCCGAACTCTTCGACGGCGAACGCGGCCGGCTCTTCGGCCTGGCCTACCGGCTGCTGGGTTCCGCGGCCGACGCCGAGGACGCGGTGCAGGACGCCTACCTGCGCTGGCGCCGTGCCGACCACGCCGGCATCACTGCGCCCCGCGCGTGGCTCACGAAAGCGGTGACGAACCTCTGCCTCACCCGCCTGACGGCCGCCCACGCCCGGCACGAGTCGGCCGCGGGCGACGCGCTCCCGGAGCCCGTGCTGACCGGCGGCGGCGCGCTGGGGCCGCTGGAGACGGTGGAACAACGTGAGTCGGTGTCGTTCGCGATGCTCGTGCTGATGCGAGCGCTGACTCCGGTGGAACGCGCGGTGTTCGTGCTGCGGACGGCTTTCGACTACCCCTACCCGGAGCTCGCGAGCCTGCTGGACCTCACGGAAGCCGGCGTCCGCCAGCACTACAGCCGCGCGCGCCGTCGGGTCGACGCCGGCGAGACCCGGTTCCCGACGTCCGACAGCGGCTCGATGCGGCTCACCGAGAGCTTCATGACGGCTGTCCGCTCGGGCCGGCTGGAGCGGCTCGAAGACCTGCTGGTGGCCGACATCGCCACGTGGATGGACCTCGGTGGCGGCGAACGCGTGCACGTCCGCGGCCGCGACGCCGTCCGTCGCAACGCCGCCGCGACGCTCGCGCGCTTCGCGGACGTGTCGGACTTCGTGCTCACGGAGGTCAACGGCGGCCCGGGCATCCTCTTCCTCTCCGGCGGCACCGTCGTCGGGCTCACGGTCGTGGAGACGCGGGGCGGGCGCATCTCCGCCTTGCGCACGGTCGCGGACCCCGCCCGGCTGGCTTTCCTGCGGGCGCAGTGGAACGCGGTCGCCGGGGTCTCGCGCGGGAACGAGGAGTCCTTCTTCCGGCGCCTGGTCATCGCCGTCGGGGACCTGGCGCAGCCGGCCGCCGCACAGATCGCGCTGCTGGAGAAGCAGGGGCTGCGCGACGCCGACGAGCTCGCGCTGGAGTTCGACGGGTACTTCGCGGCGCTCAAGCACGCGCTGCCCGCCGACATCGTCGCGGTGCTGGCCGAGCTCGACGCCCTCCTGGAGGAGATGAGCGGCCCGACGGGTCCGTGGTCGTTCGAGGCGCTGGCGACGGCGCCCGAGTGGGTTCGGGTGCGGGAGCTGGCCGCGCGGGCGTTCGCGTTGCTCGGCCGCTCGGCCTGAGCCGAGAGTGGCGCGAACGGACCGTTCGCGCGGGCACTTCCGGCACCGATCCCCAGGTCCGGGCCCGGCTGGAGCAGGTCCAGCCCGCGCAAGCGTTCTCCGCTGGTGGACACCGCCGTAGGCTGTCGGGTGTGAGCCAGCCGATCCTGATGACCGTCGACGACGACCCCGCTGTTTCGCGGTCGGTCGCGCGTGACCTGCGTCGCCGCTACGGCAAGGACTACCGCGTGATCCGTGCGGACTCCGGGGCCGACGCCCTCGACGCCCTGCGCGAGATCAAGCTGCGCGGCGACGCCGTCGCGGCGATCCTCGCCGACTACCGCATGCCCCACATGGACGGGATCGCCTTCCTCGAGAAGGCGATGGACCTGTTCCCCAACGCCCGCCGCGCGCTGCTGACGGCCTACGCCGACACGGACGCGGCCATCCAGGCGATCAACGTGGTCGACGTCGACCACTACCTGCTCAAGCCGTGGGACCCGCCGGAGGAGAAGCTGTACCCGGTCATCGACTCCCTCGTGGAGACGTGGCTCGCGGTCGGCGACAAGTCCGTCGAGGAGACCAAGCTGGTCGGCCACCGGTACTCGGCGCCCTCGTTCAAGGTGCGCGACTTCCTCGCCCGCAACGCCGTGCCGTACCGCTGGTACTCGGTGGACGAGGACGAGGGCGGGCGCATCCTGCAGGCCGCCGGCGTCGCGGAGACCGACATCCCGGTGGTCGTGACGCCGGACGGCACCGTGCTGAAGCAGCCCACCGGCAGCGAGATCGCCGTCGCGGTGGGCCTGTCCACGCGGCCTGCGCAGGAGTTCTACGACCTCGTAGTGATCGGCGGCGGCCCGGCCGGCCTCGGCGCGGCCGTGTACGGCGCTTCGGAAGGCCTGCGCACGGTGCTCGTCGAGCGCAAGGCCACAGGTGGGCAGGCGGGTACGAGCTCGCGCATCGAGAACTACCTCGGGTTCCCCGACGGTGTCTCCGGCGCGCAGCTCACCGACCGCGCCCGGCGTCAGGCCCAGAAGTTCGGCGCCGAGGTGCTCACCGCGCGCGACGTGGTGGGGCTGGAGGTGCGCGGGTCGAGCCGCGTGGTCACCTTCGGCGACGGCTCCGAGATCGCCGCCCACACCGTGATCCTCGCGAGCGGCGTCACCTACCGCGCGCACGAGGCCGACGGCATCCGCGAGCTCACCGGCAGTGGCGTCTACTACGGCTCCGCCGCCACGGAAGCGCCGGAGTGCAAGGGCCAGCACGTCTACATCGTCGGCGGCGCGAACTCCGCCGGCCAGGCGGCGGTGTTCTTCGCGCAGCACGCGAGCGAGGTGTCGCTGCTGGTGCGCGGCGACTCGCTGGAGAAGTCGATGTCGCACTACCTCATCGAGCAGATCGCGGGCATCGACAACATCACCGTCCGCACGGGCACCACCGTCGTCCAGGCCCACGGCGCCGACCACCTCGAAGCCGTGACCCTGTGCCACGGCGACGCGACGGAGACCGTCGAGACCGGGCACCTGTTCATCTTCATCGGTGCGGCACCGCGCACCGACTGGCTGGGCGGGGTCATCCAGCGCGACCACCACGGGTTCGTCCAGACGGGGCCCGACCTGGTGGCCGAGGGCCGCCGGCCGGCCGGCTGGCCGCTCGACCGCGACCCGTACCACCTGGAGTCGTCGGTGCCCGGCGTGTTCGTGGCCGGCGACGTCCGGTCGCAGTCGGTGAAACGCGTGGCCTCCGCCGTCGGCGAGGGCGCCATGGCCGTCACCCTGGTCCACCGCTACCTGGAGGAACAGTGAAGGAGCCTGCACTGCCGCGCGAAGAACTCCGCGGCCTCTTCCTGTTCGAGCACCTCTCCGACGAGCAGCTCGACTGGATCGAGCAGCACGCCGTGCTGGAGCGCTACGAGGGTGACACCGCGGTGCACCGCGAGGGCGATCCGGCGACCTGCTTCTACATCCTGCTCTCGGGCGCGCTGCGGATGTCGCGGCTGGTGAGCGGCGCCGACGTCGAGGTGAAGCGCTCCGACCAGCGCGGCTCCTACTTCGGCGCCACGCAGTTCTTCGTGCACCAGGACACCGAGCACACCTACAGCGCCACCGTGCAGGCGATCGGGGACCTGACGCTGCTCGCGCTGCCCTCGGCGGAGTTCGCGGTGGAGTTCCGCAAGTGGTTCCCGATGGCGGCGCACCTGCTGGAAGGCATGTACCTCGGCTGGCGCAACTCCGACACCGTGATCTCGTCGCGGCGCCGGCTGCTCGCGCTCGGCGAGCTGTCGGCCGGGCTCACCCACGAGCTCAACAACCCGGCCGCGGCCGCGGTGCGGGCCACGGCGTCGCTGCGCGAGCGCGTGGCCGGGATGCGCCACAAGCTCGCCCTGCTGGCGAAGAAGGACATCGACCCCGACCTGCTGGAGCAACTGCTCGACGTGCAGGAAGAGCTGGTCAAGACGGTCGCCGACGCGCCGCGGCTCTCGGCGATGCAGCAGGCCGACCGCGAAGACGAGATCAGCGACTGGTTCGACGACCACGGCATCGACCAGGGCTGGGACCTCGCCGCGATCTTCGTCGCGGCCGGGCTCAAGACCGAGAACCTCGACGGCGTCATGGAATCCGTCGGCGAGGGCCTGCTCGACGGCGCGCTGCGCTGGCTCGCGTACGCGCTCGAGACCGAGATCCTCATGGGCGAGATCGAGGACTCGACCACGCGCATCTCGGTGCTCGTCGGCGCGGCCAAGCAGTACTCGCAGATGGACCGCGCGCCGCACCAGTGGATCGACGTCCACGAAGGACTCGACTCCACGCTGGTGATGCTGTCGGGCAAGCTCGACGGGATCCACGTCGTGAAGGAGTACGACCGCGGCATCGACCACATCCCGGCCTATGCGGCCGAGCTGAACCAGGTGTGGACCAACATCATCGACAACGCCATCCAGGCCATGGGCGGCGAGGGCACGCTGACGCTGCGCACGTGGCAGGAGAGCAAGCAGGTGCGCGTCGAGATCGGCGACACCGGCCCCGGCATCCCGGAAGAGGTGCGCCAGCGCATCTTCGAGCCGTTCTTCACCACCAAGGGCGTCGGCGAGGGCACGGGCCTCGGCCTCGACATCTCGTGGCGCATCGTGGTGGAGCGGCACTCGGGCGACATCAAGGTGACGTCCGTGCCGGGCGACACGCGGTTCGAGATCTGCCTGCCGGTGGAGGAACAAGCCTCGCTCTGAACCGTCCACCTCCAATCCGCCCGCGTGCCGCCGCCGTGATCAACCGGCGACGGCACGCGGGCGGTTGGTGATTTCCCTTCCGCTGCAAGGAAAAGCCCGGTCCGCACCGGATCCCGATCGACCCCGTTCGTTCACTGATCGTTCACTTCGAACTCCTCGTGCCGCGCGTCAAACGAGTTGCGGGGACTGAAGGATCCGAGGTGACGCGTCGCGGGACGTGCGGAAGGTGGGTTCGTGAAACGCCGGTTGTCCATCGGGCTGGCTGTGGTTCTGGTGCTCGCCGTCGTGGCCGTGATCCTGTGGGGGCGGTCCGGGAGCGACGAAGCGTCGGGCGGGGGCGACCTCACCGTCGTGCGCGGGGTGATCGGCTCGGAGAAGCAGGCCTTCTTCACCGACCAGCGCGTGGTCGACGCGTTCGCCAAGCACGGCCTGAAGGTGAAGGTCGACACCGCCGGTTCGCGCCAGATCGCGACCACGGTCGACCTCGCCAAGTACGAGTTCGCGTTCCCCTCGTCGTCGCCGGCGGCGCAGAAGATCCAGCGCGACCGCAAGGTGACCACGGTGTACACGCCGTTCCAGTCGCCGATGGCGATCGCGACGTTCGAACCCATCGTGCAGCTGCTCACCGGCGCGGGTGCCGTGCACAAGGGCGCGGGCGACTACCAGGTGCTCGACATCGCGAAGTACCTGCAGCTCACGCAGGCCGGCACGCGCTGGGACCAGCTGCCGGGCAACACCGCGTACCCCGTGCGCAAGAACATCCTCGTCACGACCACCGACCCGCGGGAGTCGAACTCCGCGGCGATGTACCTGTCGATCGTGTCGTTCGTGGCCAACGGCAACAACGTCGTCTCGACGCCCGACCAGGAAGCCAAGGTGCTGCCGCAGGTGTCGAAGCTGTTCCTCGACCAGGGCTACACGCAGAACAGCACCGAGGGACCGTTCGAGGACTACCTCTCGGCCGGCATGGGCAAGACGCCGCTCGCGCTGATCTACGAGTCGCAGTACGTCGATCGCCTGGTGCGCCACGACGGCTCGATCCGGCCCGACATGCGGATGCTCTACACCGCACCCACGGTGTACTCGAAGCACACGCTGGTTCCTTTCTCTCCCAACGGGGACAAGGTCGGCCAGCTGCTCTCCACCGACCCGGAGCTGGGCAAGCTCGCCGCGACGTTCGGGTTCCGCACCACGAACCCGCAGCAGTTCCGCGACGTCGTGGCCGCGGCCAAGGCCCCGGTGCCGGCCGATCTCGTGGACACGGTGGAACCGCCGTCGTTCGAGACGCTGGAACGGCTGCTCGACGCGATCCAGAAGCAGTACTGATGGACGAGTTCACCCTCACCCCGCCGGAGCCGGTGGCGGCGGTCCCCGTGGAGCGCGCCGCCGGGCTGATCGCGCTCGGTGACGACACGCGAGCCGACATCGCCCGTCGTGCCGGCGAGTTCGCCACGCGCCTGGAAGCACTCGACGTCAAGTCACCCGAGTTCACCACGCTGCTCGACGAGATCCTCGCCGTCGGCGAAGCGGACATGCGCGCGGCGGCCACGGTCGCGGGCACCATGCTCGACCGCTCGACGAAGGCGCTGGAATCCGCGCGCGGCTCCGCCGGTTCGCCGCAGCAGCAGGTGACCACGAGCCTGGTCGAGCTGCGCCGCACGGTCGCCGAGCTCGACCCGGCCAAGCTGCCGATCACCGGCCGCAAGCTGCTCGGCATCTTCCCGGCCGCCGCGAGTGCCAAGCGCGCCCTCGACCGCTACCGCGCGGCCAACGAGCCCGTGAACGCGCTGGTCCGCGAGCTGCGCACCCGCCAGGACGTGCTCCGCCGAGACAACGCGGCGCTCAAAGGCGAGCGCGAACGGCTCTGGGCCACGCTCGGCCGGCTCGCCGAAGCGGCGGCGTTCGCGGAGGCCGTGGACGGGGCGATCGACCGGCAGGCCGGCGTCTTCGACCTCACGGATCCCTCGCACGCCAACGCGTTGCGCGCCGACATCCTGTACCCGATCCGCCAGCGCCACCAGGATGTACTGACGCAGCTGGCCGTGAGCGCGCAGGGCTACCTCGCGCTGGACCTGGTGCGCCGCACCAACGACGAGCTGATCCGCGGCGTCGAACGGGCGGTGTCCACCACCGTCTCCGCGCTGCGCGTGGCCCTGCTGGTGAGCGCGGCGCTGGCCAACCAGCGCGACGTGCTCGACGAGGTCGCGGCCCTGCAGTCGACCACCGACGGGTTGCTGCGCGCCAACGCGGCGCTGCTGGAGTCGCAGAGTGCGGAGATCCGCAAGGCGTCGAGCGACCCGGCCGTCGCCGTCGACACGCTGCGCGACTCGTTCGACCGGATCTACTCGGCCCTCGACGCGATCGACGGGTTCAAGGCCGAGGCCGTGCTGCACATGGCGTCCACAGTGGAATCGTTGTCCGGCGAGCTGCGGCGCGCCGAAGACCGGCTGCGCCGTTCGCACGAGGGGGAGCTGTGAAAAAACTTGCGGTACTGGCGCTCGCCGCCGCACTGCTGGTCACGGGATGTTCGTCGGCGGATCCGAGCTCCGGTGACGACGCCGGACCGCCCGAAGCCGGCACGTTGCGCATCCTCGCGGGCAGCGAGCTCGCCGACATGCAGCCGGTGCTCGACGAGGCCGCCAAGGCCACGGGCGTGAAGGTGAAGTTCACGTTCACCGGCACGCTGGAGGGCGCCGAGTCGCTCGCCAACGGCAGCCTCGACGGCAAGTACGACGCCGTGTGGTTCTCGTCGAACCGTTACCCCGCGGGCATTCCCGAAGCGGCCAAGCGCCTGGGCAACCAGGTGAAGATCATGAGCTCGCCGGTGGTGCTGGGTCTGGCGCAGCCGGTCGCGCAGCGGCTCGGGTGGGACAAGAAGGCGCCGACGTGGGGTGACATCGCCGCGGCCGCGGGCAAGAAGGAGTTCACCTACGGGATGACCGACCCGTCGGCGTCCAACTCCGGCTTCTCCGCGCTGGTGGGCGTCGCGTCCGCGCTGGCACACTCCGGCACGGCGATCGACGCGCAGCAGATCACCGCCGTCACGCCGCAGCTCACGCAGTTCTTCAGCGCGCAGGTGATGTCCGCCGGCTCGTCGGGCTGGCTCTCCGACGCGTTCCAGCGGCGCGCGACCGGCCAGGACCCGGGGGCGAAGGTCGACGGGCTGGTCAACTACGAGTCCGTGCTGCTGTCGATGAACTCCTCCGGCAAGCTGCCGCAGCCGATGAAGCTGATCTACCCCAGCGACGGTGTCGTCACCGCCGATTACCCGCTCACGTTGCTGACCAGCGCGAGCAACGACGCGCGCGACGCGCACCAGCGGCTCACCGACTACCTGCGCACGCCCGACGTGCAGCGGCGGATCATGCAGGTCACGCAGCGGCGCCCGGTGGTGCCGGGGGTGCAGCTCGGCGCGCAGTTCGTGCCCCACGACCTGGTCGAGCTGCCGTTCCCGGCGACGCAGCAGGCCGTCGACGCGCTGCTTTCGGCCTACTTCAGCAAGATCCGCCGCCCGTCGCGCACGCTCTACGTGCTCGACACGTCGGGCTCGATGCAGGGTGACCGCATCCAGGCCCTGCGTACGGCCCTGGCCGGCCTCACCGGCGCGGACAACTCACTCGTCGGCCGCTACCGGCAGTTCCGCAGCCGCGAGGAGGTGACGATGCTGCCGTTCAACACCGCGCCGGGCAACCCGGTCACGTTCACCGTGCCCGAGCAGAACCCGCAGGGTGAGCTGGCGAAGATCAAGGCTTTCGCCGAAGGTCTGCAGGCCGACGGCGGCACCGCGATCTACGACAGCCTCGACCGCGCGTACCAGGTGATGGAACCGCTCGTGGCCCAGGACCCGGACCGGTTCAACTCGATCGTGCTGATGACCGACGGCGAGAACGAGAGCGGCTCGAACCTCGACGGCTTCAAGTCTGCCTTCGCGTCGCTGCCCGCGGCGATGAAGCAGATCCCGGTGTTCACGGTGCTGTTCGGCGAGGGCAGCGGCGACGAGCTCACGCAGGTCGCCACGATGACCGGCGGCAAGGTCTTCGACGCCCGCAACACCCAGCTGTCCAGTGTCTTCCAGGAGATTCGCGGGTACCAATGAGGCGTTGGTTCGGCTCCACCAAGAACATCGCCGGCTGCGTCGGCGGCCTGATCGGCCTCGTGCTGTACGCGGTCGGGGTGATCGGCCCGCTGTGGCTGATGTTCGTGGTCATGGCCGTGCTCTACACAGCCGGCGCGCTGCTCGCGCCGCCGGAGAAGGTGCGGCTCGTCGTCGACCCGACCGTGGAGGCGGCTCAGGTGCGCTCGTCGCTGGAGGCGCTGGTGCAGACGGTGTCCGGCCACGCCGGGCGCCTGCCACCGTCCGCTGTGGACGGTGTCCGCCACGTCGCCGAGGTGCTGTCCGACCTGCTGAAGGACCCGCTGCGCCTCGCCTCGACGCCGGACCTGCAGTACCGCGTGCTGCTGCTCGCGCGCACGGACCTGCCGCTGTCGGTGGAGACGTACCTGAACCTGCCGCGCTGGTTCGCCTCCCGGCGGGACGCGGACGGCACGAGCGCGGAGGACGAGCTCGCGAAGCAGCTGGACCTCCTGCGGGGCAAGGCCGAGAAGCTCGCCGGCGAGTACTACTCGGCCGACGTGAACCGCCAGGAGGACCACACGCGCTACCTCGGCGAAGACTCCTAGCACCGGTCCGGGGAATTTCCGACCGGGTGGTTGTCAGACACGTGTCTTAGCACTAGCTTCGTAAGAAGATCGTCTTACGGAGGAGCGTGCAGTGGAGACGAGTTCGCGCCGGGAACAGGCCGAGGCGACGCGCGAGCTGCTCCTGCGCACGGCAGAACGGCTCTTCGCCGAACGCGGGCTCGCGCAGGTGTCCAACCGCCAGATCGTGGAAGCCGCCGGCCAGGCCAACAACTCCGCGCTGGCGTATCACGTCGGCACGCGCGAGGACCTGATCCGGGCCATCACGCGTTCGCACGTCGAGCCCATCGCCGCGCGGGCCCAGGAACGCGTGGCGGCCGTCCGGCGGTCGAAGCGGCCACGTGACCACGTCGCCAGCCTCGTGCTGCCCTACACCGAGCACCTCGCGAGCCTCGGCAACCCCAGCTGGTGCGCCCGGTTCCTGGCGCAGGTCGTGACCGATCCGGCGCTGCTCGACGTCGAGGGCGTCGAGCCGGTGCTGGCCGTCGAGTTCGTCGAGGGCACGGCCGCGGTGTGGGCACACGTGACGCCGTTGCCGGCGGCCGAATCGGCTCTACGGAGCCAAACCGCGCGCGTCGCGGTGATCCACACGTGCGCGGAGCAGGAGCGGCTCGCCGCGACCACCGGCGTGCCCGCCGACTGGGCGCTGGTCGGTGAGGCCCTGACCGACGCGCTCACCGGTTTGCTGACCGCCCCGCGTGTCCCCACCACCCGGAAGGATCGTTGATGTCCGCCACGAAACCGCCCACGATGCGCCGCCCTGTCCCGCCGGAGATGCTGCGGCGCGGCAAGTGCCCGTTCGACCCGCCCGCCGTGCTCGCGGAAAAGGCGCCGGTGTCGCGGGTCGAGCTGCTCAACGGCGCGCACGCCTGGGTGGTCACCGGCTACGAGCAGGCCCGCGCGGTGCTGGCCGACACCCGGTTCAGCTCCGACAACGTGCGCAACCGCAGCGCGATGGACCTGCGCCCCGAAGAGGTCGGCGAGGCGCGCTGTCCCGTGGACGTGGCCCAGCGCGAGGACGGCCGGTTCCTGTTCATGGACCCGCCCGAGCACACGCGGCTGCGCCGGCTGCTCACCGGCCAGTTCACCGTGCGGCGCATGCAGTTGCTGGAGGAACGGATCCGCGAGATCTCGATCGAGCACCTCGACGCCATGCGCGCGGCCGGGAACGAGGGCGACGTCGTGCCCGCGTTCGCCTTGCCGTTGCCCTCGCTGGTGATCTGCGAGCTGCTGGGTGTGGACTACGCGGACCGCGCGGAGTTCCAGGAGCACACCGGGATCGCGCTCAACCTGACCAAGAGCGACGAGGAGCGGGCGAAGGCCTCGGAGTCGATCTACGCGTTCATGCGCGAGCTGGTGGCGCACAAGCGTGAGCACCCGGCCGACGACCTCGTGTCCGGCCTGATCCACGGCGACGCCGACCCGGCGCTGACCGAGCAGGAACTCGTCGACATCGCGACCGTGCTGCTCGGCGCCGGTCACGAGACCACGGCGAACATGCTGGCGCTGGGCACTTTCGCGTTGCTCGAACACCCGGACCAGCTGGCTCTCGTGCGCGAAGACCCGTCCGTACTGGACAACGGCGTCGACGAGCTGCTGCGTTACCTGTCGATCATCCACATCGGACCGAACCGCGTCGCGACCGAGGACCTCGAAGTCGGCGGTGTCACGATCCCCGCCGGCGACACCGTGCTGATCTCGGTGCCGCAGGCCAAGCGCGAGGCCGAGCACTGGCCGGAGCCGGCACGACTCGACCTCAAGCGTCCGCGCACACCGCACCTGGCGTTCGGGCACGGCGTGCACCAGTGCCTCGGGCAGCAGCTGGCGCGTTCGGAACTCCGGGTGGGCTTGGCGGAGCTGGTCGCGCGTCTGCCGGAGCTGCGCCTCGCGATTCCCGCCGACGAAGTGCCGCTGCGCACGGACATGCTCGTGTACGGCGTGCATTCCCTGCCGGTGGCGTGGTCCTGAGGGGCTACCGGAACCGGGGCAAGGTAAGTGTGAGCGCGGCCGTCGTGAGCCAGGCCAGCAGGTCGGGCAGCGGGACGCGGGAGAGGCGCTCGGGCCACTCGTCGGCGACGGTGCGGAGCACGAGCTCGTCTTCGGCCGGCCGCACGGCGGTGAGCCGCAGTCCCTTCGGCAGCTCGGGCAGCGGCAGCACGACGGGCCGGATCCGTTTCGGGGCGCGGAACTCCCGCTGTCCGATGTGGAGGGTCGTCGGAGTCAGCACTACGGCGTCCGCGGCGACGGCGGGCGTGAGCGTGAGCCGGCCCCAGCCGGGGCGCTTGGCCCAGCGCACCTGGAACCCGTCCTCGTGCGGGGTCGCGACGAGGTCCGGCCGGGCCTGCGCCACGCGTTCCCGCACGACGCTGCCGGGCACGGTGAGGTCCAGCTCGACCTCACCGGGAACCACGGCGGGGGTCGGCAGGCTGCGCAGGCGGACGTCCTTGGCCAGCAGGACAACGCGGCGCAGCGGGATGGTGCTCGTCGCGGACGTCGGCCACTCGACGTCCGCGGCGGACAGGCGTACGTCGCCGAGGCGGCCGGTGGCCAGGCGCAGGGAATCGGCGGGGTAGTCGAGTCCGGTGAGGGTGAAGCGGGCTTCGCCGCCGTTGGCCTTCGCCGTGAGACGGCGGCCGACGAGCTGTTCGGTGACCGTGCGCGCGAGGGCCGCCGGCGTGGCGGGCACGTTCGGCAGCAGGGAACGACCCGCCGCGGCGGCGAGGCCCGCGATTTCGGGCCAGCCCTCGAACCATCTGCCTTCGGTCACCCGGACATCGTAGGGGGCGCGATAACCGGGCGCTTCCGGTTGTGGTGTTCACCGCGCTTTCGCCGGAATTGGCGGAAAACACGTTTGACCGGGCGGAAAACGGGTCAGCGGGCGACGAGCCGCGCGATGATCCCGCTCACGACCAGCCAGAACACCGCGGCGAGGCCGTAGTTGAGGATGACCGCGAGGTCGGGGTTGCTCACCGGGAAAAGGCCGGGGAAGAACAGTGCGAGCGGGTCGGCCAATGATCGGATGAAGATGAAGAAGCCGTTCGCCGCGTTCGCGCCGGCGAGCAGCATCACCAGGTAGAGCACCTCGATGAACGCGAACAACGCGCCGATTCCGGTGATCACCCGTGCTGCCGTGTTGGTTCTGGTGGAAGTTCGCCATCTGGACATGCTGGTTAATTCCCACTTCCGGGTGACGGTGAAACGCGTCGCCGGCCGAATTGCGCCGGTTGGCCGATCACCGGCGCGCGGCGGCTAGCCTGGCCGCGTGCCCGACACCCTTGAGCCTGCCGAAACCGAGCTGACCTTCCGCCGCGAGGACTGGTACGCCGAGGAGCTGACCGGGCGCCGGTTCGAGCGGTGCGACTTCCACGACGTCGACCTCACCGAGGCCGTCACGCGCGGTGTCTCGTTCGTCGACTGCGTGTTCGGCAACGTGCGCTTCAACGCGTCGAAGCACGTGGACACGGCGTTCACCGGTTGCAGCTTCACGCGCTGCAACCTGTTCGACGCGGAGTTCAGCGGGTGCAAGCTCGTCGGCAGCCGGTTCACCGAGTGCGCGCTGCGGCCGATGAAGGTGCTCGGGGGCGACTGGTCGTTCGCGGGGCTGGCGGGCGCGGACCTGCGCGGCGCGACGTTCCAGGGCGTGCGGATGCGCGAGGCCGATCTCACGCGCGCGGACTGCACGGGGTCGACGTTCGCCGACGTCGACCTGTCGGGCGCGGAGCTGCTGGACGTGAAGTTCGGCGGCGCCGAGCTGCGGGGGAGTGACCTGTCGGCGCTCGACCCGGTGCACGCCGAGCTCGGCGGCGCCATCGTGTCGCCTGAACAAGCGGCAGTGCTGGTGACGTCGCTCGGACTGCACGTTCGCGGGTAGGCTGCGCTGGGCGTTCGATGGCCGGCGAAAGGAGTCCGCGATGGGTGTCATCACACCGGGGTTCACCGGTCGCGCCCGTGGGGGCAACCCGAGGCTGCCGCCCGGCCAGTACCTCACGGAGGACTTCCCCGTGCTGTCGGCGGGGCCGACACAGCGCGTGCACCTGGACAAGTGGGAGTTCGCGGTCACCACGGAGAAGGGCGAGAAGCGCTCGTGGTCGTTCCGCGAGCTGATCTCTCTGCCGAGCGAGAAGTTCACCGTGGACATCCACTGCGTCACGCAGTGGTCCAAACTCGACACGCGCTGGCGTGGCGTGCCCGTGGAGACGCTGATCGGCGACCTCGACACCGAGGCCGACTACGTGCTCGCGCACTCCTACGGCGGCTACACCACCAACCTGCCGCTGGCCGACTTGCTCGACGGGCAGGCGTGGATCGCGTACGAGTACAACGGCAAGCCGCTCACCCCCGAACACGGCGGCCCGGCGCGGCTGCTGGTGCCGCACCTGTACTTCTGGAAGTCGGCGAAGTGGGTGCGCGGCCTGGAACTTGCGACGAAGGACGAGCCGGGCTTCTGGGAGTCGTCCGGTTACCACGACTACGGAGACCCATGGCGCGAACAGCGGTATCAGGGCGACTAGCTTGGCGCGTCGCGTACCTCGCGGAGATCCGCCAGGAGACGGTGACGGCCCGCACCCTCGTGTTCGACGTCCCCGGCTGGCCCGGCCACCTCGCGGGCCAGCACGTCGACGTCCGCCTCACCGCCCCCGACGGCTACACCGCCCAGCGCAGCTACTCCCTCGCCGCGCCGTCCGACGGTGACCGCCTCGAGCTGACGATCCAGCGAGTCCCCGGCGGCGAGGTCTCGGAGCACCTCACGGGCCCCTACGCCGTCGGCGACCCCGTCGAGATCCGCGGCCCGATCGGCGGCTGGTTCGTCTGGCGTCCCACCGAACCCGCCCCCGTCCTCCTGGTGGCGGGCGGCTCCGGAGTCGTGCCGCTGATGGCGATGATCCGCGCCCGCCGCGCTGCCGGGAGCCGCGCGTTGTTCCGCCTGGTGTACTCCGTGCGGACCCCCGCGGACCTCTTCTACGCCGAAGAGCTGCGCAAGCCGTACGCCGGCCTGGACGTCACGTACGTCTACACCCGCGAACTCCCCGAGGGCGCCGCCGGCATTCCCCGCCGCCTCAGCGTGGCGACGCTCAACACGGCCGGCTGGCCGGCGGACTTCGGGCCCACCTCGTACGTCTGCGGGCCGACCTCCTTCGTGGAGACCGTGGCCGACGCGCTGCTGGCGCTGGGCCACTCGCCGCACGCGATCAAGACGGAACGCTTCGGCCCCAGCCGCGACTGACGCGCGCCTGCCCCCGGCGTCAGGAGAAGTCGGGTTTGGCGAGCAGCTCCCGCAGCGTCGCCAGCAGCTCGCGGCGGTCCGCGGCACCCAGCTTGGCCCGGATGCGTGCCATGTGGTGTTCCACGGTTTTGCCCGAGATGAACAGCTTGCTGCCGGCCTGTTTGTAGGTCAGGCCGTCGACGACGAGGCGCGCGACTTCGAGCTCGCGTTCGCTCAGGGTGCTGAGGCCGGGGGCGGCGCCGGGTTCCGGGGTGGCGGATTCGCGGCGGCCGGTGCCGGCCTGGAACTGGCGGGCGGCTTCGAGGAGCTGGACCATGGCTTTGCGGTCGGACGTGCGGATGGCGGCCTGGCCGGCGAGCCGCGCGGCATCCCAGCAGAGGTCGAGCTCGTGGAGCTCGGCGGCGGCCGCGGAGACCTCGTCGTGGTCGAAGGCGCCGCCGAGAACGGCGAGCCAGCAGGTGGCGGCGCGGGCCAGCGCGGCGGGGTAACGGCCGTGGCCGGCGAAGCTCGTCAGGGCGGCCAAGTGGTGGGAAGCGGTGTCGAGGTCTTCGACGGTGATGGCGGCGTGCAGCTCGTGCCAGCACAGGGAAACCGTCCACAGTGGAGGGTTGCCGAGTTCGCCGAGCATGGCGTGGGCGTGGCGCAGCTGGCGCGTGAGCTTCGCGTGCGCGCCGGTGCGGGCGGCGGCGATGGCCAGCTCGCCCAGCGGCAGCAGGGTGAACAGGTCGGTCTGCTGCCGCATCGACGCCTGGTACGCGCGGTCCCACGACTGCTGCAGCCCCACCAGGTCGCTCGCGCGCCGGGCGAGGCCGAGTTCGAGCGTCGCGAAGAAGAGCTCGTCGCGGGCTTCGAGGCGGGTGCCCGCCACGGCGTCGCGGTGTTCGGCGGCGGCGGTGAGGTGCCCGCTGGTCATCGCGACCCAGCCGAGCAACAGCCGGTGCCGCGCGGTGAGGAGGTCGCCGCCGACGCCGCTGGCCAGCGCGCGGTCCAGCACCGACTCGGCGAGCCCCAGCTCACCCGAGTGCAGTCCGACGAGCGCGGCCAGCGCGGCCGGGCTGTCCGGCAGCGGCGCGCCCGTCGCGGCCGGCTCGAGCATCGCGGCCGCGCCGACGAGCGCCGAGAGCGTGTCCGCGCCCTGCCCGCTCACCGAGTCGACGATGCCGTCGGCCGTCCGCGCCACGGCCCCCGCGAACAACGTCGGCGCCACCCCGGGCACGGGCGCGTCCACGAGGTTGCGCGCCGCGGCCAGCTGTCCGGAGCCGGCGAGCGCGATCGCGGCGAACGCGTTCGCGGCCCCGCGCCCGGCCCACCGGTACACCTCGGGCCCGCGGGCGTTGGTCCACGAAGGCGCCCAAGCCTCACCAGGCACGGGCGCGTTGTGTCCGGGCGTGGTCCGGGGCGCACCCCAGGTCGACGCCGTCAGATCCGGCCCGTCACCGTCACCGGGCGCGCAAGCGTCCGCCGCCGCGGCCCACCGGTAGAGCTCCGCACTCCGCGCCAGCTCACCCCGGTGCGCCAGTACCGTCGCGGCGATCTCCGCCCCCGCGGCCCGCGCCTCGGGATCGTCGCCGCTCAACATCCCGTCACCCAGGCGCAGCGCCGTGTCGAGGTCACCCGACAACGCCGCCGCTCGCGCCCACCCCGTGGTCACGGCCGTGTCGCGCGCGCCGGCGTCGGCGGCGGCTGCGAACAGCCGCGCCGCCAGCTTCGCGTCTCCAGGCAGGGCCTCGCCGGCCGCCGCGGCGAACGCGGCCGCCGCGCTCGCGCCCGAACTTCCCGTGTCCAGCAACGACTTCGCCAGCTCCAGCACGGGCAACCCGCCGCGCAGCTGGATCTCCACGAGCTGCTGCAACACCGTCAGCCGGCGTGCCGGTGGCCCGTACGTCCGCACGGCCTCCGCGGCGACCGGCAGCAACTCGTCGTTCGCGTCGAGCAGCCCCGTCGCCCGGGCACCGTCGACGACCTCCGGCAACCGGTCCGGCGCCAGCTCCAGCAAGGCGCACAGCAGGTCGAGATTGCGCCCGGCCCCGGCCTCCGCCGCGATCAAGTACCGCAGCACGTCGTCGTCGAGCTCCGCCAGCTCGGCCCGGAACTCGCCGAGCTGCTCGGTCACCGCCCGCTCCACCAGCCGCGGCACGCCGCCGGTCCGGGAGTGCAACGCAGCCGCGGCCGTCCCGTCGACGAGCCGGCCCGTGAGCTGCCGCGCGAGCGCGCCGACCTCGTCGGCGTCCAGCGGCGGCAAGGCCACCTGCCGGGCAAAGGGCTCGGCCAACACGCGCAACGCTTCCGAACGCGGGTTCGGCCGGTGCGCCAGCACGACCGGTCCCGCCAGCGACGTCAGTCTCGCCAGGTCGTCTTCGCCGAGCTGGTCGGCGTCGTCGACCAGCGTCGCGTCGACGCCGGCCTCGCGGCAGCCGGACTCGAGTGCGCCGAGCAACGTGGTCTTGCCGTAGCCGCCGGGCGCGACGACCACGAGCCGCGCGGGCGTCTCGGAGGCAGCCGCCAGCTCCGCGAGGAGCAGCCGGGCAACGGGGTGGACGGCGTCGGTGCCGGTTTTCGCCAGCAGTGCGTTCAACAGTGACCTTCACCGGTGGGGGCCGCGCCCGGGCGGGCGCATGACGTGAGGGACGCGGGGTGGGCCGGGGCGGTTCCCTTGTCCGCCGTGGCTTCGTGGGAGGAGAGAGCGGCGATCAGGACCGAGGAACCGATCGCGAGCACCGCTGCCGCGGCGGCGAGGGGACGCCACCGGCGGAGCAGTTTCGCGGCGCCTTCGGGCTCGGGGAGCTCGAAGGGCGTGATGTCCACCGGCGGCGGGGAGGGCCGCTCGGTGAGCTCGGGTACCGAGTCGACCTTGGGGATCAGGGTCGTCTCGGCGACGGGCTGCTCCCGCCGGGCGGGCGGGCTCATCCGTTGAGCGGCGAGGCTACTGGCTCCGAACGCGGCCGTGAGCGGGGGCTGGGGCGAGGCGAACACGGGGCACGGCAACCGGCCCGGAAGCACGCCCGGGCCGGGTTCGCCGGAGAACACGATGCCCGCCAGCTGCTCGGGCAGCACCGAAATCCCGTGGGCGAGCGCGAAAGCCGTGCTCACGGCCGCCGCGGGCGCCACGCCCTCGGTGCTCGTGCGCGCGACCCAGCCGCCCGCGCCGGACGCCGTGGCCAGCGTGACCGTGACGCCGTCGGGTCCGAAGTCGCACACCACGGCCGTCCGGTCGCCGGCGCCGGGATCGGGCAGGTGGGCATGAAGGGCGCCGATCGAACTCGGCACCAAGGTCACGGCGGCGAAGCCGGATTGCCCCAGCGCTCGTCGCAGAAGGTCACGCCGGTAGTCGCCCCAATCACCGGGGTGGGTGACGACGAGGTGGCGCGGTGCTCCTCCCAGTTGAGCACCCGCGTGCTCCGCGATGCCCTCGACGAGGACTGCGGTGAGTGACTCCGGCGAGAACCGCTCGCCCCCGACGAACACGGGAACGTCGTCGCCGATGCGGCGGTGGAACCCGGTCAGCAACCGAGACGGAACGCTCGTTCCGGCGCGCGCCGCGGCGTCGCCGGTGAGCAGGTAACCCTCATCGTCCAGGAACAACGCCGTGGCCGCGGCCGGTGAGCTCTCGCCGAGCCACAGCGGTTCGGGGGCGCCCCAGCCGTCGGCAAGCTTGCGGCGGGTGGCGGCGTGGGTCCGGGTGTGGGCGACATCGATGCCGAGCACATAGGGCAACGCCGCTTCCTCCCTTCGTCGCACCGGGGCGGGCCAAGGAGAGCAATCCGCCCCCTAGGGGTACGCCATCCTCACCCGTTCGGGTCATCCGGGCAAGGGCGGGTGGGATTTACCCAACCGAGCCCCCGAACGGATGAGCCCGTAACTCCCTAACGATCTCATATCGACCCCCTAACGGCTGAGTGAGCTGCGACTGTTAGTGAACGCCGACGTGAACAGGGGTGTGGAGCCGGTTTCGAGGGGGCGTTCCGGAGCGGTTCACGGCCGAACCCCGGGGCCCCCGATCATCCTCACGCGTTCGGGTCACGATCGCCGGGCGAATGTCGGTTTTAACCCCACTGACGGGTCGACGGGTCACCCCCGCTCCCTAACGAGGAGCCGCCGACCCCCTAACGGCGCAACGCGCGACAACTGGGAGTGAACCCCGATGTGGGCCGGGAGTCCCGTCTCTACCTTCATCGGCAACCTGGCCGGGGACGGCCGGGCCAATCCCCCGTAATCAACACCTCTGGAGATCCCCACATGGACCCGGTGCAGACCCTGCACGACTTCACGCTCAACCTGCTCAGCGACCCGATGTCGCTGGCCGCCTTCGCGCAGGACCCGCAGGCCGCGCTGCAGGCCGCCGGTCTCGGCGACATCAGCGCCGCCGACGTGCACGAGGTCATGCCGCTGGTGCTCGACTACATCCCGGTCGACGACCTGGGCTCGCTCGGCAACCTCCCGCAGGCGGGCGACCTCACCGGCGTCCTCGCCGACGGCCCCCAGGGCGCCATCGAGCAGCTGCAGGCGCTGACCGCGTCGCTGGGCCTGCCCGGCGTCGACGGCCTCTCGGTCCCGGCGCTGCCCGCCGTCCCGGGTCTGCCGGCGCTGCCGGCCGTCGGCGAGCTGCCCGCCGTGGGCGACCTCCCCGTCGTGGGCGAGCTGCCCGCCGTCGGCGCGCTGTCCGGCGTGACCGACCTGCAGAACACCGCCGCGGGCGTCACCGCCCTCGCGCAGGACCCGACCAGCGCCTTCGGTCTGGTCAACGACCTTTCGGGCGGCCTCGACGCCGGCGCCGTCAGCGGCGCCGTCGCGCAGGTCCAGGACGTCGCCGGCCAGGTCACCGGTGCGGTCGACGGCTCCGCGCCGCTGCACGCGAGCGACCTGCCGGTCGCCGGTGGCGCCATGGCCCCCGTGGGTGGCCTCACGAGCAACCTCGCCCAGTCCGCCACCGGCGTCGAGGGTCACGTCAGCGACCTCGCGGGCTCCGTCACCGACCAGGTGGGCAACCTCACCAACGGCCTCGGCGGCCTGGACCACGCCGTGGGCGGCGTGACCAACGAGGTTCAGGGGCTCACGCACTCGGTCGTTCCGGACCTGGGCGGCGAGCGCGCCGACGCGCACACGGGCACCGACGCGCACGCGGGCACCGACGCGGGCCTCGGCGCGGTGCACGACACCGTCTCGACCGTCACGGACCTGGGCCAGCACACGCTGGGCCTCGACCTCCAGGCCGGTGCGGAGACCAGCCACGGCGGCGCCGGGCTCGACCTGCACCTGTGATTCACCTGCTTTGACGGAGTGGCTCCGCGGTCTGGGTGCGACCGCGGAGCCACCACCCGGTTCGCTCACTCCTCGTGCACGGGGGACACTCCTTCGACGTGACCGCTCCCGCTTGGCTCGAAGTGCTCGACGAGACCTTGGACGCCTGCCGGTCCCACGGCCGCGAAGACCTGGTGCAGCGCCTGCGCCGGCGCCGCGACCGTCCGCCGGGCGTCACCCGTATCGCCGTGCTGGGTTTTCCCAAGCAGGGCAAGGGCTACCTGGTCAACGCCGTGCTCAACGCACCCGTCTGCAGCGTCGGCGACGCCGCGACTCCCGCCGTGCCGGTGGAGATCGGCTACTCCGCCCAGCCCACCGCCACGCTCGTCGGCCGCGCCGACGAGCGCGTGCCCGTGCCGGTCGAACGCCTCACCGGTGAAGTCGGCGCGCGCCCCCCTGGCTCGCTGCGCCGCGTGGAGGTCGGCGTGCCGCGAGAACTGCTTTCGGGGGGCCTCGTGCTCGTCGACACCCCCGCGATCGGCGACCCGCGTTCGCCGCGCACCGCCGCCGCCCTCGACGTGCTGGCCGATGCCGACGCTGTTGTGCTCGTCTCCGATGCCACCACCCCGCTCGGCGAAGCGGAAGTCGCGCTCGCCCACCACGTCCGCACGTGGTGCCCCCACGTCGTGCTTGCCCTGACGAAGATCGACGCCAGCCCGAGCTGGCGCGCCGTCGCCGAACGCGACCGCGCGCTGCTGGCCGGCGCCGGCATCGACTCGCCCGTGCTGCCCGTGTCGGCCACCGTGCGCATGGCCGCGGCGAAGGCAGGGGACCAGGACCTCAACACTCGCTCCGGCTTCCCCGCGCTGCTCGCGTGGATCGCGGAGCAGGCCGCACGGCCGCCGGAGCACACGAGCGCCGTGCTGGCCGCCCTGAGCGTGCGCGCGGCGGCCGCGGAGCTCGTGGAGACGCTGCGGGCCCGCGCGGAGCTCGCCGGGCAGGACGCGGGCGTGGACCAGACGACCCTGCTGCACCGGGCGCAGCGCAAGGCCGACGAGCTGCGCAAGCGCAACACCCGCTGGCAGAACCTGCTCGCCGACGAGATCGCCGACCTGCAGTCCGACGCCGAGTACGACCTGCGCGAGCGCACCCGCAAGATCGTCGAGACCATCGACGAGACCTTCGACAAGGGTGACCCGGTGAAGGTGTGGGACGAGTTCGGGCCGTGGCTCGACAAGACGCTCGCCGAGGCCGTGGAGACGAACTACAACTTCACCGCCGACCGCGCGGAGTGGATCGCGCAGGCCGTCGCCGCGGCGTTCGGGGCGCAGTACGACCTGCACGACCTGCGGCTCGGGGAGTCGGGCGCCGAGCTGATCGCCGACGTCCGCCAGCCGCGCATCGAGGGGTTCAAGATCGGGCAGAAGCTGTTCACGGGTCTGCGCGGTTCCTACGGCGGTGTGCTGATGTTCGGCCTCGTCACGAGCCTCGCGGGGCTGCCGCTGATCAACCCCGTCTCGCTCGGTGCGGGCGCGGCCTTCGCGGCGAAGACGATCAGCGACGAGGGCGGCATGCGGCTGCAGCGCCGCCAGGCTGTGGCGAAGATGACCGCGCAGCGCCACGTCGACGACGTCTTCCTGCGGTTCTCCAAGGAATGCCGAGACGCGATCCGCGGCGTGCAGCGGAAACTGCGCGACCACTTCACCGCGCTGGCCGAGGAGCTGGCCGACCAGCTCGCGCGCGAACGCGAGACGATCATCGCCGGCTCGGCCGAGCGGGAACGGCGGATGGTCAAGCTGCGCCGCGAGATCGAGCGCCTCGCCGGTCTGCACCAGCGCGCCGGCGAGCTGGGTGTGCTCGCGGGCCGGGCGCCGAGGGAGCTGCCGGCGTGACCGAGGACGTCCGCGGCCTGCTGGCCGAAGCCTGCGGTCTGTACCGCGACAGCCCGCGCGCGGCCGCGTCGCTGCACGAAGCTCTGAACCACCTCGACGAACCGCTGCGCGTCGGCATCACCGGCGCGCCGGGCACGGGCAAGTCGACGCTCGCGGCGGCGCTCGGCGAGACGCGGTCGTTGCGCGACCTGACGCTCGTCGACGACCCGTCGGCCGCGGTGCTGACCGACGCGACCGTGCGGCTGCTGCGCCACCTCGAGCCCGACGAGCTGGCGAGCGCGCACCCGGCCGCGCGCTCGGCGTTCGCGCGGCAGACGGCCGTCGACACGGTCCTGGTGCTCGCGCGCGCCGACGAGACGGGCGCGGGCCGCATCGACGCGCTGCTCACGGCCAAGCAGCTGGCCCGCCGGGCGTGGCGCGAGGACCCGTTGTGCAGCGGGGCGCAGGGCGTGATCGCGGTGGCCGCGCAGCTCGCGTACGGCGCCCGGGCGTTCACCGACGACGAGTTCGAGCTGCTGGCCGCGTTCGCCGCCGTGCCGCGCGAGGAGCTGGAGCGCTACCTGCTGTCGGTGGACGCGTTCACCGATCCCGCGTTCCCCGGTCCCGTTTCGGTGGACACGCGGCGGTCGCTGGTTTCGCGGTTCGGGTTGTTCGGGGTGAAGCTGGCGCTGACGTTGATCCGCACGGGCAGCGACAGCCGCGTGAAGCTGTCCACGGAGCTCGTGCGGCGCAGTGGTCTGGGCGAGCTGCGGGACACCGTCGCGGGGTGCTTCGCGGCGCGCGCGGAAGCGTTGAAGGCGCGGACGGCGGTGGTGCGGCTGGAAGCCGTGCTGCAGAACGAACCGCGGCCGGGCAGCGACCGGCTGGAGGCGCGGGTGGAGCGCTTCGCGGCGACCGCCCACGACTTCACGGAGCTGCGCCTGATCGCCGACATCCGCGGCGGCCGGACCGCGCTGTCCGGCGAACCGGCGGACGAGGCCGTGCGGCTGCTGGGGGCGCAGGGGACCACGCCGGAGGAACGGCTGGGCCTCGACTTCGAGTCCGATCCCCGGGAGGTCTACGCCGCCGGCGCCGACGCCGTGCTGCGGTGGCGGCACGAGGCCGAACGGCAGGACCGCCCGCCGGCCGAGCGCGCGGCTGCGCACGTGGTGGTGCGCAGCGCCGAAGGGGTGCTGGCGCTGTTCGCCTGAGCGGGTTTCCCCTGGCCGGGGTGTTGACGGCCGGGGTTTCGGCGTCGCACCATAGAGCACTCTATGGCGCTGGTGCCTGCGAAGGGAGCCACACGTGGCTGTCGACGACCGTCCCGACTTCCGCCTGCTGGGAGACGTTCTCGAACACTGGGCGCGCGAGCGGGGCGACGAGCCGGCGGTGACCTTCGGCGGCGTCACGCGGACCTGGGCCCAGTTCGACGACCGCGTGCGGCGGCTGTCCGCGGCCCTGGCGGCCGAAGGCGTCGGGCGCGGCGAGCGGGTGGCGTTCGTGGACAAGAACCACCCGGCGTGCCTCGAGGTGTCCTTCGCCGTGGCGGCCCTGGGGGCGGCCAACGCGATCGCGAACTGGCGGCTCTCGCCGGACGAACTGGCTTACATTCTCGCGGATTCCGGTGCGGAGATCGTTTTCGTCGGGGCGGAGCTGCTGCCCGTTCTGGAGGGAATCCGCGACCGGCTGCCGGCTCTGCGGCGGTTCGTTGTCGTGGGCGGGGAATCCGACGCGTTCGAGGCGCTTGTCTCGGCCGGTGATCCGTCCTCTGTGGACTTGCCGCCGGTCGCCGAGGACGACGGTGTGCTCGTGATGTACACCAGTGGCACCACGGGCTTTCCGAAGGGTGCCGTGCTGACTCACCGCAGCGTGCTGACGCACGGCATCGCGGTGGGCACGGCGTTCCCCATGGCGGACGGCGACAAGAACCTCGTGGCCATGCCGTTGTTCCACGTCGGCGGAACCTGTTACGCCATCCTGGGTTTCCTCACCGGCCTGCCGACGATCATGACCCGCGAGCCGGACGCCCCGTCGTTGTTCGGCGCCCTGGCCGCCGGGGCGACGCACGCGTTCCTCGTGCCGGCGGTGGTCGGCGCGATCGTGCAGGCGGGCGAGCAGGCGATCGCCGGCTTCTCGCGCCTGAAGTACCTCGGCTACGGCGCTTCCCCGATGCCGCTTCCGCTGCTGCGCACGGCGCTGGCCGCATGGCCGGACATGGAGTTCGTGCAGGTGTACGGCATGACGGAGCTTTCCGGCGCCGTCACCACGCTCGACGGCGCCGCCCACCGCGACGCGTCCCGCCCCGAGCGTCTGGCTTCGGCCGGCACCCCCGTGCCCGGTGTCGAGGTGCGGATCGTCGACCCGGCGACCCTGGAGGACGCCGACTCGGGCGAGGTGTGGATCCGCACGGACCAGCGGATGTCCGGCTACCTGGGCAAACCCGAGGCCTCCGCCGAGACGATCGTCGCCGGCTGGGTGCGCACGGGCGACGTCGGCCGCGTCGACGACGGCGGGTTCGTGTTTCTGGAAGACCGCGTGAAGGACATGATCATCACCGGCGGTGAGAACGTCTATTCGCCCGAGGTGGAACGCGTGGTGGCCGAGTTCCCCGGCGTCGCGGAGGTCGCCGTGATCGGCGTGCCGGACGATCGGTGGGGCGAGCAGGTGAAGGCCGTGATCGCGCCGGTGCCGGGCGAGGTCCTCGACGTGGACAAGCTGCTGGAGTTCTGCCGCGAGCGCCTGGCCCACTTCAAGTGCCCGAGCAGCGTCGACGTCCTCGAAGCATTGCCCCGCAACGCGACGGGGAAAATCCTGAAGCGTTCTCTGCGTGAGCCTTATTGGCGGGATCGGGACCGCAACGTCTGATGGCCGCGGTGACCCGGGAACAATACTTCGAGTCGGCTTTGGCAGTGTTGGCCGGCGACGGTTTCGCCGGCCTGAACGTCGGCCGTCTGTGCCGCGATTTGGGCGTGACCAGTGGCTCCTTTTACCACCATTTCGGCGGCTGGTCGGCTTTCGTCGAGGACTTGTTGGGCTTTTGGGAGAACCGGCAGGTTTTGATCCTGGCCTCGGGCTCGTTCGGCCAGTCCGGCCCCGCCGCCGATTTCGCGGCGTTGATGGAGCTCACCCTCGGCCTGCACCACAAGGCCGAAGCGGCGATCCGCGCCTGGGCCGCGAACGACGAGGCCGTGCGAGCCGCCCAGAAACGCGTGGACGACGCCCGCCTCCGAACCGTGGGGCGCGCCGTGAAGGGCCTGGTGGGGGACGCCGCCCTCGCCCGCACCCTCACCGCCCTCGGCCTGGCAATGCTCGTCGGGCACCAGCAGCTGGCCGCCGCCGGCGAGGACACGGATCTTGCCGCCCTGATCGCGGAGTACACCTGGCTGGTGCACGCCCGCGCCTAGGCGTTGCCGATGACCCGCCTGATCCGGATCTCCAACACAACCCGCTTGGGGTTGGGCTTCGGCTGCCGGTACCGCGCGGCGTACCGATCCTCCGCGTCCTTGACGGCCTCCGGGTCGTCGCGGAGGACCATTCGCCCTTCCAGCGTGGACCACACGGGCCCGTCGAGCTGACAGACCGCCGCCGCCACGCCGCCTTCACCCGCCGCCTCGGCCAGGCGCGCCTTGTGGGAGTCGGAAAACGTGATGACCCTGGCCACACCGGCCTCGAAGTCGACGGTGACCCCCACAGCCACGACGTGCGGCGTGCCATCCGGCCGGACTGTCGTGAGGGAGGCGAGCCTCCGCTCGGTCCAGAAAGCCCGGAACTCTTCGCCGCGGGTGCTGAGGTCGATCTCCATACGGGCCACGCTAGCTGGCGAGGCAGCCTCGGCCGGGTGGGGGTTGGGTTGTGGTTGCCGTGACGCAGTCAACGCTCGTCGTGACGATATCCTTCGGCTCGCCTACCGGAGAGGTGATCACCTTGGTCACGATGCAGACATCCACGGGCCTCAACGTGGAGAACCCGACCGGGGACAACGTCGCCGCCGTCATGGAGGTCTTGCCGCGCGGCGGCCACTTGATTCTTGATGGTGGTGTCGAGAACACCTATTGGCAAATCTGGTACAGACCCAATGGGACTTACCAAGTTGAATACCGCGATGGTTCCCCTTCCTGCCATTATCAGACGCTGACTGTTTCCCGCGACAAGGTCATCATTGCTGGTGGCGGGTGGCTTTCTGGCGACGAGTCTTGGCTGCTGGAGTTCGCCTGGAAGAACATCGGCGACTGGTTCGAGGACGAGGACGAAGGCTGACGGTCCCAGCCATCTGCTCGGCCGCGCGGACGCCGTTGCATCGGCAACACCCCACCCAAACGGCAACGAAAACTCCTTCAACATCCTTTCCCCCGGCGGCCCCCCGATTCTTTACCTTCTCTACGGTGGTCGCTTTGTGTCAAGGTACTCTTTCCAGCCTTGACACAAAGTGAGCACCGTAGAACGATAGAAAAATCGGGGTGGTGATATGTGCATATCTCTTCCGCCGTTAGGCGGCTCTTTTCTCTTGTGGGTCTAAAGATTCGCCTAACGGCGAAAAGACAAAAGCACCTGGCGAGAGCTCCCCGAAGCCGACAATTATGGCTACGGTTCGGGGCTGGTTGTCAAGGCTGGAAAGAGTACCTTGACAACCAGCCCCGAACCGCGCTGAGGCTTCTTGTCGGGGAGCCGGGAGGGGAAGGGGAGGGGGTGGGAGGTCTTCCGCAGTTGGGAGGGCCCGTTGCGTTTTTGTTGTGGGGGAAGGTGTGGCTTGTGTGGTGGGGAACCAAGGGGGAGTGGGGAGGAGGGTTCTGTTTCGGACGCCCAGTGGCGGTGGGTTGTGGGGTGGGTTGCTTCGCGAGGCGGGGCTGGGCGGCGTTGTGTTGTTGGTGGCTCGATCGGGCGGTCGGAGTGGGTTGGGTTTCGTGCGGGAGTGAGCCAACGCGCGTTGTCGAGGCAAGCCGAGACGCGATGTGAGGTGTCCTGCTTCGCGAGGCGAGGCGAGGCGAGGCGGGCTGGGGCGGCGTTGTGTGTTGGGCTGGCTCGCTCTGTGCGGTAGGAGTGGGTTGAGTTGCGTTGCCGGCGTGAGCCAACTTGCGTTGTCGGGCAAGCCGAGATGCGTTGTGGGGTGTCTTGCTTCGCGAGGCGAGGCGAGGCGAGGCTGGGCGGCGTCGTGTTGTCGGGCTGTCTCGCTCCGCCAGGCTTGGCTGGCTGGCGTGGTTGTTCTCTTCGCGAGGCGAGATTGGGTGGCCTTGAGTTGCCGGGCTCGGCCGCTTCGCGAAACAGGGATAGGTCAAATCGCGCTGCTGCCATGAGCCAAACGTCGCCGCCGGAGCAAGCCGAGTCGCATCGTCACGATGGGCCCGAACTGCGAGCGCCACACCGAATCAAGCACGCGCCCGGCAACCCCACAGCCACCGAACCCGACCAACAACCCCCACCCAAATCCCGCTCACCGACAACCCTCCATCCCCCATCCAGCCGCCCCCGATCCCCCAACCGCCCCGCCTCCAGTGCGCCAACCTGCGAAAACCCCGGGCAAAACTCCCCGCACTCGTTCACACTGTCCGTATGGGACCACAGCCGCGGACGTTCGATGAGCTCTGTCGTGCCTTGGACCGGGGGCGGCGTTTCAAGTACTTACCGTTCTGGGGGCACCGGCCCGAGCCCGGTGGGCGGATCGGGGCGGGCTGCCTGAGTCAGTGGTGGCCGGCGGGGTTCGAGGTGGGCGGGCGGATGTTCGCGACCGCCGAGCACTACATGATGTGGCGGAAGGCGATCCTGTTCGGAGACGAAGCCGCGGCGGAGCGGATTCACCAGGCGCGGCATCCGGGGGCGGCGAAGGCGCTGGGCCGCGAAGTAAGAGGCTTCAACGACGAACTGTGGAACGCCAACCGGTTCGACATCGTCGTGGAAGGGAACGCGGCGAAGTTCGGGCAGAACGCCGGGCTGGCCGAGTTCCTGGCGAACACGGGGGAGCGCGTGCTGGTCGAGGCGAGCCCGGTGGATCGGGTGTGGGGGATCGGGCTGGCGCCGGACGACAAGCGGGTGGGCGAGCCCCGCGCGTGGCGGGGGCTCAACCTGCTGGGGTTCGCGTTGATGAAGGTGCGTCAGGACGTGGGGACGCGCGGGCGCAGGCCGGCGGCTTCGTAGATCGCGTCGACGACGGTCATGGTTTCGACGGCGTCGGCGGGCGACGTCGGCACTGGCACGTCGCGCAACACCGCGTCCGCGAAGGCTTCCAGTTGGTAGGCGTACGAAGGCCGGTGGGAGAAGCGTTCCACTGAGCGGGAATCGCCGCGCCGGACGGACAGGCGGTGCCAGAACTGCGGTGACAGCGGGTTGATCGCCCGCAGCTCACCGCCGCTGCAGACCACGCGGGCGCTGATGCGCAGGACGTCCGACGACCAGAGTGAAGCGCGCACCCGGGCCGTCGCGCCGGAGGGGAAGCGCAGGGACGCGGTCATGGCGCGGTCGATTTCCGGGGAACGCAGCTTGGCGCGGGCGTCGACAACCGTCGGGGTCGCGCCGCCCAGAACGCGCGCCATGTGGACGGCGTAGCAGCCCGCGTCCATGGTCGCGCCGCCCGCGAGGGACAGGTTGTAGCGGATGTCCTTGAAGCGCGGCAGCGGGAAGCACACCGCGGTCTCGATGTGCTGCACCTCGCCCAGCTCGCCGGACGCCAGCAGTTCCTCCATGCGCCGCGTGAACGGGTGGTAGCGGTAGTGGAAGGCCTCCATCACCACGAGCCCGGCCGCTTCGGCCGCGTCGGCGACGAGGCGGGCCTCGGAAGCGTTGGCGGTGAAGGGTTTCTCGCAGAGCACGTGCTTGCCGGCGGCCAGGGCGGCGAGGGTCCAGCGGCCGTGGAGACCGTTGGGCGTCGGGTTGTACACGGCGTCGATCGACGGGTCGGCGAGCAGCTCTTCGTAGCTCGCGTGCACCTCGGGGATGCGGTGCTTCGTGGCGAACTCGTGGGCGCGCGAGATGTCGCGCGCCGCGATGGCCGCGATGTCGACGTCCGGGTTCTCCCGGGCCGGCTTGAGCAGGGCTTCCGGGACGATGCCCGCGGCTCCGAGCACTCCGATGCGCATGATCGAACCTTAGCGGACCAGCGAACTTCAACTGCCTGTTGACCACTTCAACAACCAGTTGTACCGTTCCGGCCATCACGATGCCCTGGAGGTCCCCGATGCCGTCGCCGTCCCGTACCCGCGCCTGGCAGGCCGCCCTGCTGACCGGTGCGCTCGCCCTCGTCACCGCGGCCTGCGGAGGTGGTCCCGACGGCGCCGGCGGCACGCAGCAGCCGGCCGGCGGGGGAGCCTCGCCCATCCCGGACAACACCGCGCTCATCGCGGCCGTGAAGCCGGACGCGCAGCTCACCGCCGCCCTGCCGCCCGCCGTCGCGCAGGCCAAGGCGCTGCACCTCGCGTCGAACATCCAGTCGGCGCCCAACAACTTCTACTCGAGCGACGGCAAGACGCCGATCGGCTACGAGGTGGACCTGGCGAAGGCGATCGGCGCGAAGCTCGGCGTCACGGTGTCCTACCAGGACATGGCCTTCGGCTCGCTGATCACGAGCCTGCAGTCCGGCCGCGTGGACCTGACCATGGCCGCGATGAACGACACCAAGGAACGCCAGCAGCAGATCGACTTCGTCGACTACTTCTCCTCCGGCATCACGATCATGGTCCGCAAGGGCAACCCCGACGGCATCACGGGCCCGGACACGTTGTGCGGCAAGAACATCGCCGTGGTGCAGGGCACGAGCCACCAGAAGTTCGCCGCCGCGCAGAGCACGAAGTGCACGCAGGCGGGCGAGCCGGCGATCACCGTCACGGCCACCGACTCCGACACGCAGAACCAGAACCAGCTGCGCACCGGCCGCGTCGCCGCGATCCTCAACGACCTGCCGAGCGCCGTCTACATCTCGCGCACCGCGGGCGACGGCAAGTTCTTCGAGGTCGTGCCCGGCGCGCCGATCGAGGGCGGGCCATACGGCATCGGCTTCACCAAGACCAACACGAAGCTGCGCGACGCCGTGAAGCAGGCGCTGCAGGAGCTCGTCGCCGACGGCACGTACGGCAAGATCCTGCAGGCCTGGGGCGTGGAGCAGGGCGCGGTCAAGGAGGCGGCCGTCAATGGCGGGAGCTGAACCGCTGCCGATCGTCCGGCTGAAGCACTGGGGCCGCTGGGTCAGCGCGGTGGTCATCGTCGCCCTGCTCGTGCTGCTCGGGTTCGCGCTCGCACAGGCCCAGATCGAGTGGGGCTCGGTGCCCGACTTCGTGTTCTACCGCGTGATGGCCGTCGGGCTGCTCAACACCGTGGTGCTCGCGGTGATCTCGCAGGCCGTGGCCATCGTGCTCGGCATCCTGATCGCCCTGTTGCGCCGCAGCGCCAACCCGGTGGCGAAGTGGTTCGCGGCCGCGTACATCTGGCTGTTCCGCGGGCTTCCGGTGCTGCTGCAGATCCTGATCTGGTACAACCTCGCGCTGATCTTCCCGACGATCTCGATCCCGCTGCCCTTCGGCGGTTACCTCGTCCACGAGCAGACGAACGTGCTGATCAGCGCGTTCACCGCGGCTCTGCTCGGCCTGGCGTTGAACGAGAGCGCCTACATGGCCGAGATCGTGCGCGCGGGGCTGACCAGTGTGGACGTCGGGCAGACCGAGGCCGCGAAGTCCATCGGCATGACGCCGGGCGCGACGCTGCGGCGCGTGGTGCTGCCGCAGGCCATGCGCGTGATCATCCCGCCGACCGGCAACGACTTCATCAACATGCTCAAGGGCACGTCGATGGCTTCGGTGATCGGCGTGACGGAGCTGATCCACGCGGCCAACAACATCTCGTCCAACAACCTGCTGGTCATGGAAACGCTCATCGCCGCCGCGATCTGGTACATGGTCGTGGTGACCGTGGCCGGCGTCGGGCAGCACTACCTGGAACGCTCGTTCGGCGCGGCCGATCGCGGGCCCGCGGCGAGGGTGGGGAAGGCGTTGCGGGGGATGCCGTTGGTGAGGAGTGCCCGTGTCTGAACCTTCAGGGCCACTGCTGCGTGCGGTCGGCGTGCGCAAGAGCTACGGGAACACCGAGGTGCTCAAGGGCATCGACCTGGAGGTGCACCGAGGTCAGGTGGTGTGCTTGCTCGGGCCGTCGGGGGCGGGCAAGAGCACTTTTCTGCGGTGCCTCAACCACCTCGAGACCATCGACGCCGGGCAGGTCTGGGTCGACGGCGAGCCGATCGGCTTCAAGCTGCGCGGCGGGAAGCTGTACGAACTGCGCGAAAAGGACGTCGCTCGCCAGCGTCGCGATATCGGCATGGTGTTCCAGCGGTTCAACCTGTTCGGGCACCGGACGGCGTTGGAGAACGTGGTCGAGGGGCCCGTGCGCGTGCTCGGCACGAACCCGTCGCAGGCCCGCGCGGAAGCGCTCGAACTGCTGGACCGCGTGGGGCTGGCCCACCGCGCGGACGCGTACCCGGCGCAGCTTTCCGGCGGGCAGCAGCAGCGCGTGGCGATCGCGCGTTCGTTGGCGATGAAGCCGAAGCTGATGTTGTTCGACGAGCCGACGTCGGCGCTCGACCCGGAGCTGGTGGGGGAGGTGCTGGCGGTGATGGGTACGTTGGCGCGGGAGGGGATGACGATGGTGGTCGTGACGCACGAGATGGCCTTCGCCGCCGAGGCGGCCGACGAGGTGGTGTTCCTCGCCGACGGCGCGGTGGTCGAGACGGGCCCGCCCGAGACCGTGCTGAAGAACCCGGAGCACGAACGCACCCGCCAGTTCCTCGCGCGGGTCCTCTCGTGACGCGGATCTCGCCCCGGTACCTGCTGCAGTTCGACGAGCCCGCCGGCTACCTCGACTTCGCCCGGTTCGGGCCGCCGTCGCACGCGGTGCTCGACACCACGGCGAACCTGCTGGAAGCGGCGACGAAGGCCGGACCGTCCACTGTGGACGAACTGATGCGCCAGGAGACGCGCGCGAAGGCGGCCGCGGCGCGGCTGTGCGGCAGCGACACCGACCACACCGTGCTGCTGCCGCACACCAGCCTCGGGTTGTTCCAGGCGGCGTTCAACTCCCGCGGCGAGGTGCTGGTCTCGGCGGGTGAGTTCCCGGCGAACACGTATCCGTGGGCGCGGGCTTCGCAGGCTGGGCGCGTGCACCTGCGTCGGCTGCCTGCGGGTTTTGTGACTCCCTCGCGGGTGGCCGAGGCCTTGACGCCCGAGACGACGGTGGTGTCGGTGAGTGCCGTCGACTTCCGCACCGGCTACCGCGCCGACCTCGCCGCGCTGCGCGAGGTGGTGGGCGACCGGCTGCTGGTCGTCGACGGGATCCAGGGCTTCGGTGTGATCGAGGCGCCGTGGGAGGTCGCGGACGTGCTCGTGGTCGGCGGCCAGAAGTGGCTGCGGGCCGGCTGGGGCACGGGCTTCGCGGTGCTGTCCGACCGCGCGCTGGAGCGCATGGACCCGATCCTGTCCGGCTGGACGGGCGCGCGCGACCCCGGCCTGTTCGACGACGAGATCCACCCCGCCGACACCACTGCCGCCGGCTGGTCGATCTCCAACCTCAGCCCCATCACGTCCGGCGCCTTCGCGGCGGCCCTGGAGCTGGTGGAGGAGGCCGGTGTCGGAGCGATCGCCGGCCGGATCGGCGAACGCGTGGACGCGCTGGAGGAAGTGCTGCTGTCGCTGGGCGCGACGATCGTGTCCGCTGTGGACCGTCGGGCGGGGATCCTGGCGTTCGAGCTGCCCGGCCACCCGGCGGAACAGGTGGGCGCGGCTCTGTCGGCGGCCGGCATCGCGGCGACGGTGCGGCCGGAACATGTCCGCCTTTCCCCGCACGCGTCAACGCCGGTCTCCGCCGCGGAGGCCGTCCGGTCCGCTGTGGACAGTCTCCTGCACCCGCGCACCACGGTGACCTTTCCGTCGATGGTCTCGGGCGGCGCGACGCACGCGTTGCTCACTGCCCTGATCCCCGCCGTCGACGGGCTGGCCGCCATGCTGGGCCCCGGCAACGAGGTCCTGCTCCACGACCTGTCCCGCCTGCCCGACTCCATCGTCGCCATCGCGGGCGACGTCACCGGCCGCACCGTGGGCGGGCCCATGACCGACCTCCTGCTGGGCCTCGTCCGCCGCGGCACCACGCAGGACCTGACCAACTACCGCACCCACGGCCCGGACGGCCGCGCGATCCGCTCGTCCACCCTGTTCCTCCGCGACGCCGCCGGCGTGGCGGTCGGCTGCCTCTGCGTGAACAGCGAAACGTCGCCGTCCTCCGACACGGCCGCCGCGCGGCCCGAGACGTTCCCACCCGACGTCGACAGCCTGCAGCACTTCCTGGTCGAACGCGCCATCGGCAAGGCCGGCATCCCCGTGGACCTCATGAAGAAGCGCCACAAGGCCGCCGTCGTGCGCGAACTCGACGAGGCGGGGTTCTTCCTCATCAAGGACGCGGTCGACCACCTGGCCACCCACCTGGACGTGACCCGGTACACGATCTACAACTACTTGAACGAGATCAGAGCCTGAGTGAGGGGGATCCCGGACGAACCGGGAACCCCCGACCCTTACTTCAAGAACGCCTCCACCGCATCAGCCGCCGCCGGAATGCCGCCGTGGGCGTGGATTTCCGTGGACAGCGACGACAGCCGCGCCGCCATCTCGGCGGATCCGGCGACCTCGTCCACCGCCGAACGCAACGACGCGGCGGTCACGTCCGCGGCCGGCAGATGCCGCCCCACGCCCAGCGTTTCCAGCTGCGCCGCGTTGCCGAACTGGTCGGCGGCCTGGGGGATGGCCACCGTGGGGACGCCGTACCACAGCGCTTCCGTGCAGCTGCCCATCCCGGCGTGGGTGATGAACGCCGAGGCCGCCGACAGCACTGCCAGCTGGGGCACGCGGGAGTGCACCTCGAACGACGGCGGCAGCGGGCCCAGGTCCGAAGCGGACACAAAAGCGCCGATCGACATCACGACGTGCCAAGCGGAGTCGGCGAAGGCCTCGACGCAGGCCAGGTACACGGGCAGCTGGTCGGTGAACGCCGTTCCGAACGACACCAGCAGCACCGGCTTCCCCGACGACGGCGGGGTCCACGTCTCGGCCAGCCGATCCGGTGACAGGCACGGGCCGACGAACTGCACGTGCGGCCCGACGCGTGAGGCGTGGGGCTGCATCGCGCGCGGGATGAGCGACAGCACCTGAGGCGGGTGCGAAAGCCAGGTCCACGCCTCCTCGGTCTCGCCGTTCTCCCGCAGCCACGCGGTCATCGTGCGGGCGTAGTCCACACCGGACGGTGAGGACTTGATCGGGTCCCGCACCGAACTCATGTCCTCGTCGTAGCCCTCCCATGCCACGAGCGTCGGCGACAGTTGCACAGCCGGCACCGCGTACCGGGACGCAAGCAGCGGCGCGCCGAGGCCGCCGATGTCGTAGAGGACCAGGTCGGGACGGTCGGCGTCGAACGTCGACAGGAGCAGTGGGTGCACGGCGATCGCCTCGTCCAGGAAGACGCGCATGGCGTCGGCCGGGTCGTCGGGCCACACGCCGGCCTCGCCGAGGGGCAGGAGGGTCGGGTGGGTGACGACGTGGGCGCCCGTGGGGGCGACCAGCGACTCGAGGGGGGAGCCCACCACGTAGCTCACCCGGTGCCCGCGCCGCACGAGCTCGGCGATGACGCCCAGGGACGGGTAGATGTGGCTCGGCGCGGTGCTGCCGACCATCACGATGTGTTCGCGCATGAAAGACGCAGGTCCTTTCCGTCAAAAGGGGGAGGACCCGGCGCGCAGGGAAGACGGCCGCGAACGCGCGGCCGTGAAGAGTCACGCCGGGGCTAGAGCTGCCGCAAGCGCTGGAAGATGGTCATGCCGGACACGGTAGCGGTGGCAGCGGACGGCGGCCAAACCGATTAGAGCGTCCACCTTTCGTAGGGACTATCGGGCAGAGCGGCCAGAACACCCGGCCGCACGCCGCCAAGACGACTAACGTCTGGCGGACCCGACAGACGAGAACCCCGACAGAGAAGGAACTCCCGTGAGACGTGCTGTCTTCGCGGCAGTCGCCGTCGCGACGCTGGCCTCGCTGGTCACCGTGCCCGTCGCGTCAGCGGCGCCGGCCACCGCCCCCGCCGCCTACACCCCGCCGCCCGTGGCGTGGGGGCAGTGCGACAACGCCGGCCTCAAGGCGGCCGGCGCCGAGTGCGGTTTCGTGACCGTGCCCCTGGACTACAGCAACCCGGGTGGCCAGAAGGCGCAGCTCGCCGTCAGCCGCATCAAGCACAAGACCCCGGACGCGCAGTACCAGGGCGTCATGCTCACCAACCCCGGTGGCCCCGGCGGCTCGGGCCTGACGCTCTCGCGCGTCGGCGCCAACGTGCCCAACCACGCGGGTGACGCCTACGACTGGATCGGCTTCGACCCGCGCGGCGTCGGTTCGAGCAAGCCCGCGCTGTCGTGCGACAACGGCTACACGAGCTTCGACCGGCCCTCGTATGTCCCGCTGACGCCGAGCCTCGAGAAGACGTGGCTCAACCGCGCCAAGGGCTACGCCGAGGACTGCGCCAAGAAGAACCCGAAGGCGCTGCTCGACAACCTGAAGACCACCGACTCGGTGCGCGACATGGACTCCATCCGCGCGGCCCTGGGTGCCGACCAGATCAACTTCTACGGCTACTCCTACGGCACCTACCTCGGCCAGGTCTACGGCACGATGTTCCCGCAGCGCGTGCGCCGCATGGTGCTCGACTCGACGGTGGACCCGCGCAACGTCTGGTACCAGGCGAACCTGAACCAGGACGTGGCGTTCGACCGCAACCTCAACATCTGGTTCGGCTGGCTCGCCAAGTACGACAGCACCTACCACCTGGGCAAGACGCAGGCCTCGGTGAAGGCGACCGTCGACCGTGAGCTGGTGAAGCTCTCGCTCAAGCCCGCGGGCGGCCAGATCGGGCCCGACGAGCTGACCGACGTGATCCAGCAGGCCAGCTACTACCAGCTGACCTGGCTCGACGTGGCCGACGCGCTGTCGGCGATCGTCACGAAGAACGACCCGTCGCTGGTCAAGGCCCTGTTCGAGTCCGACAGCGACAACGGTTACGCCGTGTACCTCGGCGTGCAGTGCACCGATGTGCAGTGGCCGACGAACTGGAACCAGTGGCGCCTCGACAACTGGAAGACGTTCCTCAAGGCGCCGTACTTCACCTGGCAGAACGCCTGGTTCAACGCCCCCTGCGTCTACTGGCCCGCCAAGGCGAGCAAGCCCGTGCAGGTCGACGGCAAGGGTGTGCAGAGCGTGCTGATGATCGACGAGACGCTCGACGCGGCCACGCCGTACGAGGGCAGCCTCGAGGTCCGCAGCCGCTTCCCGGGCGCGTCGCTGATCGCGGAGCCGGGCGGCACGAGCCACGCCATCACGCCGCGCGGCAACGCGTGCGTGGACACCAAGATCGCGGACTACCTGGCGACCGGCGCCCTGCCGGCCCGCAAGCCGGGTCGCACGGCCGATGTCGAGTGCGCGCCGCTGCCGCAGCCGCAACCGGCCCCGTCGGCGTCCGCGCAGGCGAAGGCCAAGGCCGACGTGCTGCCGCTGCTGGGTCACCTCTGACCAGCTGAAACACCGGCTCGAAGCGCCGGGTGGGGACCATCCCCGCCCGGCGCTTCGGCGTTCCAGGGGCTTGATCAAACAACTTCGTCCCTCGTAGGGCTTTTCATCACAACGAGGTTTGTGTTACAAAGTTCCCCAGCAGGTTTGCAACGCAAAGTCGACGGGGGACGGGATGAGTGAGGCGTTCAGTCTGAGAGGCCTGACGAAACGGTTCGGGCCGGTGCACGCTGTCGAGGGGCTGAGCATCGAGGTCAGCCGCGGCGAGGTCGTGGCGCTGCTCGGCCCCAACGGCGCCGGCAAGTCGACCACCATCGACATGCTGCTCGGGCTCACGCGGCCCGACGAGGGCGAGGTGCGGGTGTTCGGCGGCGACGCGCGGGCGGCCGTCGACGCCGGGCGCATGGCCGCGATGGTGCAGAACGGCTTCCTGCTGCGCGACACCACGCCGGCCGAGCTCGTCGGGCTGATGCGCTCGATGTACCGCGACCCGCTGCCGGCCGCGGAGGTCTTCGAACGCGCCGGCATCACGGATTTCGCGAACCGCCGCTGCGGCAAGCTTTCCGGCGGCCAGCTGCAGCGCGTGCGCTACGCGCTGGCCCTGGCCGGCGACCCCGAGCTGCTGGTGCTCGACGAGCCGACCGCCGCCATGGACGTGGACGGCCGGCGCTCGTTCTGGGCCTCGATGCACGAGTTCAGCGCAGGCGGCCGCACGGTGCTGTTCGCCACGCACTACCTGGCCGAGGCCGAGGATTTCGCCGACCGCGTGGTGCTCGTGCGCCACGGCCGCGTCGTCGCCGACGGCTCGGTCGCCGAGGTCCGCGCCGCCGTGTCCGGACGTGTGCTGCGGGCCGTGGTGCCGGGCGCGAGCGAGGCCGAGCTGGCCGCGCTCGCCGGGGTCACGACCGCACGCCTTCAGGGCGGCCGCGCCGAGCTGGCGTGTGCCGACTCCGACCTGGCGATCCGCGCCCTGCTCACCACCTTCCCGGACGCGAGCGACATCGAGATCACCGCCGTCGGCCTGGAAGAAGCGTTCCTCGCGCTGACGGGCGACGAGCACACCGACGAGCCGGAAGGAGCCCTGCGATGAACCTCGTTTACCTGCGCCTGGAGATCCTGCGCATCGTGCGCAGCCCGCAGTTCGCGCTGTTCACGATCGCCGTGCCGCTGGGCATGTTCCTGCTCTTCGGCGGCCTGTTCGGCGACTACGTCGGCCCGGACGGGCTGAAGGCGAGCACGACCACGATGATCAACATGGGCGCGTACGGCGCCTTGAGCGGCGCGTTGTTCACCGGCACGCGCGTGGCCACCGAACGCACCGACGGCTGGCAGCGGCAGCTTCGTCTCACGCCGATGCGCGCGCCGGACTACGTGTTCGTGAAGATCGCCTCCGCCATGGCGATGGCTTTGCCGGTGCTCGTGGTGATCTTCGTGGCCGGCGCCCTGCGCGGGGTCGACCTGACGGCCACGCAATGGGTGCTCACCGCGGTGGCGCTGTGGCTCGGGGCCCTGCCGTTCGCCGTGCTGGGCCTGCTGCTCGGGCTGTTCGGCAAGGGCGACACGGTGGGCGCGATGACCGGCGCGCTGATGCTGCCGCTCGGGGTGTTCGGCGGGTTGTGGATGCCGCTGTCGATCATGCCGGCCTGGATGACCACGATCGCGCACTTCGTCCCGACCTACTGGCTCGGCCGCGTCGGCACGATGCCGGTGGGCGGTGCGAACGGTCTCGGCCTCGCGGTGGCGGTGCTCGCGGCGTGGCTCGTCATCCCTGCGCTCGTGGTGGTGCGGCGGTTCCGGTTGGACACGGCCAAAGTCGGTTGACGTGTTAACTTCCGTGCTGCATGTGGGGTCAGCACGGTGGGAGGGCGAAACAAGGTGGATGACGACGAAGAGCAGCCGATGTCGGCCGCCGAGTCGCTGAACCTCATCGCCCGGCAGAACGAGCGGACGCGCCGGGAGCTGGGGGCCAGCCCGGCGCGTCTGCTCGGCGTCTGGGCCTTCACGTGGCTGGTCGGCTGGGGCCTGGTGTACCTGTCCGACGACAGCCACGCGAGGCCGCTCATGCCCGGGTGGGTCGCGGCGATCGTGGTCGGGGTGCTGTTCGTGGCGGCCATCGCGTACTCCGCCTACTACGGCGGCCGCATCAGCCGGGGCATACGCGGCCCGTCTCGGCGCACCGGCGCGATGTACGGCTGGAGCTGGATGATCTCGTTCGCCGCGCTGTCGCTGATCAACATCAGCATCATGAACAAGGGCGCGCTCGACCCGCACACGATTTCCCTGCTGTGGTCGGGCTCCTCACTGCTGCTCACCGGCATGCTCTACCTCGCCGGCGGGATGTTGTGGCAGGACAAGCTGCAGTACGGCTTCGGGGTGTGGATCATCGTGTCGGGTGGCGCGAGCGTGCTCGTCGGTGTTCCGGGCAACTTCCTCGTGCTGTGCCTGGCCGGCGGCGGCGGGTTCCTCGTCGCGGCGCTCGTGTACTTCGTGCGTGACCTGCGTTGCCGGCCCGCGCGCACCGGCGGGCGGGCCGGCACGTGACGGAGGCGAGCCTGCCGGAGCTCGACCCGGTGATCCACGCCCAGGCCAGGCTGCGCGTCACGGTCGCGCTCGCCGGGCTGCACCACGGCGACCAGATCACCTTCCCGCGGCTGCAGCAGCTCCTCGACATGACGGCCGGCAACCTCTCCACGCACCTGCGCAAGCTCGAAGACGCCGAGTACGTGGAGATCACCAAGGCCTACGAGCACCGCACGCCCGTCACGCTCGTGAAGCTGACCGCCAAGGGCCGCGCGGCGTTCGAGTCCTACACGACGGCGTTGCACCGGCTGCTGGACGCCACCGGCGGGAGCTGACGTGACCCGCTGGGTCGTCCACCTCGACCTGGACGCCTTCTACGCCTCGGTCGAGCAGCTCACGCGCCCGACGCTGCGGGGCCGCGCCGTCGTGGTCGGCGGGACCGGGCCGCGTGGGGTCGTCGCCGGGGCGAGTTACGAATCGCGGGTGTACGGCGCGCGGTCGGCGATGCCGATGTCGCAGGCGCGCCGGTTGCTGCCGCCGGGGGCGGTGATCCTGCCGCCGAGGTTCCGGTTGTACGAGACGTTGAGCAAGCAGGTCTTCGACATCGTCGCCGACGTCGCACCGGTGCTGGAGCGGATTTCGCTGGACGAGGCGTTCGCGGAGCCGCCTTCGCTGGCCGGTGCGTCGGTGGCGGACGTGACGCGGTTCGCGGAGGAGCTGCGGGCGCGGATTCGGGCGGAAACCGGGCTCACGGCCTCGATCGGGGCGGGCACGGGCAAACAGGTCGCGAAGATCGGCTCGGACCGGGCCAAACCCGACGGCCTGCTCGTGGTTCCGCCGGGCACCGAACGGGAGTTCCTGGCGCCGTTGCCGGTGCGGGCGCTGTGGGGGATCGGGCCCGTGGCGGAGGCGAAGCTGCGAACGATCGGGGTGCTGACGCTGGGCGAGCTGGCGGCGTTGTCGGAGCCGGACGCGGTGGCGACGCTGGGCGGGGTCGTCGGCCGGGAGCTGCGCAAGCTGGCCGGCGGCACGGACGACCGGCCCGTGGCCGAACGCGGGGAGGCCAAGCAGGTCAGCGCGGAGACGACGTTCGACGTCGACATCGTGGACCTCACCCGGTTGCGCGCGGAAGTCCGCAAGATCGCGGCGGGCGCGCACTCGCGGCTGGTGAAGGCGGGCCGGGTGGCGCGCACGGTCGTGATCAAGCTGCGGCACACGGACATGAGCACGGTGACCCGCTCGGAGACCACGGCCTCGCCCACCGACGACCTCAACCAGCTCGTCGCCACCGCCGAGCGGTTGCTGCTGGATCCGCAGGAGTTCGGCGGCGTGCGGCTGGTCGGCGTGGCGTTCAGCGGGCTTTCCGTGCCGCACCAAGACGCGTTGTTCACCCTGGCCGTGCCGGGGGCCTCGGCCGAGCCCGTGGTGGCGGTGGTGCCGTCACCGGGTGGGTCGGCCCCGGTGTCGTCGAGCGGCTGGCGCCCGGGCGACGACGTGGTGCACCCGGAGTTCGGCACGGGCTGGGTCCAGGGCGCCGGCCACGGCCGCGTGACCGTGCGCTTCGAGACGCGGACCTCCGGCCCGGGCGTGGCACGCACGTTCGAGCAAACCGACCCCGCCTTGACCCGCGGCGACCCCCAAGACTGTCTCAAGTAGACGGAAGGGCCGCCACGACGAGAGTGGCGGCCCTTCACGTTTCCTCGGTTCAGCTGGCGGGCGGCAGCGCGCACCCCGGGGTGAGGTCCGCGACCTGCTGACCGGCCAGGAGGAAGGCCCCAACACCGGCGGCCGAGGTGTCCGTGGCCTTGGCCGAACCGGGTCCGTCGGTCTTCGGCTGGACGTAACCCACGAAGCCGTCGGCGTTCTCCGCCTTGGTGGACAAGGACTTCCACGCGCGGTCGACCACCGGCTCGAACCAGCGGCTGTCGAGGACCCCGGCGTTGACGCCCCACGCGAGGCCGTAGGTGATCAGCGAGGTGCCGCTGCTCTCCGGGCCGCCGAACGGGTTCAGCAGATTGGCGTTCCAGAAGCCGTCCGGCCGCTGCAGCACGCTCAGCGTCGTCGCCATCTTCTTGAACACGCGCAGGTACTCCGGGCGCCGCGGGTCGTTTGCGGGCAGCACCTGCAGCACCTTGGTCAGGGCCGCCAGCGCCCAGCCGTTGCCCTGCGACCAGTACGACAGCGAGTGCGCATCGGTGCGCCACAAGCCGGAGAACTCGTCGAACAGGCTCTTTTCCGTGTGCTGGAAGAGCTTCTGCATCGCGGCGAGCGTCGGCTCCGAGGAGTCCATCACGCCGATGCGGGCGAACGAGGGCATCGCCATGTTCAGCGCGCTCACGTGGTCCCAGTAGCCCGTGTGCCCGGCCTGCACGCTCGCGACCTCGTCGGCCAGGCGCGAACGCAGGTCGGCGAGGATCGGCGGGTCGGGGTGGAAGTAGGTGTACAGGTCGAGGTACGCCTCGCCGGCGGCCTCGTCTTCGGCCGCGAACGGCTGGCCCGGCGTGGTCGGCAGCAGGTAGTTGTTCGCCTCGCCCCACGGCAGCGTCTGGTGGTTGGACACGCCGGTGGTGCGGACCACGGCGAGGTTGCCCACGTGGAACGTCGCGTTCTGCCAGTCGGCCGGCGCGAGGTTCGTCCCGTGGGCGACCCAGTAGTCACCGGCCTTCACCATCGCGTCGGCCACGGCGCACTGCGCGGCCGGCGCCGCCGGTGCCGCACTCGCCACGGCCGGCGCCAGCCCACCGGCCGTCACCGCCGCCGCGAGCACGGCGAAACCGCGGATTCCCGGGAAACGCATGGGTGCGTCCTCCTCAAGCAGCTCATGGCGGCGGAGGCCATCGTGATCGGTGGCCGGTCGATCACGGACTATGGTGTGGACCACTGGGCGTGTCAAGGTGCCGGTGAGTGGTACGCCGCAACGGTTTCCAGCAGCCGGCGCGTCGCGTTCTCGGCTCCGTCGGCGTTCTTCGCGAGCACCGTGGTGAGCACGCGCGAATGCGCCACGAGCGTGCCCGCCGTCGGCTCGGGCGCGGCGCGCAGGGCGGCGACGACCGGCACTTGCAGCTGGGTGAGCAACGCGTTGCCCGCGGCCCGCACCAGCGCGGCGTGGAACAGCGTGTCGGCCTCGGTGAACGCCCCGGTGTCCTCGCGTTCCACGGCGTCGGTCATCAGCCCGTACGCCGCCGCCAGCGCGGAGAGCTCGTCCGGCGCGCGGTGCCGCGCCGCCAGCCGCGCGGCCTGTGGCTCCACGAGGTGGCGCAGCTCCATCAGGTCGTGCAGCTGCCGAATCGAATCCGGCCCGCGGACCCGCCAGCCGATCACGTCGGGGTCGATCGCGTCCCACGATTCCGGCGGCTGCGGCCACGTGCCGACGCGCGGCCGCGCCGCCACGAGCCCCTTCGACTCCAGCACCCGCAAGGCCTCCCGGACCACCGTCCGGGAGGCCTTGAACCGGCGCCCGATGTCCTCGGGCACGATCGGCTCGCCGGTGGGCAGCGCCCCTTCGACGATCAGCCGGCCCAGCGCGTCGACGATGCGGGCGTGCAGGCCGGCCCCGTCGGCACCCACGTCAGGCGGGCAGACCGACGCGGCGCTCCCCGCTGCGCAGCTGCTGCAGCACGACGGCGACCACGAGCAGCGCGCCGTGGGCCACGTTCTGCCAGAACTGGTTGATGCCCAGGCCCGACATGCCGTTGTCGAGCACGCCGAGGATGAACACCGCCAGCACCGTGGAGACGATGGATCCCTTGCCGCCCTTGAGCATCGTGCCGCCGAGCGCCGCGCCCGTGACGGCCTGCAGCTCCAAGCCCTCGGACCCGGACGTCGGCTGACCCGAGCCCGTGCGGGCGGTGATCAGCACACCCGCGATGGCCGCGACCACACCGACGAGCGCGTAGACGCCGATGATGTAGCGGTTGATGTTGATGCCCGCCAGGCGCGCGGCCGTGTCGTTGCCGCCGATGGCGAACACGTTGCGGCCGATGTCGGTGTACTTCAGCAGGAAGTGCAGCACCGCCGCGACGATCAGGAACACCCACACCAGCGTCGGCAGCCCGAGCACGCTGCCCTTGGCCAGGAAGATGAACAGGTCGTCGGCGCCGGTGTAGCCCTGGGCCTTGCCGTCGGACACGACCTGCGCGATGCCCTTGTACGTGGCGAGCGTGGCCAGGGTGGCGACGACCGGGTTCACGCGGCCGAAGATGATGATCAGGCCGTTGACCAGACCACACGCGATCCCGGTGCCGACCGCGGCGAGGATGCCGACGATCGAGCTGCCGGTGGACGTGAACGCCATCGCCGAGATCACCGACGCGAGCCCGGCCATCGAGCCGACCGAGATGTCGAGCGCGCCAAGGATGATCACCAGCGTCTGCACCAGCGACAGCAGGCCCATGATGGTGATCGCGCTGCCGATGAGCAGCAGGTTGTTGGTGCGGAAGAAGTTGTCGTTCAGCGTCGAGAGCAGCACGACGAGCACCACGAGCGTGATGATCAGGCTGCTGTTCTGCACGCCGATGCCGTTGAGCACCTTGCGCGCGGTGGACACGCGGTGCGGGTCGGGGTGTTCGGTCGGCTGCTCCTGCGCGGGGCTGGGCCGGGTCGGGGTGCTCACGCCCCCACCTCCTGGATGTCTTCGGCGGCCGGCTCCGTCGCCGGGATGGCCAGGGTCAGTACGGCTTCTTCGGTCGCTTCGTCGCGGTTCAGCTGGCCCGCGACGTGCCCGGCGCGCATCACGACGATGCGGTCGGCCAGCGAGAGGACTTCAGGCAGGTCGGACGAGATCACCAGCAGGGCGATGCCTTCGGCGGCGAGACCGTCGATGATGCGGTAGATCTCTGCTTTCGCGCCGACGTCGACGCCACGGGTGGGCTCGTCGAGGATCAGCAGCTGGGGCCGGCGGGCGAGCCAGCGCGCGAGCACGGCCTTCTGCTGGTTGCCGCCCGAAAGCTTGCGCACCTCCTGCTCCATCGACGGCGTGCGCACGCGCAACTCGCGGATGTACTCCGCCACGAGCTCGCGCTCCTTCGCCCGCCGGATCACGCGGAAGCGGCGCAGACGGTCGAGCACGGCGATGGAGACGTTGTCGCGCACGGAACGCTGCATCAGCAACGCGTCGGTCTTGCGTTCCTCGGGCGCGAAGCCGATGCCCGCCTTCACCGCGTCGCCGGGCGTGCGGGCCTTGAACGGTTTCCCGTCGAGTTCCAGCTTTCCCGACCGCACGGGCAGGTCGCCGACGATCGCGCGCGCCAGCTCGGAACGTCCGGCGCCGACCAGCCCGGCCAGGCACACGACCTCACCGGCGCGGACCTCGAACGAGACGTCGGTGACGTCGTCGGTGGTCACGCCCTCCAGCCGCAGCACGACCTCGCCGGTCTCGGCGGTCTCACGCCGCTCCAGCGCCGAGAGGTCGCGGCCGATCATCATGCGCACCAGCTGGTTCTCGTCGGACTCCGCCGCCTGCTGCACGCCGACGAGCTTGCCGTCGCGCAGCACGGCCACGCGGTCGGCGAGCTGGAAGATCTCCTTCATGCGGTGTGACACGTAGACCACGGCCACGCCGGAGTCGCGCAGGCGGCGGATGAGCCGGAACAGCGCGTCGACCTCGTGCTCCGAGAGCGACGAGGTGGGCTCGTCGAAGGCGATCACACGCGGCGGGGTGGCCGCGGTGAGCACGCGCAGGATCTCGACGAGCTGGCGCTGCGCGGCCGAGAGCTTGCTGCCGGGCGTGGCCGGGTCGAGCACGCCTTCGAAGCCGTACTCGACGAGCGCTTCGTGCGTGCGCTGGTTGAGCGTGCGGCGGCTGAACACGCGGGCGCGCGAGGGCAGCTCGCCCACGAACACGTTCTCCGCCACCGAGACGTGCGGGATGATCTCCGGTTCCTGGTAGATCACGCGCACGCCCGCGGCCATCGCGGCGCGCGGGTTGTCGAACACCACCGGCTCGCCGTCGACCCGCAGCGTGCCGTCGCTGGGCTCGTGGTCGCCCGAGAGCACACGCAGCAGCGTCGACTTGCCGGCGCCGTTCTCGCCCATGAGCGCGAGCACCTCGCCGGAGTGGAACTCCAGCGTCACGTCGTCGAGCGCGGTGACGCCGGAGAAGCGCTTGCCGATGCCCTCGGCGATGAGCGCCGTGGAACTGGCCATGGTGAGCCTTCCTTCACAGGTGAGCCCGGGAGTGTCGCGTGTGGACACCCCCGGGCCGTGGTCGGGTCAGGTGCAGTTGACGCCGGCCGCCTTGAAGGTGTCCTTGTTCACCATCTGGGTCTTGGCGATGGTCTCGAGCGGGAGGTCCTTGCCGTTCTTGACCTTGTCGACGAGGACCTGGATCGCGGTGCGGCCCACCTCGGCGCCCGAGATGTAGAGCGAGGACTTGTTGCCGGTGTCCTTGCCCGCGGCCCAGTCCTTGCAGTCGAGGTAGGCGCCGAGGCCCACGCCGATGATGTTGTTCGCGGCGACGCCCGAGTTGGCGAGCGCGGTGACGACCCCGGTCTCGTTCTCGTCGTTGCAGCCCCACACGACCCAGTGCTTCACGCCGGGGTTGGAGCTGATCACGGCGCCGGAGCGGTTCTGGGCGTCGACGGGGGAGTTGTCGGTGCCCACGTCGATCACGTCGACCTGCGCGCCGGCGTCCTTCTCGAACGCGGCCTTGGCGCCGTTGACGCGGTCGGTGCAGACGGTGAGGTCCTGCTTGTAGGCGCTGATCACCTTGGTGTCGGCGGCGGACCAGCCGGCGGCCTTGAACAGCTTCGCGGCCTCCTGGCCGACCGAGGTGCCCATCTGCGTGCCGTTGAAGCCGACGAACGGGGCGGCCTTGCCGGTGCCGTCCTTGATCACGTCGTCGGAGGAGATCAGCGGGATGCCGGCGGACTTCGCCTTGTCGATGACCTCCGGGCCGATGGCCTGGTCGGGCACCACGATGGCGACGCCGTTGGCCCCCTGCGCGACCGCGGCGTCGAGCTCGGTGATGGCCTTGTTGGCGTCCTGGCCGAGGTTGACGACCTTGAGGTCGACACCCAGCTCCTTCGCCTTCTCCTGGGCGCCCTGCGCCTGCTCCACGAAGTACTGCTGATCACCCTGCTTCTGCAGGTAGTAGAGCGTGATCTTGCCGTTCGTCGGCGCCTGCTGCGCGGGCGCGGCGGTGTCCTTGCCGGAGGAGCATCCTACCAACACTGCACCGGCAATCAAACAACAACCAACAACGCTCCAGGTGCGTGATCTGTGCGGGTATGTGGACATCGAGTGCTCCCATGGGGGCCGAGGACGACTGTTGCGTGGGCGTGAACTCCGCGTAACTCGTATTACAAGACACTGGAGCGGGTGACGTCAACCACAGGTTCTGCCGCAGTTAGCGGATGGATACCTACGGAGAGTGATTTTCCTACTGGTGGTTGGGCGCTAATTATCGTATTTTTTCCCGGCTGACCAGGGTTTGTTGCTCCGCCCTGATCGTGTTGCTATTTCGGTTGCTGGTGGGTTTTCTTGTTGACTTGGGTTCGATTACGGTCCGTCATGGCGGGCGTTGCGTCTTGTCCGGTCGACATGCGGCAGGATGTCGACGGCAGCTGGACAAAGGGGGCGAACATGACGCACATCCGCCGCTCGATCCTCGGGTGGGCCGGTGCCGTGCTGGTGCTGGCGGGGTGCAGCGGGGCACCGCAGGCCGCGTTGCCGGCTCCTTCGGCGCCCGCAGGCTTGCCTTCTTCGGCCGCGCCGACGTCGTTCACGGTCGTGGCGACGGGCGACGTGCTGATCCACCCCGCGCTCACCGACCAGGCCGAGGCCGATGGCGGCGGGCAGATCGACTACCGCCAGATCCTCGCGGGCGTCAAGCCGCTCGTGTCCGGGGCCGACCTGGCCATCTGCCACCTCGAGACGCCACTCGCGCCCGAGGGCGGGCCGTACACCGGGTACCCGTCGTTCAGCGCGCCGCCGCAGATCGCCGACGCCATCAAGGACACCGGCTACGACACCTGCTCCACGGCTTCGAACCACACGCTGGACAAGGGCGCGGCCAGCATCACGCGGACGTTGGACAAGCTGGACGAGGTGGGCCTCAAGCACACGGGCTCCGCGCGCTCGGAGGCCGAGGCTTCGCAGCCGCTGATCCTCGACGTCCACGGCGTGAAGGTGGCGCAACTGTCGTTCGCCTTCGGCTTCAACGGCATCAAGGTCCCCGCCGGCAAACCCTGGCTGGCCAACGAAATCGACGCCGACGACATCCTCGCGGCCGCCCACGCCGCCCGCGCGGCCGGCGCCGAGGTCGTGATCGCCAGCCTGCACTGGGGGATCGAGTACCAGCACTCGGTGACAGACGACCAGGCTTCGCTGGCCCGCAAGCTGCTGGCCTCTCCCGACGTCGACCTGATCGTCGGGCATCACGCCCACGTGGTCCAGCCGTTTGAAAAGGTCGAGGGCAAGTGGGTCGCCTACGGCCTCGGCAACGAGATCGCCCGCCACGACGACCCCCGCGGCTCCACCGAAGAAGGCACGGCCGCCCGCTTCACCTTCACGCAGACGGACGGCCACTGGGCCGTGTCCAAGGCGGAGTACCTCCCGACGCTGATCGACCTCGGCCCGCCGATCCGCCTGCGCGACTTGACCTCCGCTCCGCCCACCCCACGCGGCACGGAGGCGCTGGCGAACACCGACGAGGTGGTCCTGTCGCGCGGTGCCGGCGACGACGGCTTGACTCGGCCGGGTAAGTAGCGGGTCCTCAGTCGAGGGGCTGGGAAAGGGTGGCCTTGAGGCGGCGCGCCGCGTCGTCGGCCAGGACCTCGACGCGGTCGTCCAGCAACGCCTGCATGGTCTTCGCCGCGACCTGCGCCGGCTCGATCTTCGGGGCGTCCAGCCACGCGGCGCCGTCGGTGTCCACGTACCCGGCGTGCACGCCCACCACCAGCGTGCCCTGGTCGCGCAGACCTTCGCGCAGCGCGTCGGTCAGCGACCACTGGGCCGCCTTGGACGCCGAGTAGGCGGCGGTTCTCGCGTTGCCCTTCCAGGACGCCACGGAGAGCATGTTGACCAGCGCGCCGCCGCCGTTGCGGGCGAGGACGGGCGCGAACGCCCGCGAGACCGCCCAGGTGCCGAAGAAGTTGACCTCCAGAACCTGCCGGGCGGTGTCCAGTGAGCCGGCAAGCAGTTCGCCGACGTTGCCGAGGATGCCGGCATTGTTGATCACGATCGTGGCGTCGCCCGCCGCGGCCGCGGCGGCCGCGATGTCCTCGGCGCTGGTGACGTCCAGGCGCAGCGGCGTCAGGTCGGGGTCGGTGACCGTCGCCGGGTCTCGTGCACCCGCGTAGACCTTCGCGGCGCCGTGCTCGACGAGCGCGCGGGCGAAGGCGTGGCCGATGCCGCGGTTGGCTCCGGTGACCAGCGCGACAGATCCTTTGATGTCCATGGTGGCTCCCTTCCGGGCGCCACACTATCACTCTGAATACAGATTTAGTACTCAGGCGATGAGAGCTCGCCCAGGGGACTCACCGCGCGAGGATCTCCACGTCGTCGACGGGCACCTCGACCCCGTCCTCGTCGACGAACGCCACTCGCACGGCCTTTCCCGTCGTCTTCGACCGCCGTACGGCCGAAGGCCCGGCCGGCCGCGGCCGGTGCACGTCACCCCACTGCTGCAGCCCGAGGAGCACGACCCGCAGCTCCCTCCCGGCCTCGGTGAGGTGGTAACTCTGCCGCGGACGCGCCCCGATTTCCTGGTACGGCGCGGTTTCCACGACCCCGGCGGCGGTCAGCGTGCGCAGTCGCGCGCTGAGCAGATTGGGGCCGATGCCCAGTGACTCGCGCAGCTCGCTGAACCGCGTCTGGCCGCGGAAGAGCTGGCGCAGGATCAGGAAGGTCCACCGTTCGCCGAGCACTTCCAGGCTTCGCTCGATGGAGCAGGCGGGGTCGTCGGTCAGCTCCTCGGTGGCATTTTGCAGTGGTGCCATAGCAAGCAGAATATCACTTCGCAACCCAGCCGGAGAGAAACGTCGGCGCTCTCGGTCACGCTCGCTTTGCTTCTTCCGGCGGCACGCCGAGGTGGTACCCGAACCGGTTCTCGAGGTCGCCGGGCTGTTGCAAGCCCCGGCCGAACAGCTCGCGAACCCGGGCCGTGGTCTCGAGCCAGGTGAGCGTCTCGCCGAACTTCGCCTGGCTTTCCACGAGATGCCGCACGTCGGGCAGGGTCGTCCGGTTGACGAGGGTCTTGGCCGCGGCGATGGGCTGCCGGCCGAACGACGCGATGCGCCTCGCGAGGGCGTCGACGTACTCGTCGAGTTCGGCGTCGGGCACGGCTCGGTTGACGTAGCCGACCACGGATCTTCGCGATGCTGATCACGGGCGACGTGGTGAGCCGGGTGGTGATGTCGAGCCCCGTGGGCAGCCCGGTGGGCCTTGGGCGCGAGCGACTTCGGTCGACGCGCCGCTCATGGCGAAGTGCGCGAGGAAGAAGTCTTCGACATCGCTGTCGAACACCGCGGCGACGCGCAGGAACGGCGTGCTCGTGCCTCGGGGGAGTGGCACGAGCACGCCGGGGCCGGGCCGCCGCCGGTCAGTGGTCGCGGCGGGTGATGTGGTGGGCCAGCAAGGTCAGTTCCGCCGCGGGGCGCGGGGCGGGCGCCGTGGCGGCCAGGGACGACAAAGCCGAAGCCAGCAACCGCTCGGCTTCCGCGGAGCTCCACGAACGTCCGCCCGCCGACTCGACCAAGACCGCGGCCCGGGCCAGTTCGGCCGGGGACAGCGGCGCCTCCTGCCGGTACAGCTCCGCCAGCTCCCCGGCGGCCGCCGTCTCCGAAGCGAGGGCCGCCACGACCGGCAGGGACTTCTTCCGGTTCTGCAGGTCCGAGTACACCGGTTTCCCCGTCACGGCCGGGTCGCCCCAGATGCCGAGCAGGTCGTCGACGTGTTGGAAGGCCAGGCCGAGGGAGCGGCCGAAGGCGCCGAGTTCCGAGACGTGCGTGCCGCGGCCGCCGACGACCAGGACGCCCAGGGTGCAGGCGGCGCCGAGCAAGGCGCCCGTCTTGCCTTCGGCCATGCGGATGCAGGAGGCCCGGTCGACCGACGCCCGTCGTTCGAAGGCGAGGTCCTCGTTCTGGCCGTGGAGCAGGTCCAGCACCGCCGTGCTCAGGACGCGAGCAGCGGCGGGGCCGTCCGTGGCCAGGACGTCGAAGGCCAACGTCAGCAACGCGTCCCCCGCGAGGATGGCGGGGCTGGTGCCGAACACGGTCCACGCGGTCGCCCGGTGGCGGCGGGTCTCGTCGCCGTCCATGACGTCGTCGTGGAGCAGCGAGAAGTTGTGCACCAGCTCCACCGCCACGGCGGCGGCGATCGCGTCGGCCGGGTCGCCGCCCGCGGCCTCCGCGGACAGCAGCACCAGCGCCGGCCGCAGGGCTTTGCCGGCCGGGACGGCCGACGCGGCGCCCGACGCGTCCCACCAGCCGAAGTGGTAGCCGGCGATGCGGCGCATCGAGTCGGGCAGCCGGTCGACCGCCGCGCGCATCGCCGGCTCCCACAGGTCCCGGCTCCACGCCAGCACCTCCGGCACCGTCCGCGCCCGGGCGTCCACTGTGGTCATACATCCCCTCCGAACGGAAAAACGAAGCTCAGCGCCCGATCTCGACGTCGTCGAGCACTCCCAGCGCGTCTGGCACCAGCACCGCGGCCGAGTGGTACGCACTGACCAGGTACGAAGTCACGGCCCGGTCGCTGATGCCCATGAACCGCACGTTCAGCCCCGGCTGGTACTCGTCCGGCAACGCCGCCGGCCGCAGCCCGATCACACCCGCGTCCTCCTCGCCGGTGCGCATGACGAGGATCGACGTGGTGCCCTGCGGCGAGATCGGGATCTTGTCGCACGGCAGCAGCGGCACCCCGCGCCACGTCGTCACCCGGCGCCCGTCGAGCACCGCGTTCGCCGGGTACAGGCCCCGCGCCGTGCACTCGCGCCCGAACGCGGCGATCGCCTTGGGGTGCGCCAGGAAGAACCGCGACTTGCGCCGCCGGCACAGCAGCTCGTCGAGGTCGTCGGGCGTCGGCGGGCCGCTGCGTGTGGTCACGCGCTGGCCGAGGTCCGCGTTGTGCAACAGCCCGAAGTCCGTGCTGTTCACCAGCTCGTGCTCCTGCCGCTCCCGCAACGCCTCCACGGTCAGCCGCAGCTGCTGCTCCAGCTGGTTCATCGGCTGGTTGTACAGATCGGTCACGCGGTTGTGCGTGCGCAGGATCGTCTGCGCCACCGCGAGCTCGTACTCCCGCGGCGCGGGGTCGTAGTCGACGTAGGTACCCGGCAGCGCGACCTCGCCGTCGTGCCCGGCGGACAGGTCGATGCTCGCCTCGCCTGCCTTGTTGTGCTCGCGCCGCGGGCCGGCCAGCACCTCGGCGATGTGCGCGCGCAGGCTTTCGGCGCGCCCGTTGAGCCGCTCGAACGCCTCCGCCGGCAGCGCCAGCACGATGCAGCGAGTGGCCGCGCGAGCGGTGAACTTCCAGTCACCCGCCGAACCGCCCAGCAGCTCGCCGCCGAAGTGGTCGCCGGCGGTGAGGGTGCCGAGGTTCGCCTCCTCGCCGTACGAACCGGGTGCGGTGCGCGAAACCTTGTCGAACGCCACCAGCACCACCGAGTCGAGCGGCGAACCCGCCGTCACGATGGTGTCGCCCGGCTCGTACTCGCGCTGTTCGAAGCGCTCGGCCAGCGCGGACAGCGCGTCGGCGTCGGCGAACCCGCGCAGCAGCGGCAGTTCCGCCAGCTCCGCGGGGACCACCTGCACCCGCGCGCCGGTGTTGAAGAAGCTCACCCGGCCGTCGCCGACGGTGTAGGTCAGCCGGCGGTTCACGCGGTACGAACCGGCCGGCACCTCCACCCACGGCAGCTGCGACAGCAGCCACCGCGGGGTGATGCCGCGCATCTGCGGCAGCGACTTGGTAGTGGTGGCCAGGGTCCGGGCCGCGCGCGTGGAGAGGGAAAGCGGCGGCTCTTCGGTCACGGTCATGCGGTTCCTCGCTTGGTGGGCTCAGCTTCGGGAGGTCTCTGGGACGCGGGCCTCGGCACGATCCGCAGCGCGCTCGTGCCCAGGCCCGTCGGCCCGAACGCCGACGGGGGCAGTGGCGCCGACCCGGGCCGCACGGGGGCGGCCTCGGGCGGGCGCGGCGGGGTGGCGGGCGGGGCCATGCTCAGTCACCGCGCCCGATCTCGGCGTTCTCCAGCACGGCCAGCGCGTCGGGCACCAGCACGGCGGCGGAGTAGTAGGCGCTGACCAGGTACGACATGATCGCCTGCTCACTGATGCCCATGAACCGCACGTTCAGCCCCGGCTGGTACTCGTCGGGCAGCCCGGTCTGGTGCAGACCGACGACACCCTGCGACTGCTCTCCGGTGCGCAGGAGCAGCACAGAGCTGGTGCGCGTGTCGGTGACCGGAATCTTGTTGCACGGCAACACGGGCACGCCGCGCCACGCCGGCACCTGGTGCCCGCCGAGGTCCACGGCGTCGGGGTACACGCCGCGCCGGCTGCACTCGCGGCCGAACGCCGCGATCGTCTTCGGGTGCGCCAGGAAGACCGCGGGATCCTTCCACACCAGGGAAAGCAGGTCGTCGAAGTCGTCCGGCGTCGGCGGGCCGGTGCGGGTCGACACGCGCTGGGAGTAGTCCGCGTTGTGCAGCAGCCCGAAGTCGCGGTTGTTGACCAGCTCGTGCTCCTGCCGCTCGCGCAGGGCCTCGACCGTGAGCCGCAGCTGCTGCTCGATCTGGTTCATCGGCTGGTTGTAGAGGTCGGCGACGCGGCTGTGCACACGCAGCACGGTCTGCGCCACGCTCAGCTCGTACTCGCGCGGCGAGCTGTCGTAGTCCACGAACGTGCCGGGCAGCTGTGGTTCGCCGTCGTGCCCGGATGCGACGTCGATCACCGCCTCGCCGTGGTCGTTGGCCGGCCCGGCCGAACCGGCGGCGACGGCGTCGAGGTGCTCGCGCAGCGCGTCGGAGCGGTCGAGCACGCCCTGGAACTCGCTGCGGGACAGGGAAAGTACGGTGCACGCGGTCACGGCCTTCGCCGTGTACTCCCAGATCCCGTCGGCGTTGGTGAGCACGGCATCGCCGAAGTAGTCGCCGTCGGCCAGTGTGCCGAGCACCGTCTGGTCGCCGTACGCGCCGGTGCCGACCTTGCTGATCTTGCCGTGCGCCACGAGGAAGATCTGGTCGGCCTGGTGGCCGAACTCCACGAGCGCGTCGCCGGGGGAGTACTCGTGCTGCACGAACCGGCCGGCCAGCTCGATGAGCACCTCTTCGTCGTCGAAACCGCGCAGCGCCGGCAGTTCACCCAGCTCCGGCGGGATCACGCGGACCTCGGCGCCGGTGGTGGTGAACGTGACGCGGCCGTCGCCCACCGCGTAGCTCAGCCGGCGGTTCACGCGGTACGCGCCGCCCGAAACCTCCACCCACGGCAGCACCTTGAGAAGCCACCGCGTGGTGATGCCCTGCATCTGCGGAACGGACTTGGTCGTCGTCGCGAGCGTGCGGGCCGCGGCCCGGCCCAGGCTCAGTTGCGGTTGTTCCTGATTCGCGGAGTCCACGGGGTCCGTGACGGTCACAGCGAAAACCACCTATCGTCGGATTTCGGACGTGTGAGAAAGTTTCCAGCACGAATTGGAGTTCGTTATCCTGCTGCAATTCATTCGGGTCGGCACCGCGGAATCAACATAGCAAGCCGGCCTCGCCCGACAATCCCACGATCGGGTAACCGGGCCGGTTCACCTGTTTGCCAGAACGGGTAATCGGACATTCCAGTTGCTGTTGTTGGCGCGCCAGTTTCAGACGATCTTGATCGGTACCGCGTTCGTCACCCTCGGTCGACAGGACTCACCCGGACGGGAAGTTCGACCGAAGATCGCCGGTGTACCCCAGGTGAACGGGCATATCCAGAGCAGGTGTTCCAACTTTCAACTGCTCCGTTCCAGTGATCATCGGGCGCGTCGCAGGGCCACTCGAATGAACCGAACTGTCGCTTCTTGTCGCCTGGGAATCAGATGACTAACTTGAGCGGGCCCACTTCCGGTAATTCGCCGAACAATGGTGGATCCAGTGGGCTTCGAGTGTGAAAGGGGTCAGATGAGCGTCTACCTGACCGGGATCTTCTGGGTGGTCGGAGCGGCTGTCGTCGGCGGCGGTATCGGCTATCTGGTGAGGCGGTTTGGCTGGGATGAAGGTCGTCGTGACAACAACGATGCGGCCGGTCAGGTGTTCACCATTGTCGGCGGGCTCCACGCGGTTCTGGTGGCGTTCGTGCTGATCTCGCTCTTCGACGCCGTGGGCACCGCGCGCGACGGTTCCTACACGGAGGCCGACAGCCTCGTTTCCATGACCTGGGCCGCCGAAGCGCTGCCCGGTGACACCGGCCAACGCGTGCAACAGCTCGCCACTGCGTACGCCACTACCGTGCAGCGCCAGGAATGGCCGCGCCTGGCCGACGGCGGCACGATCCCGGACACCGGCTGGACGCAGCTCGACCAGATGCGCCGCACCATCGCCGGCGCGCAGGCGACCGACGACTGGGAGAACGACCGCAAGACCGAGGCCGCCAACGACCTGTGGCAGGTCTACCAGGCCCGGCAGGCGCGCCTCACCGACGCCGCCACGAGCGGGGTCGGCTCCGTGGTGTGGTTCGCGTTGATCCTCGGCAGCCTGATTTCCGTGCTGCTGCCCAACCTCTTCGGCGGCACGCGCATGGCGGCGCACCTGGTGATCGTGTCGACGCTGGCCGGCACGATCGCGTTGCTGCTCTACGCGATCTTCCAGCTGCAGAACCCGTTCGCCGGCGGCGCGAGCATCCAGCCCGACGCGTTCAGCTCGGCACTGGCGCGACTGGGCTGACCGCGGTGCGCATTCCCCGTTTCCTCCCGGTGGTGGCCGCCGCGGTCGCCGTGTCGGCGCTGCTCGTGGCGTCGGGGTGGCTCGAACCACCCGGCCGGACCCACCCGGCCGCGCCGGCGACGTGCCCGGTTCTCCAGGTGGAGAGCCAGAACTCGCACTCGTCGTCGTTCGTCCGGCTCACGTTGCCGACCGGGCAGCGGCAGTCGCTCGGCGACCCCGGCTACACGATCAACGCGATGGCCTACTCCGCCTCGCAGGGCGTGGTCTACGGCGTGGCCGACGGTCCGACCTCGGGCCACTTCCACGACGGCGCCCACGCGGTGCGGATCGACGCAGCGGGCCACGTGACCGACCTCGGCGGGGTGTTCCGCGCCGGCGCGCGCCACGGCATCTGGAGCTGGGCGACGGGTTCCACGGGCGGCGCCATGGCCGGCAACTCGTGGTACCTGCTGCACGCCAACAGTCTGTACACAGTGGACGTCGACCCGGCCAGTCCCCACTACCTCGACGTGGTCGCGCACCAGGTGCTTCGGCCCGTCGTCCTGTCCGCCGGCGTCGACGACTTCGCCTACAACTCGGCGGACGGCTTGCTCTACGGTGTCTCGGTCACGGCCGCGGGCCACGGCTCGGTGGTCACGATCAACCCGCGCGACGGCCGCGTCGCCATCGTGCCGGGCCTGAAGTTCCCGCTCGCCACGGCGTACGGCTCGGTCGTGTTCGGACCGGACGGTGCCCTCTACGCGACGGCGAACCGCATCGGCCACCGCAGCGTGACCTACCGGCTGCCGCGCGATGGCTCCGGCGGGGCGCAGGAGATCAGCACCGGACCCGAGCTCTACACCTCCGACGCGGCCGGGTGCCTCGCCGGGGCAACCGCGCCGCCTCCGCCACCCCCACCGCCTCCGCCGCCCGCGCGACTGGATCCCCCACCGTCGTCGGACTCGGTGAAACCTTCGCAGACGGCGGAAGAACCACCACCTTCACCACCGGTGCTCGCGGAACAGTCGCCGGCGGTGCCCCCGCCGCCGAACGCGACTTCGCCCGCCCCGATCGTCGCCTCGACCTCGGTCGCGCCGCCGACGAAGTTCCGTCCTGTCGCGACTCCGCAACCGGCGGTGGCCGACGCCGGCCACCGCGTGGAGAAACAACGCAGGTGGAGCGTCGCCGTGCTGGTGCTCGTGATCGGCGGCGGAGCGGCGGCCGCGCATGTGAGACGAGGCCGTTAACGCGGGCGTCGCCTCGAAGACGGCGGTTGTCCAACTCCGTTAACCAGACTCCTCCTCCGGCGTCGTGTGACGCCGGAGGAGGAGAAAACGGATGAAGCGCGTGAGAATCGGGGTCGCCGCGGGGATCCTCGCCCTGCCGCTGCTGGCCACCGGCACGGCGTCGGCGCACGGAGGCGGAGGGCACGCCGAGTTCGCCGCCCGCGACGACCACTACGGGACCCGAGCCGGCCGATCGCTGCAGGTCCACGGCGACGGCGTACTCGGCAACGACAGCCGCGGCGGCGCGAGCGGCGCCATCGTGCGGCACACCGCGCCGGCACACGGATCCCTGACCCTCGACCCCAGCGGGTCGTTCAGCTACACGCCCGCGCCGGGCTTCCACGGCCGTGACACCTTCACGTACTCCGTGTCGGACGCGGTGCAGCTCTACCCGACCTCCCTGCCGCCGCTGGCGACCATCGGCGGCGTGAAGCTCACCGGTGGTGCCTACGGTTCCGCGCTCACGCCGGTGCCGGGCTCGCGCGACGAGTTCTACGGCCTCACCGACCGCGGCCCGAACGTCGACGCGCCGGACGGGGCCAAGGTGGAGCCGCTGCCCGCGTTCGACCCGGCCATCGGCAAGTTCCGCCTCAAGGACGGCAAGGCCGTGCTCGAGAAGCGGATCCCGTTGCGCGCCAAGGACGGTTCGCCGTACAACGGGCAGGTCAGCACGGCCGCCGACACCGGCGAGACGATCGTGGGCCTCGACGGGAAGCCGTTGCCGGCCACTCCCAACGGCTACGACTCCGAGGGTCTCGTCGCCGAACGCGACGGCACGTTCTGGGTGTCCGATGAGTACGGTCCCTTCATCACGCACTTCCGCGCCGACGGCCGCGCGATCGAGCGGCTCTCGCCGTTCGACGGCTCGCTGCCCCAGGAGCTGAAGTACCGCGTGCCCAACAAGGGCATGGAAGGCCTCGCGCTCACGCCGGACGGCAAGACGCTCGTGGGCATCATGCAGTCGGCCCTGCAGCAGCCGGACCTCACGAAGAAGCCCGGCAACGTGACCACCCTGCGGATCGTCACGGTCGACCTGCGCACGCGCGCGACGCACGAGTACCTGTACCTGCTGCAGGACCCGGACGACACGGGCACGGCGGTCAGCGAGATCACCGCGCTGTCGTCGACGAAGTTCCTCGTGGACGAACGCGACGGCAACTTCGAACCCGGTGCGTTCAAGAAGATCTACGAGATCGACCTGCGCGGCGCGACCGACGTCGGGCCGAAGGCGAAGGTGGCCGGTGCCGCCTACGACTCCGCCAAGGGCGGGCTGCTCGTGGGCGACAAGCAGTCGAGCATCGACGCCTACGTCGGCAAGGACACCACCGAGGAGGCCACTGCGGATCTCGCCAAGGTGGGGATCACGCCGGTGGCGAAGAAGCTGTACCTGGACCTCGGTGCGCTGGTGACCGGGTTCGACCCGACCGGCGGCTTTTTCGGCCACGACAAGGTGGAGGGCGTCGCGACCACCGACGGCGGCCGCACCCTCGTGGTCAGCAACGACAACGACTTCGGCATCGACGGCCTTTCGAACACTGCGCCGCCGTACGCGCTCCACGCCAAGATCCTGCCCAACGGCCGGCAGGACGACGGGGAGTACTTGAAGATCGACACGACGAAGCTGCCCGCCCGCGTCACCACGGCCACGGTCACCATCGACGTGCGCTGAGTTCCCGTTTCACGGCAAGGCACTGCTCGTCGCAACGCACTGCACGGCCGGGGCTCCCGCTGCGGGGGTCCCGGCCGTCAGTATTTGAACTGGTCCACGTTGTCCTGCGTGATCAGCAGTGGGTCGCCGAGCAGCATGGTCTTCGAGCGCCCGTCGTACTTCACCGCGGGCAGTTCGAGGCTCACGTTGTTGCTGGGGCCGAACGAACGGCCCTGCACCAGCTGCTCCGCCGCCCACGCGGTGAGGTAACCCAGCGATTCGACGTTCCACAGCACCGACATCGAGCAGGAACCGTCGAGCAGGTACGGCTTCATCGTCTGCGGGGTGCCCGTGCCGACGGTGTAGACGCGGCCGATCTTCTGCTGGTCCCGCACCGCCTGCGCGACGCCCGGCGCCGACGTGGTGCACTCGCCGATCAGGCCCGTCAGGTCGGGGTGGCGGTCGAGGACCTGCTTCGCGAGCTCGGTCGCGGTTGTCGTGTCCTCACCGGCGTAGACGGTCTCCACCAGCTGCGCCTTCGGGTATCGCTCGGCCGCGTAGGTCTGCTCGACGGAGATCCACGCGTTGAGGTTCGCCGCGGTCCGCCCGCACGAGACGATGGCGAACTTGCCGCTGCCGCCCGTTTTCGCCATGAGCGAGTCGACGAGCGCGGTGCCGACGCCCTCGGGGGAGGCCTGGTTCACGAACACCTCGCGCTGCGATTGCGGCGCGTCGGTGTCGGTGGTGAGCACGTGGACGCCCTTGGCGCGGGCGTCGGCGATCGCGGGCGCGAGGGCCGCGGGGTCGTTGGGCGCCACGGCGATCACGTCGACGTGCTGGTTCACGAGGTCGTGCAGGATGGCGGTCTGGGCCGCCGGGTCGACCGTCGCGGGGCCGCGCGTGATCCACTGCGCGCCGAGCTGTTCGGCGGCTTCCCGGCCGCCCGCGTTCATGGCGTCGAAGTACGCGATGCCCGCGACCTTCGGCACGAAGGCGATCCGGACCGAAGTCCGGTCGTCGGCCGCCGACGTCCTGAGTGCCGACGAACAGCTGCCGAGTCCCACCACCGCCGTGAGCAGCAGCGCGACGCCCAGCACGAGCGTCTTGGTCGGCCTTCGCATCCCACCAGTCCTTCGGTTTCACGGTCTGCGCACCGCCGGCGACCTGGAGTGAACGTAAGGGAGCGTGTTCACGGTGGTCAACCGGTCGTGTGCAAAGGGTTACGGAAGTGAGTTCAACGGTGATCTTGGGGATATACCCGTTTGGGGTATGTGGTTAGACTGCTCCCGATGACTCGACCGCTCCGCGGGTTCCCGCTTCCGGCCCCGGCGCGTTGGCTGTTGCTCGGCGCGCTGGTCTTCGGTGTGCTCGCGATGCACCACGTCCCGGCGCCGCACGGTGGCGGGATGGGCGGGATGCCGGCGGTGTCCGTCGCGCATTCGCCGATGGACGCGCCCGTGGTGGTGACAGACCCGGTGGCGGTGGTGCCGGTGCCGGTGATGTCGACGTCCGGGGATCCGATTGCCGCTCCGCCCGCGAGCGACGGTGGCCACGCGATGCTGCACCTGTGCCTCGCGGTGCTGCTGGCCGCGGCGGGCCTGCTGCTCGTATTGGCCTGGCTGCGCCGGCGTCGCGAGCGTGCGGTGCCCGGTTCGGTCGAACGCGGGACCGGCGGGTTCGCCCGGGCGCCGCCTTCGCGAACGGGCCGGGAACTCCTCACCGCCTCCTGCGCACTGCGGATCTGATCGGGCACGCGCTCCATCGTGTCCGAACTCCGTCGTACCCAGTGAGGAAAGAAAACGTCATGAATCGCAAGTTCCTGGCGGGCATCGTGGCGCCCGCGATCGCCGCCGTGCTCGTCGGCTGCTCGTCGCAACCGGCCGCCCCGACCGCTGACCACAACGCCGCGGACGTCACGTTCGCGCAGGACATGGTCCCGCACCACCGCCAGGCCGTGGAGATGTCCGTGCCGGTGCCGCAGCACACCGGCGACCAGCGCGTGGTCAAGCTGGCCCAGCAGATCCAGCAGGCCCAGCAGCCCGAGATCGACCAGCTCACGGCGTGGCTGAAGGCCTGGGGCGCGCCAGCGCCTTCGACGATGGGCGGCACGGACCACGGCCGGATGTCCGGGATGGACCACGGCCGGATGCCCGGCATGGTCGACACCGCGGGTCTCGACCAGCTGCGTGACGCGGCCTACGACCGCAAGTGGCTCGAGCTGATGATCGAGCACCACTCGGGTGCCGTCGCGATGGCGCGCACCGAGCTGGCCCAGGGGAGCAGCGCGGCCGCGAAGGCCATGGCCCAGCGGATCGCCGACACCCAGGAGGCCGAGATCACCACGATGAAGTCGCTCCTCGCCGGCTGAGCGCAGGGTCGAGATACCCTAAGGGGGTATAGTGGACGACATGACTGACCACCAGCACGGCGCGTCCTGGTCCACCGCGATCCAGGCGACGCTGCACTGCCTCACCGGCTGTGCCATCGGTGAGGTGCTCGGCATGGTTCTCGGCACCGCGTTCGGGCTGCACAACGCGGCCACCGTGGTGCTGTCTATCGTGCTCGCGTTCGTCTTCGGCTACGGCCTGACGATGCGCGGAGTCCTGAAGTCGGGCCTGGCCTTCTCGGCGGCGTTCAAGGTCGCGCTGGCCGCCGACACCGTGTCGATCGCCGTAATGGAGATCGTCGACAACCTCGTGATCGTCGTGGTCCCGGGCGCGATGGACGCGGGCCTGGCGACGGCGCTGTTCTGGCTGTCGCTGCTGTTCTCGCTCGTCGTCGCCTTCGTGATCACGGTGCCGGTCAACAAGTGGATGATCGGCCGGGGCAAGGGGCACGCGGTGGTCCACGCGCACCACCACCACTGAGTGGTCCGGACCGGGGTGAGCCCGTGGTTCACTCCGGTCCGGAGCGTGGAATAGCGGGTTCACATCCATGAACAATTCACAACCGTGAAAGCACGCTTTGGCGGGTGTACAACCACATGACCGTCATGTAAAACTCAGGCGGCCTTCTCGTGAGGCATTTCCCCACTGGTGTTTCCACGACTGTGAAATGGCGGGCAATCGTGAGTGTTTCCCGGCGTACCCTGCTGACCACCGCGGCCGGTGCCGCCGTGGCGGTGACCGCGACCAGCACCGTTGCGGCGGCGGCCGAGCAAGGGGTGTCCGACATCGCGAGCCAGGAGAAGGTGTTCCGCTCAGCGGCAGACTACGCAGTGCAGAAGCTGCGCGCGGTCGCGCCGGGTGTCACCTCGTTTCCCACCGGGACCAAGTTCGAGAAATGGGCCTTTTCGCAGAATGGTGACTGGGTCGGCGGATTCTGGCCCGGCACGCTCTGGATGGCATACCTGCACACCGGTGACGAACAATTCCGCACGCTCGCACTCGCATCGGCCGACAAACTCGCGCCGCGCCAGAACGACACCAGCACGCACGACCTCGGATTCCTGTTCTACCCGTCGTGGGTCACCGCGTGGCGCATCACCGGCGACGACAAGTGGCGCGCCGGCGCGATCCAGGCGGCCTCGTCGCTGATCAAGCGCTACAACGCCAAGGGCCACTTCATCCGGGCCTGGGGTTCGCTGACCGACCCGAAGGACGCGGGCCGGATCATCATGGACACGATCATGAACCTCGACCTGCTCGACTTCGCGACCAAGCAGACCGGCGACAGCCAGTACCTCGACATCGCCATCGAGCACGCGAAGACGGCGCAGCGCGTGTTCCTGCGCCCCGACGGCTCCACGCCCCACGTGTTCGACTTCGACCCGGCCACCGGCGCCGAGATCGGCCCCAACACCGTGCAGGGCTACAGCCCGGCTTCCTGCTGGTCACGCGGGCAGTCGTGGGGCATCTACGGATTCACCACGATGTACCGTCGCACCGGAGACCGCTCGTTCCTCACCGCTGCGCGGCGGCTCGCCGACTTCGCGCTGAAGGCCCTGACCCCGGACAACGTGCCGGTCTGGGACTACACCGCGCCGCAGGCGCCGAACGACATCAAGGACGCGTCCGCCGGCGTCGTGATGGCGTGCGGCCTCATCGACCTCGCCGCGGCGGCGGGCCGGCCCGACTACCGCGCGGCCGGCCTGCGCCTGCTGGAGGCGACTTCCCGCACCTGCCTCACGACGAAGTCGACCCGCGCCGACGCCGTGGTGGCCCGCTGCACGCGCAACCGCCCGGCCGAGGACGGGATCGAGATCTCGTTGCCGTACGCGGACTACTACCTCCTCGAAGGCATCCTGCGCGTGCTGAAGCCCCGCGAACTCGACAAGGCGATCGACCTGTCCGGGCACTGAGGTCCCGAACGAGGTGCCGGCCGCCGTGTCCGCCGGCGGCCGGCACCTCGGCCCGGTTGTCGTTCAGACGGCCACGGCGGGCCGGATGTTGGCGCCCAGGTGGAAGACGTTGCCGGGGTCGTACTTCGCCTTGATCAGCGCCAGGCGGTCGTACTTTTCGGCGCCGTAGGCCGCGCGTACGCGGTTCTCGTCGTACTCCGTCATGAAGTTGACGTAGCCGCTGGCGCTCGACGCGAACGGCGTGAGTGCGGTCCAGAACTCGCGCACCCACGCGCGGTCCGCCTCGAACTCCTGCGGGTCGGCCGTGGTCGCCGCGAGGTTCACGGCGATCTTGGGCGTGCGCGTGCCGCCGAACGCCGTCGCGTCCTCGGCCACGTTGCAGAAGGCCTCGCGCAGCAGGAACATCGGCGTGATCGACAGCGGCGACGACTTGCGCGGCAGGTACTCGGCGATCACGTCGAGCACCTCGTCGCTCAGTTCGTCGACGTACAGCCCCTTCTCGTACGCCAGCATCCCGCGCGGAGCCGCGTCGTCGAGCATCTGCTGCAGCCCGACGTAGGGGATCGGTGCGACCAGCTCGAACGCGGCCGGCAGCCCGCGCCGGACCTGCGCGACCACCTCGGCGTGCTGTTCCGGCCCCTCGAACCCGGCGATGACGAGCGCGTACCCGGGCGCGAAGTGCGCTTGGGGCGGCACGAAATCGGCCGGCGGCGCGTTGAGGCCGACCAGCATGGCGCCCGTCGTCGGCGGCAGCGTCGTGAGGGTGTCGCGGATGAAGCGCAGCGCCTCGCGGCCCTGGGCGAGCGGCCAGAAGAACAGGCCCAGCTCGATGATCGGGCCGACCGGGTGCGCGCGGAACTCGAACGCCGTCACCACGCCGAAGTTGCCGGCCCCGCCGCGCAGGGCCCAGAACAGGTCGGCATTCTCGTCCGCCGACACGTGCAGCGGGGTGCCGTCGGCCGTGACGACCTCGGCCGAGATCAGGTTGTCGACGCTGAGGCCGTGGCGCGCGGTCAGCCAGCCGACGCCGCCGCCGAGCGTGAGGCCGCCGACGCCGGTGTCGCTGATCGTGCCGCCCGGCACCGCCAGCCCCTCCTGCTGGCCCGCCGCGTCGAGCTCGGCCCACGTGGTGCCACCACCGCAGCGGATGGTGGAGGAGTGCGTGTCCACGGTGATCGAGCGCAAGGCGCTCAGGTCGATCACGAGGCCGTCGTCGCACACCGAGAACCCGCCGAAGCTGTGCCCGCCGCCGCGCACGCTCACCGGCAGCCCGTGCTCGCGGGCGAACGCCAGCGCCGTCGAGACGTCCGCGGTGCCGGCCACCTGCGCGATCACGGCCGGGTGCCGGTCGATCTGGCCGTTCCAGACCTTTCGCGCCTCGTCGTAGCCGTCGTCGGCCGCGGTGAAGACGGTTCCCGCGAACCCCCGCCGCAACGGGGTCACGTCCTTCGTGTCGAGTGTGGTCATGCTGCCCCCTCAGGCTTGGCGAATTGTCCAGTATTGGTCGCCTGTCGTCGCAGCTCAAGGGCATATCGGCGCGACGGGACCGGCGGCGCCGGGTTTCACGTACGTGTCCGAGACGTACAGATCCGGGCCCACGCGGTCCCAGATCGCGCTGGTGCCGAGGGCGCCGCTCACGGACTCGCCGGTCACCGAGCACTCGATCGGCACACGCGCGTACGGCGCGGCGACGCCCTTAATCGCCGCTGACGTGCTGGGGCTTTCGCGTAGATTCAGCGGCGCGCCGGCGGTGGTGATCACGCCGGCGGGGCCGCCGGTGCCCGTCCAGAGGTAGGTCACGTCCACCCACGAGCTGCCCGTGAGCCCGAGGCCGTCCCAGAAGACGCCGTCGGCGAGATCGATGCCCGCCGGGTTTTTCACCGCGCGCCCGCGGGAGTCCTTGCCGCCGTTGAAGCCGTCCTGGAACGCGGCCTGCGCTTCGGGCGTGCCCTGCGGCAGCGTGGGGAAGGTGGCGCGCTGATCTGACGGGTTCCAGTAGTCGTCGTGGGTGTTCCAGGGGCCGACCTCCCACACCGGCGCGAACTCGCAGCGCGTGCCGTCGGTGCGGCAGACCTTCGCCGTGTACGAGCCGGTTCCCTTGGGGGACACCGATTTCGTGGACGGGAACGACACGAAGTGGTCGCTCTTGGCGATGATGTGCCCGTTGGACGTCTTGCCGCCGACGAGGCCTTCGCGCGTCGCGTAGATCCGGTAGGTGAGCGGTTCGGTGACCACCGCGGCCCGCGCGGTGCCGCCCGACGCGGTGAGCGTCACCGCGCGCACGGTCGGTCGCACGCCGTCGGCCGTGCCGGACAGCGAGATCCGGGCCTGGACCACCTGAACGGCGAACGGGAACTCCCGGCCCGCCGGGGTCCACTCCGTCCAGTCGCCGGCGGCATCGCGGCCCCGCACGTCGACCTCCACGGCGGTGCCGGCCGGGACGTCGTCCACCACCCGCGCGGTCACCCGGCCCACCGAGGACCCCAGGCGGCGCGCGGCCGTGACGAGAACGCCGGAACTCCGCGCGGTGACCGGGTTCCACGCGGACTCGGCCAGCGTCAGGAAACCCGAAACCGAGGACACGTTCACGTCGTCACCGTCCACCGTGGACAGGTCCACCCGCCACGACCCGGCCGCGGCGGCCGGTGTCACGGGAACCACCGCGAGCACCGCGGCGAAAACCACGGTCACCCGCCGAACCAGACCTCTTCGGACCATTCCCGCTCCTCCACGACAAAGGGGTCCTGCCGAGACGTCATCCTCGTCTCGGCAGGACCCCTTGCCGCGCAAGCAAGCCCGCGCGTACGGGTCAGGCGGACACGATCCGCGGCCCCTCGCCCGGAGCCGACTCCAGCCGTGTTTCCAGCGCCGACTGCTGCGGCCGCGCCGAAAGCTCCCGCCAGATCGCCAGCGCCCGCTCGGAGTACGTGCGCGAGCGTTCCGGCTGGCTGAGCGCCGAATGCAGCTCGCCGAGCAGCTGCGACACCTCGGCCTCCGACCGCCGGTCGCCGTTGCGGCGGTGCACGCTCAGCGAGTTGACCAGCAACAGCTGCGCGTGGGCGAAATCGCCGCTGTGCAGGCACAGCTCACCGAGGTTCTGGTTGGCGTAGCCCACGCAGTGGTCGTCGCCCAGATCGGTGAACACGGCGATCGCGCGCGTCACGAACTCGCGCGCGGGCCCGAGGTTGCCCTCGTGCTGGTGCAACAGCCCGAGCCGCTGCAGCGCGTGGGCCTCGCGGTGCCGGTCGCCGATCGCGGCGGCCAGCTCGAGCGCGTCGGTGAACCACCGCTTGGCCGGCGCGTAGCACCTCTGCGCCATCCACACCGCGCCCACGGCGATGCGGATCACCGCCTCGCCGTGCCGGTCGCCGGCTTCGGCGAACAGCTTCGACGCTTCGTGGCAGCGCTCCAGCGCGAGGTCGTTGTCGCCCTGGATGCGCAGGATCGTGCCGAGCCCGGCGAGCGCGATGCCGGTGCCCTGCGCGTCGCCGACGCGTTCGTACAGCTCCCGCGCCGCGTCGAACGCCACGAAGGCTTCGGCGTAGCTGTCCTGGTACAGGTGGATCTGCCCCAGGTTGCGCTGCACGATCGCCTCGCCCCGCACGGCTCCCGCGCGCCGGGCCGCCGCCAGCGCCACCTCGTGGGTGGCGTGCCAGTCGTCCTGGTGCCCGCGCAGGTCGAAGTACGGCGTGAACGCGGCCGTGAGCTGCCACGCCAGGTCGTCGAACCCGAGCTGCGCGGCCAGCGTCACCGCGGCGACGCCGGAGTGGCGCTCCGCGGCGAACCACGCGGCCGGGTCGGCCAGGAGCTCGGCCGTCCCGTCCGGCAGCTCCGGGTAGGGCACGGCGTGGTCGCGGTACTGGCCGAAGAAGTGGATCGGCATCCGCTCCGCCGCCGCGACGGCCAGCGCGAGGTAACCTTCGAGCACCCGCCGCACCGCGCGTCGCGTCTTCTCCGGCGCGTCCCGCTCGGCCAGCTCCGCCGCGTACACGCGGAGCAGGTCGTGCAGCCGGTACCGCGGCTGGCCCGTCGCGTCGGACGCGACGAGCTCCACCAGGTGGGCATCGACGAGCACGTCGAGCACGTCGTCGGCCGACGGACGGCCCAGCGCGGCCGCGACCACCCAGGCCGGGAACTGGATCGGCCCCAGCGCACCCAGCCAGCGGAACGCCGCGGCCGCCGACATCGGCAGCAGGTCGTAGCTCAGCGTCACGCTGGCGCGCACGGCGAGGTCGCCGACGCGCAGCTCGTCGAGCCGGCGCCGCTCGTCGTGCAGTCGGTCGGCGAGGATCCGCAGTGACCAGCTGGGTCGGTTGGTGAGCTTTGCCCCGGCCACGCGGATCGCGAGCGGCAGGTGCCCGCACTGGCGCAGGATCGCGGCGGCGTTGTCGGGCTCCGCCGCCACGCGCTCGGCGCCGACGATGCCCTCCAGCAGCCGCGCGGCCTCCGGTTCGGGCAGGAGGTCGACGTCGACCGGCACCGCGCCGTCGAGGTCGGGCAGCCGCACCCGGCTCGTCACGAGGACCGCGCACGCGCCCGTGCCCGGCAGCAGCGGCCGCACCTGAGCGGCGCTGCCCGCGTCGTCGAGGACCACGCACATGCGTTTGCCGGCCAGGCGCGAGCGCAGCAGCGCCGAACGTTCCGGCAGATCGCGTGGCAGGCCCGCATCGGGAATGCCGAGCGCCCGCAACAACTCCGCGAGCACACCCATCGGCGCCCGCGGCGACGACGACGTACCGGCGAGGTCCACGTGGAGCTGCCCGTCTCCGAACGCGTCGCGCACCGCGTGGGCCACCCGGACCGCGATGGCGGACTTGCCGACGCCGGGCGCGCCCGAGAGCACCACCACCGTCGGCCGGCCCGTCTCGCCGTGTTCACGCAGGCGCGTGACCAGCTGGTCGACCACGTCGTCGCGGCCCGTGAAGTCCGGCAGGTCGAGCGGGAGCTGGCAGATCGGCAGCTCCGGCTGCGTTCGCGGTCGTGGCACCGCGAGTTCGGCCGGCACCGCGGGCAGCTCGGGCACCGCGGCGGGTGGCACGAGCGTGGCCCGCAGCTCCCGCAGCCGAGGCCCGGGTTTCGTCCCGAGCTCCGCTTCCAGGGTGTGCTCGGCCAGCTCGTAGGCCTCCACCGCCTCGGCGACCCGGCCGCCGTCGCGCAGCGCGGTCACGAGCTGCTGCCACAGCTCTTCGCGCAACGGGTGTTCGGTGACGAGGCCACGGAGTTCGGCGATGGCCTCGCCGTGGCGCCCCAGCGCGAGGCGGGCCCGCAGCCGCTGTTCCTGCACGGACAGGCGCAGTTCGGCCAGCCGCGCGATGGCCGCGCCCCAGCCGTGGTCGTGCGGCAGGCCTTCGAGCACTTCGCCGCGCCAAAGGGCGTCGGCTTTGTCGAGCAACGCGAGCGCCGCTTCCGCGTCTCCGCGTTCGAACGCTTTCCGCGCTTCGGCAGCGTGGTTGGCGAACAGGACGTGATCGAGTTCTTCGTCTGCGGCCGAGAGCAGATATCCCGACGCGCGGCTGCTGATGCGGTCACCCAGCTCGGGTGCCGTTTCCGCGAGCCGCCTGCGGAGGGAGTGGACGTAGGTGCGGATGTTGGCTGCCGCGGAGCGAGGTGCGGTACCCGGCCAGAGGATTTCGACCAGCACTTCGGTGGACACCACGACATTCGGCTGCAGGGCCAGCGCGGCCAGCAGCAACCTCGGCTTCGGCCCGCCCAGTGGGACGGTCCGGCCTTCAGCAATGACCTCCAACGGTCCGAGAATTCGGAACGCCAGTGAAGTCAACAATTTACCCGCCTGAGCGGCAAGGTCCCCATGACCGGGCATGCTAGGAGCGTTCGCGCAGGTTAGCTAGATCCGTTCGGCGGCTCGCGTCCCCTAAATCGCGATTTGTACGGGTCGTGTACAACGCTTCGACACGCTATGGCCATGAAGCGTTCGAAGCTCCGGCAGTTCGCCGGATTCGGGGTTGTCCTGGCCGCGATCGGCGGGTTCGCGCTCACCGCGGCAGTGCCCGCGTCGGCCACGGTGCCGGGCAAGGTCCAGACCGCGGGCGATCCGCTCAACGTCCGCCGCGCGCCCAACGCCGCCGCCACTGCCGTGAAGACGGTGGCCAACGGCGCGACCGTCAACATCGAGTGCCAGACCACCGGAAGCTCGGTCGCCGGCCCGCTCGGCACCACCACGATCTGGGACTACGTGCCCGCGCTCGGCGGCTACGTGTCCGACGGCTACGTGCAAACCGGCTCCGACGGCCGTGTCGCACCCGACTGCGGCACCGGTACCGGCAGCGCCCAGTGCGCCGCGTCCTGCGCCGCCGAGGGCGTGTTCCGCTCGTCCGACGCGCACTTCGTCGCCTACGACACCAACGCCGACGGCAGTTCCGGCGTCGTGCAGTACTGGCTCTCCGACGGCTCGGGCCCGTACTACGTCTGGGCTTCCGGCGGCAACGGCACGTCGGTGGACAAGGCCGCGCCCGTCGCGAAGGGCAAATGGGTCTTCTACAAGGTCTGCACGGGCCACAACACCTCGCCGCCGACGTTCGCCGGCTGCAGTGCCGGCCTCACCGACTTCGCGGCCTGACCACCCCTACTCCCCGAAAGGATCCCCTGACATGGGCCAGGTGAACCGGCGCTCGGTGCTGCTGGGCGGACTCGCTGCCGTGAGCGCGGCCGCGGCGACGACCGCTCTGCCTTCGTGGGCCAACGCGCGCACCGCCGTCGCCGCCCCGGCGATCCACGACCCGTTCCAGCTCGGCATCGCCTCGGGCGACCCGTTGCCGGACAGCGTGGTGCTGTGGACGCGGCTCGCGCCCGCGCCGCTCAACGCCGACGGGTTCGGCGGCATGCCCGACGCCACGTACGCGGTGGACTGGGAAATCGCGAACGACGAGGCGTTCTCCTCGATCGTGCAAAGCGGTTCGGTGAACGCGGTGCGCGCGTCGGCGCACAGCGTGCACATCGAGCCGACGGGCCTCGAGCCGGCGCGCGAGTACTTCTACCGCTTCAAGTCCGCCGGCTACATCTCGCCGGTCGGGCGCACGCGCACCGCGCCCGCGGCCGGGGCGGCCGTGAACCAGCTGAAGTATTGCTTCACGTCGTGCCAGCACTGGGAGGAAGGCTGGTACCACTCGTACAAGGGTGTGGTGCGCGACGATCCGGACCTCGTGCTGTTCCTCGGCGACTACATCTACGAAAAGCCGTCCGGGCGCAAGAAGGCGGAGCTCAACCCGCGGCGGCTCGCGGTGCCGTCGGACACCACGACTTTGGCTCTGTACCGTGCTCGGCACGGCCAGCACAAGACCGATGTGGACCTTCAGGCCGCGCACGCACTGGCGCCGTGGCTGGTCGTGTTCGACGACCACGAGGTGATGAACAACTGGAACTCCACCACGAGCCCGGCCTCGGCAGCCCGCAAGGGTTACGGGTTCCAGGCGTTCTACGAGCACATGCCAATCCGGTCCACGGCCAAGCCCAGCGGCTCGTCGATCCAGCTGTACCGCCAGTTCCTGTGGGGCAACCTCGCGCGCTTCCACATGATGGACACGCGCCAGTTCCGCAGCGCGCAGGTCACCGGCACCGCGTGCGGCCCGTACCGCGACACCTCGCACACGATCACCGGCACGGCGCAGGAACAGTGGCTGCTCAAGGCGTTCGAGACGCACCCGGCGACGTGGGACTTCCTGGGCCAGCAGGTGTTCTTCGCCCAGCGCGACGGCGACGGCAACTCGGCGACGTGCGAGAACCCCGACTCGTGGGACGGCTATCAAGCTTCGCGCGATCGCATCACGCAAGGCTGGATCGACCGCAAGGTACCCAACCCGGTGGTGCTCACCGGCGACGTCCACCGGCACTGGGCCGCCGACCTGCGCAAGGACTACTTCGACCACAGCGATCCGATCGTCGGCTCGGAGCTGGTGACCACCTCGGTCACGTCCAACAGCGACGACGCCGCGCCGCCGTCGGCCGCGTGGCTCGCGAACAACCCGCACATCAAGTACTGCAAGGGAGAACGCGGTTACGTGCGGGTCACCGCCACGCCGGCGCAGATGCTGGCCGACTTCGTGGTGGTGTCGGACACGAGCGTGAACGACCCGGCGAAGCTGGTGATCAAGACGGACAAGAGCTTCGTGGTCGGCGCGGGCTCGAAGGGCCTGCAGGCGGTGTGAGCACCCGACGGAAGTAGGTGGTGTTTCCCGGTCCGGCGTGCTCCGCGATACCGCGATGCGGAACTTTCGAATCGGACTTTTGTTCCTTTAGGCGACATTCCACTCGGGACAGTGCGGACGAACCGGACTTCTTCCTTGTACACCAAGGAAGATCGAGTGCGACTTCGAGATAACGGTTCCGCACCGGCGGGCCGGACGCTTCCCCGGCGGCCGGTGCGGACCTAGTCTCGGGCCGGACGCTTGCGGCCTGGGCGCCGCGATTCACGAGGGAGTTGCCTGTGCGAAGAAGTCTCACCGTGTTCCTTTCGCTGGCGATGGCGGGTGGCCTCGCGGCCGCCACGCCGGGGCTGGCGTCTGCGGCATCGGCCCCGGGCCGGGCCGACATCCCCGCGTCGCACCCGCTCTGGGCGAACCCCGGGGCCAAGGTCGCGAACACCGCACCGGCGTCCAAGCTGGACTTCCGCGTGTACCTGAACCTGCGTGACGAGGCCGGTGCCGAAGCCGTGGCGGCGGGCGTGTCCGACCCGCACTCCAAGAGCTACCGGCAGTACCTGTCGTCGCAGCAGGTGCGCGACCGCTTCACCGCTTCGGACCAGACGGTGTCCGCGGTGAAGACCTGGCTGTCCGGTGCCGGGTTCCAGATCGGCGACGTGCCGTCGAACCGCGCCTACGTGGAGGCTGTCGGTACGGCGGACCAGGTGCAGAAGGCGTTCGACGTCACGCTCGGCAAGTACGCCGTGAAGGGCCAGACGCTGCGGGCGGCGGACAAGAACCTGTCCGTGCCGGCTTCGCTTGCTTCGTCCGTGCTGGGTGTCGTCGGCGTCGACCAGGCGACGAGCCTGCTGAAGCCGGACCACACCTCGGGTGCCGACACCGCTTCCGCCAAGTCCTCCGGGCCGGCCACCGCGCCTCCCGGCGCCGGGTTCCGCAACTCGGGCCCGTGCAGCGACTACTACGGCCAGAAGATCGACACGGTCGACCCGGCGTACAACGGCGAGCAGCTGCCGTACGCGCCGTGTGGCTACAAGCCGGCGCAGCTGCGTTCGGCGTACGGCCTCGACCAGGCCGCCAAGGTGGGGGCCGACGGCCGCGGCACCACGATCGCGATCGTGGACGCCTTCGCGTCGCCGACCATCTACGCCGACGCGTCCGAGTATGCGAAGCGCAACGACCCGGCGCACCCGCTGACGAAGGCCCAGTTCAGCCAGCACGTCTTCCCGGTCAACCCGGCCGACGAGGGCCCGGACCAGTGCGACGCCTCGGGCTGGTACGGCGAGGAGACGCTCGACGTCGAAGCCGCCCACGGCCTCGCGCCGGGTGCGAACATCCTCTACGTCGGTGGGTCCGACTGTGAGGACCTCTCGCTCGACACCGCGCTGAACTACGTGATCGCCGGACACAAGGCCGACATCGTGTCGAACTCCTACGGCGACACCGGCGAGGACCTGCCGGCGGACGAGATCAAGGCGTTCAACCAGATCGCCGTGCAGGCCGCGCTCGAGGGCATCGGCGTGTACTTCTCCTCCGGCGACAACGGTGACGAGGTCGCGCGCCTCGGCACGCCTTCGCCCGACTTCGCGGCTTCGTCGCCGTGGGTCACCGCCGTCGGCGGCACCTCGCTGGCGGTCGACAAGTCCGGCAAGCGGACCTTCGAGACCGGCTGGGAAACCGGCAAGTCCACGCTCACCGCGGGCGCCTACACCCCGGCGTTCCCGGGCGCCTTCAACGGCGGCGCGGGCGGCGGCACCAGCCGCGTCTTCGCGCAGCCGGCGTACCAGAAGGGCATCGTGCCGGACGCGCTGTCCACGAAGAACCAGAAGGGCAAGGCCAAGGGCCGCGTCGTCCCGGACATCTCCGCGGTGGCCGACCCCAACACCGGCATGCTCGTGGGCCAGACCCAGACCTTCCCTGACGGCGTGTACTACGACCAGTACCGCATCGGCGGAACCAGCCTGGCGTCCCCGGTCTTCGCGGGCGTGATGGCCGTGGCCGACAGCCTGGACCACTTCCACCACGGCTTCATCAACCCGGCGCTCTACCAGCTCACGTCGCGCACCGGTGCGATCTACGACGTGAAGCACGTGGACGGCGCCGTGGAACGCGTGGACTTCGCCAACAGCGTCGACGCGTCGGACGGCCTGCTCACCTCCGCCCGCACGTTCGACTACCCCAACCTCAGGATCCACACCACCAAGGGCTACGACGACGTCACGGGCCTCGGCTCGCCGAACGGCTTGGCCTTCTTGTTGCTCGTGTGATCCGCCACTGAGGGTCGATGCAGGCCCCTGCTTTGCCGCGATGGTTGCGGCAGGGTGGGGGCCTGCTTCGGGTCAGGGGTGGCCTCAGGCGCTCGACCCGGCCCCCGCCGGGGTGTGCCGCATCTTCCGCACCGCCGGCGACAACAACGGCACCACCGCCGCCACCGCCAGCACCACCCCGCCGGCCGTCGCCACCGGCCCGGTGCCGAACGACGAAGCCAACGGACCCGCCGACAGCTGCCCGATCGGGATCCCCACATAGGACCCGAAGTCGTCGTACGCGGCCATCCGCGACAGCAGATGTTCGGGGACGTTCTCCTGCACCGTCGTGTCCCAGGCGACGTTCGCGACCCCGCTGCCAAGGCCCGCGACCAAAGCCGCCGCGGCCAGCGCCACGAACCCCGGCGATGTCCCCAGCACGATCAACGGCGTGGCCGCCAACGCCGCACACACCTGCCCCAACGTCAGCAGCCGGCGCGCCGCCACGCGGTACATCACCACGCCCGTGATCAGCACGCCCGCGGCCCGCACGCTCAGCACCACACCCCACGACACCTCACCGATGGTGGCGCGCGCGATGGTCGGCCCGAGGACCTGCCAGACGCCCGTCTGCGCGATGTTGACGACCGTGAACGCCGCCACGATCTGCCACAGCCACGTGATCCGCCGGAACGCCTGCCAGCCCTCGCGGATGCCGTGGAGGATCGCTGCCCGCGACGAGCCGGCAACGGGCGGCAGACGCAGGAAGCTGAACGCCAGCCCGGCCACCACGAACGACACCCCGTCCGCCGCGATGGCCCACCCGCCGCCGACGGTGGCCACCAGGATCCCGGCGACCGACGGCCCCGCCACCTTCGAGAGGTTGCGCGCCGACGACAACAGCGAGTTCGCCTGACGCAACAACCCCCGCTCGACCAGCTGCGGCACGATCCCGCGCAACGCCGGCGTCGTGAACGCCGTGAGCACCCCGTTGGCGAACTCCGTGCAGACCAGGAACGGCAGCGAGTAGTTCCCCGTCAGCAGCACCCCTGCCGCCACCAGCTGGGTCGCGCCGCTGCCCAGGTTGGCGAGGCGCAGCACCAGATCCCGCGGGAACCGGTCGGCCACCGACCCGCCGACCAGCAGCAACGTGAGCATCGGCACCATGTTGGCCGCCAGCACGATACCCAGGTCACCCGACTCCGGGCTCGCGTCGAGCACCGCGAACGCGAGCGCCACCGGCGTCATCGCACTGCCCACCAACGACACCGACCGCGCCCCGAAGAACACGGCAAACCGCCGCGACGCCAGAACCCCCATTTCGATCATCGTGCCAGCGGAGTGCGGCAGCGCATAACCGATAAAGCGGTTTCAGCGACCACCCGAGGGCGACCGCGCCGACTACCTACGGCGCGGACGGCTTCTACGCGAGGCTCGACTCCGCGGGAAACCTCCGCTGGGTGGTGGCGTCGGTGCGGTCGAACCCGTTCGAGCGGATCGCGGTTTCCGGAACGGCGGTCGTGGTAACCAGCAACCTGGGAAACTCGGTCTCTTCCGATCTCCTCGACCCGAACTTCTCCCGGCCGGGGAGACGTTCGTCGCGGAAGCTTCCCCCCGGCCCGGGCGCGGGGAATCATGAGCCCGGCAAAACGGGAGAAGGGCCAGTACATGAGCGGGATCGACGCGGAGGTCTTCGGGGGACGCATGCCGTCCGGTGCGGGGGACTTCGCCATCGAGACGCACGGCATCACGCCCGTGCCCGAGGCGAACCGGTTCGGCCGGCCGTGGCGGCTCGCGAGTGTGTGGTTCGCGCCCAACCTGACCATGACCGCCGTCTTCACGGGCACGCTCGGGTCGACGATGGGGCTGGGCTTCACGACCGGGTTCATCGTCGCGCTCGTCGGCACGGTCCTGGGCTCGCTGCCGCCCGCCTACCTGTCCACGTGGGGCCCGAAGACCGGCACGGGCCAGCTACCGCTCGCGCGGCTGCCGTTCGGCAAGACCGTGGTGCTGCCCGGGCTGGTGCAGTGGCTCGGCAGCATCGCCTGGGACGCGCTGGTCGGGCTGTTCGGCGGCGAAGCGCTGGCGGAGCTCACCGGCTTGCCGTTCTGGCTCGCCGTGGTCGTGGTCCTGGCGCTCCAATGTCTGCTCGGCGTGTTCGGTTACGCCGTGATCCACCGGGTGCAGGCCGTGATGAGCGCGGTGCTCGTGGTCGCGTTCGTGGCGCTCGCGGTCAAGGTCGTGCTCGACCACCCGATCACCTTCACCGACTCGGCGACCGGCGGCGACTACGCCGGCGCCGTCGTGCTGTTCTCCACGATCACGCTCAGCCTCGCCATCTCGTGGGCGCCCTACGCCGCCGACTTCAGCCGCTACCTGCCCGCCGACACGAAGCCGGCGGGGGTCTTCTGGTTCACGCTGCTCGGGCTCGTCGCGTCGTACGCGCTGGGCGAGGGCATCGGCCTCGCGCTCGGCTCGGCGCTGGGCGACCAGACCGCCGCCGGCGTCTCGCAGCTGGTCGGTGGCGGCGTGGTCGGCGGGCTGGCGCTGCTGGTGATCGCGCTGGCCGCCGTGTCGTCCAACGCCATGAACGACTACAGCGGCTCGCTCGCCCTCCAGACCGTGGGCGTGCGCCTGCGCCGGCCCGTGTCCGCGGTCGTGGTGACCGTGCTGGCGTTCGCGCTCATCCTCTGGATGCACAGCGGCGACCTGTCGGCGAAGTTCGAGAACGTGCTGCTGTTCGTGAGCTACTGGATCCCGCCGTTCCTGGGCGTCGTAGTGCCCGACTGGCTGCGCCGAACGAAAGGCCGGCAGATCGACATCCTTGCCGAGCTGCGCAAACCCACCCGGTCCTGGGCCGCACTCGTCGCGTTCCTGATCGGGTTCGCCGCGGCGGTGCCGTTCATGAACACCACCGTCTACACCGGACCGGTCGCCGCCGCGCTGCACGGTGCGGACCTGGCGTACTACGCGGGGTTCGTCGTTTCGCTGGTGGCGTACTTGCTCCTGCGCGGCGGGAAGAAGGTTGACCTCCAGTAAGGTAGAGGTCGCACGCTGGTTGGTACCTACTCCAGGAGGAACCATGCCAGTCGCCGTCATCACCGGCGCGTCAGCCGGTCTGGGGCGGGCCCTCGCCGGGGCCCTCGTCCGTCGCGAGTGGACAGTGCTGGGCACCGCGCGGGGTGAAGAAGCGTTGCGCGCCACGGCCGACGAGCTCGGCTTCACGGCCGTGCCCGGCGACGTCACGGACCCCGCGCACCGCGCCGCCCTGGCCGAGGCCGCCGGGCCGCGGCTCGACCTGCTCGTGAACAATGCCAGCAGCCTCGGCGTCAGCCCGCTGCCGCCGCTGGCCGACTACCCGCTCGAAGCCCTGGAATCCGTCTACCGCACCAACGTTTTCGCGCCCCTGGCCCTCATCCGGACGTTGCTGCCCGCGCTGAACGCCGCGAACGGCGTCGTCGTGGACATCAGCTCCGACGCCGCCGTCGAACCCTACGAGGGCTGGGGTGCCTACGGCTCCGCCAAAGCCGCGCTCGACCACGCCACCGCCGTCCTCGGCGTCGAGAACCCGGAGCTCGCCGTCTACGCCGTCGACCCCGGTGACCTGCGCACGGCCATGCACCAGCTCGCCTTCCCCGGTGAGGACATCTCCGACCGGCCGCTGCCCGAGACGGCCGTGCCCGCGTTCCTTCGGCTGCTCGACGAACGCCCGCCCAGCGGCCGCTACCGCGCCGCCGACTTCGCCCCGGCGGTGCACCGGTGACCACACGGTTCTCCCTGCCGGACGGCTCGCTCGCCACCGCACCACCCGAAGCGCGAGGCCTGGCCCGCGACGAGGTCCGCCTGCTCACGGCAGGTCCGGACGGCGTCGAGCATGCCACCTTCCGCGAGATCGGCGACCACCTGCGGCCCGGTGACCTGCTCGTCGTCAACACCTCGGCCACACTCCCCGCGGCCGTCGACGCCGTGCGCGGCGACCACGTCGTCGGCGTCCACTTCTCCACCGAACTCGACGACGGCACCTGGGTCGTCGAGCTCCGCGCCCCCGGCGGTCCGTTGCTCGACGGCCACGAAGGCGAGCACCTCGCCCTGCCCGCAGGGGCCGGCCTCACCCTGCTCGCCCCGCACGTCGCCGGACAGCGACGGCTGTGGCGGGCTCGCGTCGACGTCGAAGGCGGCGTCGGGAAGTACCTGGCGCTCGTCGGCCGCCCCATCCGCTACGGCTACGTCCCGCGCACCTGGCCGCTCACCGACTACCAGACCGTGTTCGCCCTCGACCCCGGCTCGGCGGAAATGCCCAGCGCCGCCCGTCCGTTCACCGCGGAACTGGTGACTCGGCTCGTCTCCCGCGGCGTGCTCTTCGCGCCGATCCTCCTGCACACCGGCGTCTCGTCGCCCGAAGCGGGCGAGCCGCCCTACGCCGAGCGGTTCCGCGTGCCCGCCACCACGGCCGCGCTGGTCAACTGGGTGCGCACGCAGGGTGGGCGGGTCGTCGCCGTGGGGACCACCGCGGTCCGCGCGCTGGAGTCGGCCGTCACCGACGGTGCTGTCACCGCCGCGTCGGGCTGGACGTCGCTGGTGCTGGGCCCGGAGCACCCGGCGCAGGTCGTCGACGGGCTCGTCACCGGCCTGCACACGCCCGAGGCTTCGCACCTGCTGCTGCTCGAGGCTGTCGTCGGCCCCGACCTGGTGCAACGCGCCTACGACGCGGCCGTCGAACGGAGGTACCTCTGGCACGAGTTCGGCGACGTGTCGCTGCTGCTGAGCAAGTAACGGCAGACCTGTCAAGGGGATCTCAGCAGAATTCCCGCCATGCGGATGTCGATGCGCCCGGGTGAGTGACCGTGCGAACCTCGCCGGGACCCGTCGCCGCTGGAAGGGCCCACCCGTGCGCAAGCTCCCGAGAACCCGTCTGCTCGCCTCCGCGCTCGTCGCGCTGACCGCGGTGGGTGCACTCGCGGGCTGTTCGCGCGCGGATCGTCCCCAGACGGCGGCCGCGAACGAAGGCGCCGCGACCGAGGTCCGCCTCGGCTACTTCCCGAACGTCACCCACGCGCCGGCGCTGATCGGCGTCGACAAGGGCTTCTTCACCCAGCAGCTGGGCAAGACGAAGCTCACCACGCAGACGTTCAACGCCGGCCCCGACGAGGTCAACGCGCTGCTCGGCAACTCGCTCGACATGGCGTTCATCGGGTCGGGCCCGGCCATCACGGCGTTCAGCAAGTCCGAAGGCGCGATCCAGCTGGTCTCCGGCGCGGTCTCGGGCGGCGCGCAGCTCGTGGTCAAGCCGGATATCACCAGCGTCGAGGGGCTCAAGGGCAAGACGATCACCACGCCGCAGCTGGGCAACACCCAGGACGTCGCGCTCAAGAAGTTCCTGGCCGGGAAGAAGCTCACCGGCGAGGTCACCGTGACCACGATGGACAACCCGAAGACGCTCGACGCCTTCCGCAAGGGCGACGTCGACGGCGGCTGGCTGCCCGAGCCGTGGTCCTCGCGGCTCGTGCTCGACGCCGGCGCGAAGGTGCTCGTCGACGAGAAGTCGCTGTGGCCCGACGGCCGGTTCCCGACCACCGTCGTGATCGTGCGCAGCGAGTTCCTGCAGCAGCACCCCGACACCGTGCGCGCGGTGCTGAAGGGCGAGCTGGCCGCCATCGACTGGGCCAAGGCCAACCCCGCCGACGCCAAGACCGTCGTCAACGGGGCGCTCAAGAAGCTCGCCGGCAGCTCGCTGAGCCCGGCCGTGCTGGACCGCGCGTTCTCCGGCATCGAGCTGACCACGGACCCGATCCCCGAGCAGTTCCCGCAGCTGGCGCAGGACTCCGTCACCGCGGGTGTCGCGAAGTCCGCCGTGGCGCTGAAGGGGTTCGCCGACTTCGGCCCGCTCAACGAAGTTCTGCAGGAAGCCAAGCAGCCCGCCGTCGAAGCTCCCGCCCTGGCCAAGTGATTCCGGCTCGGCAACTCAGGCGGTAATTCAGGAAAGAGGCAGCGCGCGATGACGATCACCCTCCCCAGTGGACGGACCGAGTTCACCGGCACGGCCGCCGTGCGCCTGTCCGGCGTCGGCAAGGCGTTCGGCCCGGCCGGACGTGCCGTGGTGGCGCTCGACGGCGTGGACCTGACGGTGGCGCCGGGCGAGTTCGTGTGCCTGCTCGGGGCTTCGGGCTGCGGCAAGAGCACGCTGCTGAACCTCGTGGCCGGCCTCGACGCGCCGTCGGCGGGGGAGATCACGCTCAACACCTCGCGCCCGGCGGTCATGTTCCAGGAAGCCGCGCTGATGCCGTGGCTCACGGCCGCGCGCAACGTCGAGCTGCCGCTGCGCCTGGCCGGCTTCGGCCGCGCCGAGCGCCGTCGCAAGGCCGCCGAGCTGCTGGATCTGGTGCGCCTGAACGGCGTGGGCGGGAAGCGGCCGCACGAGCTGTCCGGTGGCATGCGCCAGCGGGTCGCGCTGGCCCGCGCGCTCGCCGCCACCCACCGCGTCGGCGGCGATCCTGAGCAGGCGCTACTGCTGATGGACGAGCCGTTCGCCGCGCTCGACGCCATCACCCGCGACGTGCTGCAGGGCGAGCTGCTGCGGGTGTGGGGGAGCACGGGCACGTCGGTGCTGTTCGTGACCCACGACGTGCGCGAGGCCGTGCGGCTGGGCCAGCGCGTGGTGCTGCTGTCGTCGCGGCCCGGCCGCGTGGTGCGCGAGTGGACCGACGTGCCGCTGGCCGACACCGAGGAGCTGACCGAGGAAATCACCGGCCACCTGCGAAAGGTGATCAGCACCCATGCCGCAGCCTGACGGACCCGTCGACGAGCTGGATGCCGTCGGTTCCGGCCTCGACGCGCTCGACGCCCCGGTGGGCGAGCGCCGCCCGTCGTTCTGGCGGCGGTTCGCGTGGGGTTTCCTGCCGCCGGTGGTCGCGCTCGTGCTGCTCGTGGTGGTGTGGCAGGTCCTGTGGGCCGCCGCGTTCTGGCCGGAGGCGCAGCTGCCCGCGCCGCTGGCCGTGTGGAACGAGTTCTGGGACCGCCTCACCGACGGCGAGGTGTTCGGCTTCATCTGGACGTCGCTGCACCGCGCCGCGCTCGGCTTCGCCGCCGGTGTGGTGATCGGGACGCCGCTGGGTCTGCTCGTCGCCAAGGTCCGCGTGGTGCGTGCCGCGATCGGACCGCTGCTCACGGGGCTGCAGAGCCTGCCGTCGGTGGCCTGGGTGCCGGCCGCGATCCTGTGGTTCGGCATCAACGACGCGGCGATCTACTTCGTCGTGTTGCTCGGTTCGGTGCCGTCGATCGCCAACGGCCTCGTGTCCGGTATCGACCAGATCCCGCCGATCCTGCCGCGCGTGGGCCAGGTCATGGGCGCGCGCCGCCTGGCCGCGGCCCGGCACATCCTGCTGCCCGCCGCGTTGCCCGGCTTCCTCGCCGGGCTGAAGCAGGGCTGGGCGTTCTCGTGGCGCTCGCTGATGGCGGCCGAGCTGATCGCGCTGTCGCCGCAGCTGGGCGTCGGCCTGGGCGCGTACCTGAACCAGGGTTCGTCGCTCAACGCGATCGAGAAGGTGATCGCGGCGATCTTCCTGATCCTGCTCGTCGGGATCGGCATCGAGCTGCTGGTGTTCCGGCCGCTGGAGCGCGCCGTGCTGCGGGCGCGGGGGCTCACGTCCTCGCTCTGACGGGGCTGATCCGACGCGTCCTCGCGGCACCCACCACAATGTCCGATCATGGCCCCCGCGATCTTGGCGCTGCTCGCCGATCTGATCTTCGTCGTGCGGTTCCTGCGCGAGCCTCGGCGGCTCGGCAACGCCGTGTGGTTCGCGATCGCTCTGGTGTTGACGGGGTTGTGGCTCTTCAGCCTCACGGCCGGGCTGGTGTGGCTGCAGACCGTGGTGCTGATCGTCGTCGCGGTGGTGGCGGTGGTGGCCGCGCTGGTGCTGCCGTGGGCCTTGATCGCCAACGGCGCCGTGATGTGGCGCCGCGAGGGACACCGGCCGGCGAACATGCTGTCGCTGCTCGCGGGCCTGGCGATCCTGGCGGTGTACGTCTTCACGGTCGCCGCGGTGGCGTTCACCCGCACGGCGCCGTGGCTGATCGTGGTCGCGTTGTCGGCGGTGCTGTTCTCGGCGTACCTGGCGTTCGTGTTCACGGCGCTGCTCATGTACTCCGTGCTCTACAGCCGGCTGAACCGCCGCGCCCACGCCGCCGCGATCATCGTGCTGGGGTCCGGCTTGCTGGGCGACCGCGTGCCGCCGCTGCTGGCCAGCCGGCTCGACCGCGGGGTCCAGTGCTACCAGCGCTCGCCCGAGGCCGTCGTGGTCGTGTCCGGCGGCCAGGGGGCCGACGAGCTCACCTCGGAAGCCGCAGCCATGGCGGCGTACCTGGAGAAGGCCGGGGTGCCTCGCTCCTCGGTGGTGCTCGAAGACAAGGCCACCACGACCGACGAGAACCTCCGCTTCAGCGTTGAACTGCTCCGCGCGCGGGGGATCTCCGGCCGGATCCTCGCGGTGACGAACAACTACCACGTCTTCCGCACGGCCATTCTGGCTCGCCGCCTCCGGCTGCGCCTGGACGTGATCGGGGCGCGGACCGCTTCGTACTTCGTGCCGAGTGCTTTTCTGCGCGAGTTCGTGGCTTTGCTGCTGCAGTACAAGAAGACGAACGTCGCCGCGTTCGTGGTGCTCGTCGGGTTCCCCCCGGCGTTCGCCCTGCTCAGCCAACTCTGACGGCTGCCTCCGGCGTGCTCCGCTCGGCCCTCGAAACGCCCCAATGTGGCGTTCGATGCGCTGGGTGCACCGAACGCCACATTGGGTGCGCTGGGTGCACCGAACGCCGCGTTGGGTGCGCTGGGGACGTACCGAATGCCGCATTGGGGTGCATTGGACGCACCGAACGCCGCATTGGGGCGCATTGAACGCACCGAACGCCGCATCGGGTGCGGTGGGGACGCACCCAACGCCGCATTGGGGTGGGGCGAGCGGGGGCGGGTGGTGCGGAAACGAAGACCGGCCCGCGGGCGGGGAGCCTGCGGGCCGGTCTGAAGTGGACGGTCAGCGCCCGGTGCGGCGAGAGCCCGCGCGGGTGCCGGCCGAGAACGACGCGGCGCCGCGGCTGGAGCCGGAGGCCGAGCCGGCGCGGCTGGGCTGCTGGGAGCGGGCGCCCGGCTGGCCGGAGCCGCCGCGGCGCGGTTCGCCCTGGGTGCGGGCGGTGGCTGCACCCCGACCGCCGCCGGTGCGGCCCGCTGCGGAGCCACCGCGGCCGGCGCCGCTGCGGGACCCGGCGGAACGACCGGCGTCACCGCGCCCGCGCCCGGCACCCTCGGCAACCGTTTCGCGGCCGCCGCGACCACGGCCGCCGCCCTCGCCGAACGATTCGCGAGCAGCCGCACCGCGGCCATGACCTTCGCCGAATGATTCGCGAGCGGCAGCGCCACCGCGGCCACGACCTTCGCCGAACGGTTCGCGAGCGCCGGCGCCACCACGGCCGCGGCCCTCACCGAACGAGTCCCGGCCGGCGCCACCGCGGCTGCCGCGGCTCGAACCGCCGCGGCCGGCCGACTCGCCCCGGCGCGAGGCGGCAGCGCGAGCGCCCTGCCCGCCACGGTTCTCCGGGGCCGGTCCACCGCGACGGCCGTTGCGGACGGAGGCGTCGCCGCCGGAGGCGGTGACCTTCTTGGGGCGGTTGTCGACGATGGGGCGGCGCGGCGAGGCGTCGAAGGTGCGCTCGCCGGGGGCGAGCTCGGCCAGCAGCGGGTGGCCGGGGCCGATCTGCGTGGTCGTGGGCTTGATGCCGGCCTTGCGGGTGAGGTCGCGGACGTCGGCGATCTGGTCGTCGGTCATCAGCGTGACCACGGTGCCCGACGCGCCGGCGCGGGCGGTGCGGCCGGAGCGGTGCAGGTAGGCCTTGTGCTCGACCGGCGGGTCGGCGTGGATGACGAGGGTGACGTCGTCCACGTGGATGCCGCGGGCGGCGATGTCGGTGGCGACCAGGGTGCGTGCGGCGCCGGTCGAGAAGGCCTCGAGGTTGCGCGTGCGGGCGTTCTGGCCGAGGTTGCCGTGCAGCTCGACGGCGGGCACGCCGCTGGCCACCAGCTTGCGCGTCAACGACTTCGCACGGTGCTTGGTCCGCGTGAACACCAGCGTGCGGCCGGGGGCGGCCGTGAGGTCGACGAGCACCGGCAGGCGGTGGGTCTCCTCGAGGTGCAGCACGTGGTGCGTCATGGTCGACACCGGCGACTGGGCCGAGTCGACACTGTGCGTGACCGGGTCGTGCATGAAGCGCTTGACCAGCACGTCGACGCCGCCGTCGAGGGTCGCGGAGAACAGCAGCCGCTGGCCGCGCTCGGGCGTCTGGTCCATGATGCGCCGCACCTCGGGCAGGAAGCCCAGGTCGGCCATGTGGTCGGCCTCGTCGAGCACGGTGATCTCGATCTGGTCGAGCTTCACCTCGCCGGAGCGCATGTGGTCGGCCAGGCGGCCGGGGCAGGCGACGACGATGTCCACACCGTCGCGCAGGCGCGTGATCTGCGGAGACGCGCTCACGCCGCCGAAGATCGTGGTCGTCTTCAGGCCCAGCACCTTGCCCAGCGGCGCGATGGTGGCCTCGATCTGGGTGGCGAGCTCACGCGTCGGCGCGAGGATCAGCGCGCGCGGGCGGCCGGGGCGCCGGCGCGTGGGGCCGGCGGCGAGGCGGGCCAGCACGGGCAGCGCGAAGCCGTAGGTCTTGCCGGAGCCCGTGCGGCCGCGGCCGAGCACGTCGCGGCCCGCGAGCGTGTGCGGCAGCGTGGCTTCCTGGATCGGGAACGGCGCGGTGACGCCCTGGGCCGCCAGCGCGTCCACCAGGGACTTGGGCAGGCCGAGTTCAGTGAATGTGGTCATAAGTGCGTACGGGCGCTCGAAACGCCCCGGTTCTCCATACGTGAGAAGGGTTGTCCTGCCCGGCGCAGACCTCGGGGGGCCGCGGCGCTGTGTCTTAGACAAACGGGTAGTCGACAACACGATCCGAGGCAGAACTGAGCGGACCGCAAGATCAGTATAGCTCAACGTGCACAAAGGGCCGAGTGAGTTTGCCCGCACCCCGGCCCCTTGCTAAGTTACCCGTCGGTAATCACGGAGGAGAGCCATGCCGCTGCTCAACCCGCGGGCCTACGACCCGCAGTCGTTCGACCCGGAGACCCGGCGCCTGCTGCTGGCCACGATCGAGTGGTTCGAGTCACGCGGCAAGCGCAAGCTCACCGAGGACTACCACAACCGCACCTTCTACGCGGACTTCCTCGAGTTCGCCGGCAAGGAAGGCCTCTTCGCCACCTTCCTCACCCCAGCCGCGGCCGCCGACGGCGCGCCGGACAAGCGCTGGGACACCAGCCGCGTGGCCGCGCTGTCGGAAATCCTCGGCTTCTACGGCCTCAACTACTGGTACCCGTGGCAGGTCACCATCCTCGGGCTCGGCCCGGTGTGGCAGAGCGGCAACGAGGTCGCGCGCAAGCGGGCGGCCGACGCGCTGGACGCGGGCGGCGTCGGCGCGTTCGGACTGTCCGAAAAGGACCACGGCGCCGACATCTACTCCTCCGACCTCGTGCTCACGCCCGACGGCGAGGGCGGCTACCGCGCCAACGGCTCGAAGTACTACATCGGCAACGGCAACGTCGCCCGCACGGTGTCGGTCTTCGGCCGCATCGACGGCGTCGAGAGCCCGGACCAGTACGTGTTCTTCTACGCCGACTCGACGCACCCGAACTACCACGTGGTGAAGAACATCGTGCCCTCGCAGATGTTCGTCGCGGAGTTCCGGCTCGAGGACTACCCGGTCCACGCCGAGGACCTCCTCCACGTCGGCGCGGAGGCCTTCAGCGCCGCGCTCAACACCGTGAACATCGGCAAGTTCAACCTGTGCTTCGGCGGCATCGGCATGGCCACGCACTCGCTGTACGAGGCCATCACCCACGTCCACAACCGCGTCCTCTACGGCAAGCCCGTCACCGACTTCCCGCACGTGCGGCGCGAGTTCGTGGAGGCCTACGCGCGGCTGGTGGGCATGAAGCTGTTCTCCGACCGCGCTGTCGACTACTTCCGCTCCGCCGGCCCGGACGACCGCCGCTACCTGCTGTTCAACCCCATCACCAAGATGAAGGTGACCACGCAGGCGCAGAAGGTGATCGGCCTGGTCGCCGACGTCGTGGCGGCCAAGGGCTTCGAAGCCGACACCTACCTCGCCATGGCCAAGAACGACATCGACGGCCTGCCCAAGCTGGAGGGCACGGTGGCGGTGAACCTCGCGCTGATCGCGAAGTTCATGCCCGCGTACCTCTTCGCGCCCCAGGACTACGCCCCGGTGCCGACCCGCGACGACGCCGCGGACGACGAGTTCCTCTTCCGCCAGGGCCCGGCGCGCGGCCTGTCGAAGGTGCGCTTCCACGACTGGAAAACGGCCTACGCCAAGGCGTCGCACCTCCCGAACGTCGCGCTGTTCCGCGAGCAGGCCGAGCACCTCGTGCGCCTGCTCACCGAAGCCGCGCCGGACGAGGCGCAGCAGGCCGACCTGGACTTCGGGCTGGCGCTGACGGAGCTGTTCACCCTCGTCGTCTACGGCCAGCTGATCCTGGAGCAGGCCGAGCTCACGGGCGAGCCCGACGACGTCGTGGACCAGCTCTTCGCCGTGCTGGTGCAGGACTTCAGCGCGGCCGCCGTGGACCTCAACGGCAAGGCGAGCTCCACGGACAAGCAGCAGGAGCTGGCGCTGGCGGCCCTGCGCAAGCCCGTCGTGGACGCCGACCGCTTCGCTCGCGTGTGGACAGTGGTGCGCGACCTCTCCGGGACGTACGAGATGAACGCCTAGGGACCCGTTGTCCGCACGGACAACAAAAAGCCTCGTTCCGGTTGGCCGGGAACATCGCCTCCGCGCCGGCCCTGCTGCACGGTGAGCAGGCAACCCCTTTCACTCGACCACAGGAACGAGGCTCCTCATGAGCGCTCCCGCACTACCCACCGTCGTCCTGGTCCACGGCGCCTTCGCGGACGCGTCAGGCTGGCAGGCCGTGGCCGCCGGCCTGCGCGAACGCGGGTATCCGGTCTTCGCGCCGGCCAACCCCCTGCGCGGAGTCGCCGCCGACGCCGACTACCTCCGGGACTTCGTGTCGACGATCGGCGGCGACGTCGTGCTGGTCGGCCACTCTTACGGCGGCTGCGTGATCACCAACGCGAGCACGGGCAACCCGAACGTGCGGGCGCTGGTCTACATCGCCGCGTTCGCGCCGGACGAGGGGGAGACGTTGCTCGACTCCTTCGCGCTCGGCGGCGGGACGTCCGAGCTCGGGGAACGCCTGGTCCGGCGCCCGTACCCGGGCGCGCCCGAGGGCGACGCCGACGGGTACATCGACCTGGAGTCCTTCCACCGGCTGTTCTGCGCCGACGTGGACGCCGATCTTGCCGCGTTCATGGCGGTCGCTCAGCGCGGGTTCGCGCTGTCCTGCCTGTCCACCCCGTCCGGCGTGCCCGGCTGGCGGACCATCCCGAGCTGGTACCTCGTGGCCGCCGACGACGCCACGATCCCGCCGGAGGCCGAGCGGGTCATGGCGAAGCGCGCCGGAGCGCAGACGGTGGAGGTCGCCAGTTCGCACGTCGCGATGATCAGCAAACCGGCCGAGACGATCGACTTGATCGTCGCCGCTGCCGGGGCCTGAAGCAGAGCTGGTGCCTCACCTGATCAACGGTGCTCGACGAGGCACTAGGTCGGGGTGACGACCACCAGCAGCTTCAACGGCCCCTTGGTGTCCACGGCGCAGTCCACCGCGCGCGGCGGGCACGGGTAACCGTGCGCGGCGATCACCAAGCCCACTTTGCCCGGCGCGACCGCCTGGTAGATCGAGGTCTTGCCGTACACCTGGGCCAGCCGGAGCACCGACCAGATCCGAGCGTCCAGGGCGCGCTGGGCAGTGTCGTCGTCCAGCTTGACCAACCCGCCCACGGGCAGCTCGACCGTGAGGTCCGGATCCATCCCCGGACTGACCACGTGTTCGGCCCCCTTGGGCAGCGAGTACCCGGCCGGGGCCACCGTCGGTCCCTGGTCGGGCACCACTGACCGGGAGCACGCCGCCGACAGCAGCCCGAGCAACACCACCGCGACGATCAGCCTGCGCACCCGCCCGAATCTAGCGCCCCATGGCGCAACGCGGGCGGCGTTCGCGTCCGAACCTGCCACCGAGTAATCAACGTTTCCCGACGAGGCACTAGCTCTAAGCTGACCAGGTGACGCGACGCGAGGCCACGAGCGGGCCCGACCCGGAGCTCGTGGCACTCGCCGGACGGCTGCTGGGCACCATCGAGGAGTTCGCGGACGAGATCGCGTCCGCGATCGAAGCCCGCGTCGAGTTCTACTCCACGCACACTGTCGTCTCGGCCGACGACCTGAGGCGATCCGTGCAGGGCAACCTCGAGTACGTCCTGCGGTCCCTGCACGAGGACCGGTTCGCCGACGTCGCGGCGGCCCGGACCACTGGCGCCCTCCGAGCCGAGCAGGGGGTGCCGCTGTCGGTGGTCATGGCGGCGTTCCGCGTTCTGTTCAGCCAGATCTGGCACAGCCTCGTGCTGCACGCCCGCGCGCAGGAACAGGTCTCCGACCAGGCGCTGGTGGACGCGGCCTCCGACCTGTGGTCCGCCCACGACACCTTCGCCGAGGAGATGGCCGCCGCGCACCGCGAGGCGACGATGGCGCTGGTGCTGCGGAACGAAGGCGAGCGGTCGGCCCTCGTCGGGGCCCTCCTGGAGGGACGGCCGCTGCACGAGACGTCCGTCTGGGAAGTCGCGGACGTGCTTCGCCTGCCCAAGCGCGGGCCGTTCGTCGTGGTCGCGGCCGAATCGGTGCAACTGGCCCAGGAAGCGTTGCCCGGCATCGAAAACCGCCTGCGGGCGCGACGCATCGGGTCGGCCTGGCGGCTGACGCCCGACGCGCAGATCGGCATCGTCCGTTTCGAGAACGACGCCGACCTGCGCCCGCTCGCGTCGACCCTGACGGACTCGGCCCGCAGCCGGATCGGCGTCAGCCCGCCGTACCTGACGCTGACGGAGACGGCGGCCGCGCTGCGGTTCGCGCGCATCGCCCTGGCGAGCACGGTCGCCGGCACCCCACGCGTCACGATGTTCGACGACTTTCCCCTCGCCGTCGCGGCGGTCAGCGCGCCCGACGCGATGCAGCGAGTCCGGCAGGCCGTGCTCGGGCCGATCCTCGACCTGCCCGTCGAGCACAGCAAGGTCCTCCTCGAAACCCTGGCCGCGTGGCGGGACAACGGGGGATCGGCGTCGGGCGCCGCGGCGGTTTTGTTCTGCCACCCCAACACGGTCCGCCACCGGCTGCGGCGGATCGAGTCGGCCACCGGTCGCTCCCTCAGCGACCCGAAGGCCACCGCGGAAATCCTGCTGGCGCTCGAGGCCGCGTTGCTGGGAATGGCGGAGTGACGCAACCTGCGCGCGCTGATCGCCGGGACGAGCCGGCGGACCTCACGTGTTGACCGGTCCGCGAACCCGGCGCGGCTACGCCGGCGCGCCGTGACCACACCCTGTCTCGAAGCCGAGGCCATCACCACCGCGCGGCTCGACCTGTTGCCACTGCTCGTGGAACACGCCGACGAGATGGCGCGGGTCCTGGCCGATCCGGCGCTGCACACCTTCATCGGCGGCACCCCGGACACCCCGGAAGCCCTGCGCTCGCGCTACCAGCGCCTGACCGCCGGTTCTCCCGACCCGGCCGTGACCTGGCTGAACTGGGTGATCCGGCTTCGCGGCGACGGCTGCCTGACGGGCACGGTCCAGGCGACCGTGAATTCCGCCGGAGCCGAGATCGCCTGGGTGGTGGGGACGCCGTGGCAAGGCCAGGGCATCGCCACCGAAGCCGCCCAGGGGCTGGTCGCCTGGCTCGCCCGGCAGCCCGTGGCCGCCGTCTTCGCCCACATCCACCCTGGGCACCGGGCTTCCGCCGCTGTGGCCACCGCCGCCGGGCTCACGCCCACCGACGAGTGGCACGACGGCGAAAACCGCTGGTCGCGGACCCGCTGACGCTACTTGCCGAATCCGGCGCGCCGCAGCGCGTCGGCCATGGCGCCGCTCCCGCCGGAGTTGCCCCCGCGGTCACGACCGCCACCGCCACCGCCACCGCCGCGGTTGCCCTGCTGGCCCCGCCGCTGACCGCCGCCGCCCTGGCCGCCGCCCTGACCACGGTCACGGCCGCCGCCCCCGCCACCACGACGGTCCTGCGACGAAGCACCCGGCTCGTCGTCCAGGCGCAGCGTCAGCGAGATCCGCTTGCGCGGCACGTCGACGTCGAGCACCTTCACCTTCACGATGTCGCCGGGCTTCACGACGTCGCGCGGGTCCTTCACGAAGTTCTTCGACAGCGCCGAAACGTGGGCCAGGCCGTCCTGGTGCACGCCGACGTCGATGAAGGCACCGAACGCCGCCACGTTCGTGACCACGCCCTCCAGCCGCATGCCCGGCTTGAGGTCACCGATCTTGTCCACGCCCTCGGCGAAGGTGGCCGTCTTGAACGCCGGACGCGGGTCGCGGCCGGGCTTTTCCAGCTCGGTCAGGATGTCCGTGACGGTCGGGAGCCCGAAGGTCTCGTCCACGAACTCGGCCGGCTTGAGCGCCTGCAGCGTGCGCGCGTTGCCGATCAGCTCGCGGATGCCGGAGCCGGTGCGGTCGAGGATTCGCCGCACGACCGGGTAGGCCTCGGGGTGCACCGAGGACGCGTCGAGCGGGTCGTCGCCGTCCGGGATGCGCAGGAAGCCCGCGCACTGCTCGAACGCCTTCGGCCCGAGCCGCGCGACCTCCTTCAACGCCGTGCGCGACTTGAACGGACCGTTGGTGTCGCGGTGGGCCACGATGTTCTCCGCGAGCCCGGTGGTGATGCCCGAAACGCGGGTGAGCAGGGGAGCGGACGCGGTGTTCACGTCCACGCCGACCGCGTTCACGCAGTCCTCCACCACGGCGTCGAGCGAGCGCGACAGCGACACCTCGGACAGGTCGTGCTGGTACTGCCCGACGCCGATCGACTTCGGGTCGATCTTCACCAGCTCGGCCAGCGGGTCCTGCAGCCGGCGCGCGATCGAGACCGCGCCACGCAGCGACACGTCCATCCCGGGTAGCTCCTGCGACGCGAACGCCGACGCGGAGTACACCGACGCGCCCGCCTCGCTGACCACGGCCTTCGTGAGCTTCAGCTCGGGGTGCTTCTTGATCAGCTCCTGCGCCAGCTTGTCCGTCTCGCGCGACGCGGTGCCGTTGCCGATCGAGATCAGGTCCACGTGGTGCTTCGCCGACAACGCGGCCAGCTCGGCGATGGACTGGTCCCACTTGTTCGCCGGCTGGTGCGGGTAGATCACGTGCGTGTCCACGACCTTGCCGGTCGCGTCGACCACGGCCACCTTCACACCGGTGCGGAAGCCCGGGTCGAGGCCCATCGTCGCGCGCGTGCCGGCCGGGGCGGCCAGCAGCAGGTCGCGCAGGTTCGCCGCGAACACGCGCACGGCGTCGTCCTCGGCCGACTGACGCAGCCGCATCCGCAGGTCGATGCCCAGGTGCAGGAGGATCTTGGTGCGCCAGGCCCAGCGCACGGTGTCGCCGAGCCACTTGTCGGCGGGCCGGCCCTCCTGTGTGATGCCGAACTTCTGCGCGATGCGCTGCTCGTACTGCGTCGGGCCCACGCGCGGCTCGGCGTCCTCCGCGGCCGGCTCCTCGGGCTCCATCGACAGGTCGAGGATTTCCTCCTTCTCGCCGCGCAGCATCGCGAGGATGCGGTGCGAGGGGAGCTTCGTGTACGGCTCGGAGAACTGGAAGTAGTCGGCGAACTTCGCGCCTTCCTCCTCCTTGCCCGCGCGGACCTTCGACGCGATGTGGCCCTCGGTCCACATCTTCTCGCGCAGCTCGCCGATCAGGTCGGCGTCTTCCGCGAAGCGCTCCACGAGGATCGAGCGGGCGCCGTCGAGCGCGGCCTGTGCGTCGGCCACGCCCTTGTCGGCGTCGACGAACACCGCGGCCGCGGCCTGCGGGTCGGTGTTCGGGTCGTTCATGAGGCCGTCGGCCAGCGGTTCCAGACCGGCCTCACGGGCGATCTGCGCCTTCGTCCGTCGCTTCGGCTTGTAGGGCAGGTAGATGTCTTCCAGGCGCGACTTCGTGTCCGCGGCCAAAATCTGGGCCTCGAGCGCCTCGTCGAGCTTGCCCTGCGTGCGGATCGACTCCAGCACGGCGACGCGCCGCTCGTCGAGTTCCCGCAGGTAGCGCAGCCGTTCCTCGAGCGTGCGCAGCTGCGCGTCGTCGAGCATCCCGGTGACTTCCTTGCGGTACCGGGCGATGAACGGCACGGTCGACCCGCCGTCGAGGAGATCGACGGCCGCCTTGACCTGCCCTTCGCGCACCCCCAGCTCTTCGGCGATCCGTTCCTCGACCGACTGCACGCTCACAACCAGGCTCCTGCTCCGTCTCGGTGTCCCGTGCCGAGCATTCTGCCGCCCGGCGCGCTGCGACTTTCGTATGGCCCCGTCGAAGCGACGCCCGAACGGTTCCTTGACACCGAGATTGGTCTAGTCCACTTTGTGGTGACCTGCCTCACTCTTTCGTGGAGGTCTCGCTGTGTTCTCCAAACGGTCCCCATCCCCACGTCCGTCCCGCAGACCCAAACTCGCGATCGGCGCCCTGATCGCCACCGTGGCCACGTGCCTCGGTGTCACCGTTGCCCTGAGTGGAAGCGCCTCGGCGGCCAACATCCTCGCCAATCCCGGCTTCGAAAGCGGCAGCCTCTCCGGCTGGACCTGCAGTGGTTCCGCCTCCGTGGTGTCCAGTGGCGCCCACGGCGGCACCAAGGCGCTGAGCGCCGCGCCTTCGTCGTCCGACACCGCCCAGTGCTCGCAGCAGGTGACGGTGAAGGCGAACACCGCCTACCAGCTGTCCGCCTGGGTACAGGGCAGCTACGTCTACCTGGGCGTCTCCGGCACCGGCGGCGCCGACACCAGCACCTGGACGCCCGGCACGAGCGGCTGGAGCCAGCTCTCGGTGAACTTCACCACCGGCGCGTCCACGAGCATCACCGTGTACCTGCACGGCTGGTACGGGCAGCCGGCCTACCTGGCCGACGACGTCAACCTCGACGGTCCCGGCACCCCGCCGCCCACGACCCCGACCACGCCGACGACGCCCACCACGCCGTCGACGACCCCGACCACGCCCACCACGTCGCAGCCGCCCACCACCGGTGACCTGGCCAAGCACGTGCTCACGGGCTACCGGCAGAACTTCTACAACGGCGCCAAGGCGCTGCGGCTGGCCGACGTGCCCACGCGCTACAACATCATCGCCGTGGCCTTCGCCGACGCCACGGGCACGCCGGGCGCCGTGAACTTCACGCTCGACCCCGGCCTGTCGTCGCAGCTCGGCGGCTACACCGACGCGCAGTTCCGCGCCGACATCAAGACCGTGCAGGCGCGCGGCCAGAAGGTGATCATCTCCGTCGGCGGCCAGAACGGCACGATCAACGTCAGCGACTCCTCGTCGGCGAACAACTTCGCCAACTCCGTGAAGTCGCTGATCTCGAGCTACGGCTTCGACGGCGTGGACATCGACCTCGAGAACGGCATCAACGCCACCTACATGGGCCAGGCGCTGCGCAGCATCCACAACGGCGGCGGCTCGATCATCACGATGGCGCCGCAGACGATCGACATGCAGTCCACGCAGGGCGGCTACTTCCAGCTCGCGCTGGGGATCAAGGACATCCTCACGGTCGTCAACATGCAGTACTACAACTCGGGCACCATGCTCGGCTGCAATGGCCAGGTTTACGCGCAGGCCACGGTCGACTTCCTGACGGCGCTGGCGTGCATCCAGCTCCAGGGTGGTCTGCGAGCCGACCAGGTGGCGCTCGGCCTGCCGGCTTCCGGCTCGGCGGGCGGCGGCTACCAGGCTCCGTCGAACGTGGTGGCGGCCCTCAACTGCCTCGCCCGCGGCACGAGCTGCGCCGGCTTCAAACCCTCGGCCACGTACCCGGCGATCCGCGGTGCCATGACCTGGTCGATCAACTGGGACGCGTCCGCCGGGTACGCGTTCGCGAACACCGTGGGAGCCGCGCTCACGAATCTGCCTTAGGGGCGCTGTCGGACAAGACCTTGGAAGGACTCCCGCGACGGCAGGGAGGGCGTCGTCGCGGGAGCTCCTTTCAAGACACCCCCAGTGCACGTGCCCAGAGGGGGGTGAGCGCGTGCGACGTCGCAAGCGTGCCTGGTGGTGGTTGGTGGATGTGTTGAGGGATTGTTGAATCCGCTGGTCAAGTGGTGTTTGGTGATCGACGGCGGTTTGTGTGGTGGCTGGGGAGTGGTCAGCGGCCGATCCGGACGTCGACGATCGGGAGGTGCAAAGCGCCCGGCGCGGTCGAGGGCACCGTCGGCTTGTGGGGCGCCACCGGCGCGATCCGGCGGTATGGCTCGCCGAGAGCCGGGCGCGGATCCGCTTCGCCCTTGTTCGGCCACAGTGCCAGGGCGCGTTCGGCCTGGGCGGTGATCGTCAGGGACGGGTTCACGCCCAGGTTGGCCGAGATCGTCGAGCCGTCGACGATGTGGAGGCCGGGGTGGCCGTAGACGCGCTGGTAGGGGTCGACGACGCCGGTGTCGGGGGAGTCGCCGATGGCGCAGCCGCCGATGAAGTGGCCGGTGATCGGGGTGTTGGCGAGGTCGGTCCAGGCGCCCTGCGGGAGGCCGCCGATCTTCGCGGCGACGCGGCGAGTCACCTCGTGGCCGGCGGGGATCCAGTCGGGGCTGGGTTCGCCGGTGCCTTGCCGGGTGGTCATGCGGCGGCCGAGCAGGCCCCGTTTCGTGTACGTGGTCACGGAGTTGTCGAGCGTCTGCATCACGAGCAGGCCGATCATGCGTTCCGACCAGTGCCGCGGGTTGTGCAGGCGCGGCAGCTGCCGCCAGCGCCGCGCCAGTTCGCGAAGGCCCAGCGCCCACCGGCGTTTGCCGGGTTCGGCGTCCACGAGGACGGTGGCCATGAGGCCCATGACGTTGCTGCCCTTGCCGTAGCGCACGGGCTCGACGTGGGTGACCGCGTCCGGGTGGATCGACGACGTGATGGCGACGCCGCGCGTGTAGTCGGTGTCCTTGCGCAGCGAACGCGCGGCGAGCACCGCCTCGGAGTTGGTGCGCGCCAACAAGCCGAGCCGTGGGGACAGGCCCGGGAGCGTGCCGTTGTCGCGCAGCTGGTGCAGAAGCCGTTGCGTGCCCAGAGCCGCGGCGGAGAAGACGACCTCGCGCGCGGTGAAGGTGCGCCAGCCGCGCCGGACCCAGCGGCCGGTGCGTTCGGTGTCCATCGCGTAGCCGCCGTCGACCGGGCGCACGGAGACCACCGTCGTCAACGGGTGCACCTCGGCGCCGGCCTGTTCGGCGAGGTAGAGGTAGTTCTTCACGGTCGTGTTCTTCGCGCCGACGCGGCAGCCGGTCATGCACTCGCCGCAGTGCGTGCAGGCGCGCCGCGCGGGGCCGGCGCCGCCGAAGAACGGGTCGGGTGACTCCTCACCCGGGGCCGAGCCGAAGTACACGCCGACGGGCGTGCGGCGGTAGGTGTGGCCGATGCCCATGTCGTCCGCGACCTCGCGCAGCACCTCGTCGGCCGGCGTCGTGAGCGGGTTCTCGACCACGCCCAGCATCCGCTTGGCCTGGTCGTAGTAGGGCGCCAGCTCGTCCTTCCAGTCCGTGATGTGCGCCCACTGCTTGTCCTGGTAGAACGCGTCCGGCGGCTCGTACAGCGTGTTCGCGTAGACGAGCGAGCCACCGCCGACGCCGGTGCCGCTCATCACGAAGGTGTTCTTCAGCAACGTGAGCCGCTGGATGCCGTACAGGCCGAGTTTCGGGGCCCACAGGTACTTCCGCAGCCGCCACGACGTCTTGGCGAACTCGTCGTCGGCGAAGCGGCGCCCGGCTTCCAGCACGCCGACGCGGTAGCCCTTCTCCGTGAGGCGCAACGCCGTGACGCTGCCGCCGAAACCCGAGCCGATCACGAGCACGTCGTAGTCGGTGTTCAAGACCGGGTTGTTCAAGACGAGGCCACCACCCTGAAGTCGGCCGGGTCGAGCACCCGGGTCCTGCGGTCGTACTCTGTCACGAGGCCGGGCCAGTTGGTGCTCACGCGCCCGTCGGCCTGGCGGTACCAGCTGGTGCACGCGCTCCACACGCTGTGGCCCAGCCGCTGCTGCACCTCGCGGTCGTAGCGTTCCTCCACCTCGGGCCGCACGTCCACATAGGACACCCCGGGCCGCGCGAGCTGTTCCACGGCCTGGCGGATGTAGCGCGCCTGCCGCTCGATCATGTAGATGATGGAGCCCGCGCCGAGGTTGGTGTTGGGGCCGTAGACGCAGAACAGGTTGGGGAAGCCGGGCACCGTCATGCCCAGGTACGCGCGCGCGCCGCCGCGCCACGCGTCGTCGAGGCTGCGCCCGTCGAGGCCCAGCACCTTCATCGAGCCGAGGAAGTCGGTGGCGTTGAAGCCGGTGCCGTACACGATCACGTCGGCTTCGTGCTCCACGCCGTCTTCGGTGCGCACGCCCCGCGGCGTGATCTCGCGGATCCGGCCGGTCTCGACCTCCACGTTCGGCTGCGCGAGCGCGGGCAGGTAGTCGTTGGTGAACAGGATCCGCTTGCAGCCCAACGGGTACTTCGGCGTCAGCTTCCGGCGCAGCGCGCGATCCTTGATGTACTTGTGCCGCAGCTGTGCCGTCCGCAGCTCGAACGCCTTCGCCAGCACGGGGTGGCGCGTCATCGCGTACGTCGCGTACTCGGCGAGCAGGAAGATCCGCAGGCGGCCGAGCAGCTGCGTCGCCGGGAGACGTTCGAACAGGCGCTTCTGCCAGCGCGCGTACCGCGTGTCGTTCTTGGCCATGATGTAGGGCGCCGTGCGCTGGAAGATCGTGAGCTTGCCGGCGCGTTTCTGCAGCTCGGGCACGAACTGGATCGCGCTCGCCCCGGTGCCGATCACGGCGACGCGCTTGCCGTCCAGGTCCGCCTCGTGGTTCCACTGTGCGGAGTGGAACGCGACACCCTCGAAGCTGTCGCGCCCCGCGATATCGGGCAGCACCGGCCGCGACAGCTGCCCGACGGCCGGCACGAACACGTCGGCCTCGAACGTCTCGCCGCCCGCCGTCTCGACGCGCCAGCGGCCCTCGTCGAACGTCGCGGCCGTGACCTCCTGGCCGTAACGGATGTGCGGGCCGAGGTCGTAGTCGGCCACCACGCGCTTGAGGTAGGCGTGGATGTCGGGCTGCATCGAGAACCGCTTGGGCCAGTGGGGGTTGGGGGCGTACGAGAACGAGTACAGCGGCGACGGGATGTCGCACGCCGCGCCGGGGTAGGTGTTCTCGCGCCACACCCCGCCGGGCTCGCTCGCGCGCTCGAGGATCGTGAAGTCGTGGAAGCCGGCGCGCTTCAGCTCGATCGCCGTGCCGACCCCGCCGAACCCGGTGCCCACGATCAGCACCGACGGCGTCCTTGCCGTGTCACCCATCCTGAGCAAGTTACCGACGCGTCCGCCGAGGTGGAAGGACACGAACGGTCAGAAAATCGAGAATTCCGGCCAGTGCGGAATTACGCCGACAGGAGCCGCACGTCGTGGCGCAGCCCGGGTTCGGCCCAGGTCAGCAGCCGCTTGCCGGAGCTCTCCAACGCGGCCGCGTCGCGCTTCGGCAGCCGTTCGTACGGCGTGAGCACCAGCGTGGCCGTGTCGCGGGTGGTCTTGAGGTCCCAGGCGCCCTTCACGAACCCGCCGACGAGCAGCGTGCCCTTGACCAGACCGTTCTGGCTGATCACGCGCTTGCGGTGCTCGTCGCGGATCACCCGGGTGCGATCGGCGTAGGCGAGCAGCGGCTGGTCGAACGGCGCCAGCAACCGCGGCGGCGCGGGCACGTCCTCGCCGGGCAGCGTGGCGTCGGGCAGGTCGTAGAGCTTGCGGCCGGCGTAGTCGACGTAGGTGCGCAGGTCCATCCCGCCGACCACCTCACCGAGCTTCGTCAGGCCCGACCACGCCTGCACGTCGGCCACCGTCGCCGGGCCGAACGCCGCGAGGTAGCGCCGCACGAGCTGTTCGGCCGAGGACACGGCTTCGGTGCCGGCCAGCCAGCGGTCCGCGAGCTGGTACGTCGGCTGCCCGGCCTGGCCCCACACGCCGCGCGGCGGGATCTGCACCAGCGGCAGCAGGCATCGCGCCAGGTGCATCAACGCGTCGCTGTCGCGGGCCGGCCACTTCTCAGCGAGGGCGGCGCCCAGCTGCGCACTCGTGTGCGGACGGTCGGCGAGCAGTTCGCGCGTCACGGCCGCCACGTCGCCGTGGTCGAGGCCGGCCACGCGCGCCGCGTGCAGCGTGTTCGTGCGGAGGTCGCGGTCCATGATCGGCTGCACGAGCGGGCGCCACGCCAGCGCGTCGGCCGCTGTCACGAGGTGCACGGTGCCGCGCATGAGCACGATCCGCGCCACGCTGCGGTTCAGGAGCAGCTTCGCCAGGTCGTGCGGCTTGAAGCCGTGCAGCCGCGCCCACAGCGCGTAGTACGGCGGGAACGGCGCCTGCGCCTGCAATCCCGCGAGGTGCTCGACGGCCGCCAGCGCCGGCATCGACGCCCGGCGCAGCAGCAGCTGCCGCTCCAGCGTCGCGCGGTTGAGGGCTCGCAGGCTCAGCTTCATGGGCCTGAGCGTAATGGGCATTGCGGACAGAACGCGTCCTCAACGAGCACGGCCGGAGGAGCCTGATCCATAATTCCGGCCATGGCAGAGCTGGCAGCCCCCGCGGTCCGCGACTGGGATTTCCCCCGCGGCACCGCCAGCGTGCTGCTCATGCTCGCCTTCGCCGAGGACCACGGCGTGCCCGCCGCGAACCTGCTGCCCGGCACCCCGCGGGAAGCGCTGACCGGCCCGGACCGCCAGGTCGACGCGCGGCAGGAGCTGGCCGTGGTGCGCGCCGTCGCCACGCACGCCGGCGGTGGTGACGACCTCGCGCTCGAGCTCGGCCGCCGCTACCGCGTGACGACGTTCGGCATCTTCGGCTTCGCCTGCATCAGCAGCCCGACGATGCGCGACGCGATGCTGTTCGCGTTGCGCTACCTGGACTTGAGCTTCACCTTCTGCATCCCCCACGTGGAGCTCGACGCGGACGGGATCAGCCTCGTGCTCGACGATTCACGCGTACCCGCCGACGTCTCGCGTTTCCTCGTGCTCAGGGACCTCGCCGCGATCCACACCGTGATGCGCGACCTGCTGCCGGGGATTTCCCCACGGAGCCTGGAGTTCCGTCATCCGGCGCCGCCGTCCACGAAGTCCTATGTGGACACCTTCGGCGTCGAGCCGGAGTTCGGCGCCGAACGCCACCGCGCGAGCTTCGACCCCGCGTTCCTCACGATGCCGTTGCCCCAAGCCAACGAGCAGACCGTGGCCTTGTGCGCCGCGCAGTGCGACGCGCTCGTGGCCCGCCGCCGCGAACGGTCCGGCATCTCCCAGCTCGTGCGCGAACGCCTGGTGCGCCTCGGCGGAGTCGACGCCGGCATGGACGAGATCGCGCGCCAGCTCGCCGTCAGCCCACGCACGCTGCGCCGCCGCCTCACCGACGCCGGCACGGGCTACCGCCAGCTCGTGGACGAGGTCCGCCAGACGCTCGCCGAGGAAATGCTCGACACCGGTGCGTTGTCCGTCGAGGATGTCGCGCTGCGCCTGGGTTACGCCGAGGCGTCGAGCTTCATCTACGCGTTCAAGCGGTGGACGGGGACGACTCCGGCGGCTTACGCGCGCCGTTCCGCTCCGCGAGCACGGCCGGGTAGGTGACCTCGAGCAGGCCCATGATCGATTCCACGAGGAACGTCCGCAGCTCGGCGCGGTTGAGCGTGCCGCGGATCAGCCATTCGCGAGACGCCGCGCGCAACATCCCGCCGTACGACCGGATCATCGCGCGCAGCTCTTCACGGCCCTCGGTGACGTCGGTCATCAGGGCGCCGGCCAGCACGCGGTCGGCCGCGACGTCGTCCGCCTCCAGCATGATCCGCTCGATCTCGGGGTCACGGCCCGCGGACTCCGGGCCGATCGCGGTGAGCCACGCGTCGCGGTTGCGGTCGACCACGTCGATCCAGCGCTCGATGCCGACCTCCAGCCGGCGTCGCACGGGGCCTTCGGGCAGCGACTCGACCACGGGCGCGGGCACGATCATCATCTGCCGCACGACCTCGAGGTACAGCTCGCGCTTGCCGCCGAAGTAGTGGTTGATCAGGGGCCTCGCCACCCCCGCGGCCGCCGCGATGTCCGAAGTGGACACTGACGCGTAGCTGCCGGCCCCGAACAGGCGCCGCGCCACCGCGAGGATCTCGGCCCTGCGCTCGGCCGGTTCCAGCCGGCGCCGCGTGGGCCGGGTTCCGGTGCTCATCGTGCCAGCCTTGTCGTCGTCCGTCTTGCTGTCAACAAGTTGTTTACTGCACGTAAAGACGGTGTCCCGCTATTGCGCGTGACGGTATTTGTACGGTCCACCTGGGCCGTTATTGAACCGGAACAACCGGCCGGTAACTTCGCCGCCCGCTGGGACGACGGATCGAACGGGGGCCGGGCGCGGTGGGGTAGGAGCAGATGAGCGATGCGGAGGGTGGCACGGCTCAGCCCTCGGGGCGCTGGGTCAGCGTGCGCTTGCAGCACCGCCAGGTGCGCGTGGACGAATCCTGCTGCGCCGGCGAGTGCCCGGGCGAGTGCTCGGCGGACCTGTCCTACGACGGCATCGTCATCAGCAATTACGACCAGGGTGCCCTCGTCAGCGAACGCTGGATCCCGTTGGGCGCCGAACCGAGCGAAGAGGACGACGAGGTCCTGATCGAGCAGCTGCGTGCCGCCATGCTCTGGCAGGCGCGCCGGCCGCCGAGGACCACGACGGGGGAGTGAATCGCCGCCGGGTGGGACTTTCCGGCGACAGGTGTCACCTCGGCCGGCGCCGCGGCTCAGGCGCGCAGACCGTCGAACGCCATCTTGCACACCGCGTCCGCCAGCTCCGCGCCCGAGGAACCCCGGCGCGGCCGGTACCACTCGATCAGCGAGTTCACCGTGCCGAACAGCAGCCGCGCGGCCACGGCGGGGTCGATATCGGGCCGCACGTCGCCCTCGGCTTCGGCCTGCTTGACCAGATCCGTCACCAGCCGGTCGAACTCGCGCCGGCGAGCCAGCGCCGAACGCTCCACCTTCGTGTTGCCGCGCACGCGAAGCAGCAGCGTCACGAACGGCAGCCGGTCGGCGAGCACCAGCACACTGCCGCGCACGAGGTGCTCCAGCCGGTCGATCGCGCGCCCGTTGAGCTGCTCCGTGGACGCCGCGACCTCGAACAGCCCGTCGAGCGCCCGGTCCACCGACAGTCGCAGCAGCTCTTCTTTGCTGCGCACGTGGTGGTAGATGGCGGACTTCGTGATGCCCAGCTTGCGCGACAGGTCTTCCATGCTGGTGCCGTCGTAGCCGCGTTCGTTGAACAGCTTCACCGCGACCTGCAGCAAGGACTCCAGGTCGTATCCGGGCCGCCCCCGCCGGGCCGGAGAGGTGGTCACGTCTTGTCTCGTTCGTCGATCACGCGACGCATCTTGCCAACCGAACGCTCCAGGGTGTCCGGCTCCACGATGTCGACGGCCACTGTCACACCGACGCCGTCCTTCACACCCGCGATCAACGCCGCCACCGCGGCCGTCCGCGCGTCCGCCGACGCGTCGTGCCGCGCCTCCACCCGCACGGTCAGGTGGTCCAGCCGGCCGCGCGTCGAGCGCACCAGCTGGAAGTGCGGGCTCAAGGCGTCGGTCCGCAGCACGATCTCCTCGATCTGCGTCGGGAACACGTTGACGCCGCGCAGGATGATGAGGTCGTCGCTGCGCCCGGTCACCTTCTCCATGCGCCGGAACGCGGGCCGCGCCGTGCCGGGCATCAGCCGCGTGAGGTCGCGCGTGCGGTAGCGGATGATCGGCAGTGCCTGCTTCGTCAGCGACGTGAACAGCAGCTCGCCCTGCGCGCCCGACGGCAGCACCTCTTCGCTGAACGGGTCGATCACCTCGGGGAAGAAGTGGTCCTCCCAGATGTGCAGGCCGTCCTTGGTCTCCACGCACTCCTGCGCGACACCCGGCCCCATCACCTCGGACAGGCCGTAGATGTCCACGGCGTCGAGCGCGAAGCGTTCCTCGATCTCCGCGCGCATCTGCTCGGTCCACGGCTCGGCGCCGAAGATTCCGACCTTGAGCGAGCTGGCCCGCGGGTCCACGCCCTGGCGCTCGAACTCGTCGAGCAGCGTGAGCATGTACGACGGCGTCACCATGATGATCTCGGGCTGGAAGTCGGTGATCAGCTGCACCTGGCGCGCGGTCATGCCACCCGACGCCGGGATCACCGTGCAGCCGAGCTTTTCCGCGCCGTAGTGCGCGCCGAGCCCGCCGGTGAACAGGCCGTAGCCGTAGGCCACGTGCACCTTGTGCCCCGGGCGCCCGCCGGCCGCGCGGATCGAGCGCGCCATCACGGTCGCCCAGGTGTCGATGTCCTGCTCGGTGTAACCGACCACCGTGGGCTTGCCGGTGGTGCCGCTGGACGCGTGGATGCGCCGGATCTCGTGCTGCGGCACGGCGAACATGCCGAACGGGTAGTTGTCGCGCAGGTCCGCCTTGGTGGTGAACGGGAACTTCGCGAGGTCGGCGAGTTCCTTGCAGTCGTCCGGGTGCACGCCCGTCTCGTCGAACTTCTTGGTGTAGAAGGGCACGTTGGCGTAGGCGTGCCGCAGTGTCCACTGGAGACGCTCGAGCTGGAGGGCGGCGAGCTCGTCCGCGGAGAGCTTTTCGGCGGTGTCTTTCATCGGGTTTCCCGGCTCTTCTCGATGACGCGGCTGCGGCCGCGGAACTCGGCGACGACTTCGGGCCCTTCGGGGGTGTCCCGGTGCACGGTGACGTCGTAGATGCCGTTGCGGCCGTAGCGGGTGCGCTCGGTGGCCGTGGCGGTGAGGTGGTCGCCGAGGCGGCCGGCCGCGACGAAGGAGATCTCCGCGCCGGCGGCGACGGTGACCGGTCCGTGGGTGTTGCACGCGAGGGCGAACGCGGTGTCGGCGAGCAGGAACAGGTAGCCGCCGTGGGCGATGTCGTGGCCGTTGACCATCGACTCCGTCACCTTCATCGTGGCGGTCGCGCGCCCGTCGGCGGCCTCCACGAGCTCGATGCCCAGGCCCTTCGACGCCTCGTCGGTGTCGAACATGGCGTGGGCCGCGTTGCGCGCCGTCACGTCGGGCGACCTCCCCGTGAGTAACTGACCGAATGGCCGGTAATGAAGACCTGCGGTTAGTAAAGATGTGCGGCAGGTTCGCTGTCAAGCAGCAGGACTTCCGATCAGAGCCAGGAGCGGCTACGATGGAATTACTGAACGTCCGGTTGGTAATTCCGCGCGGGTGCCACACCGCGCGACACGGCGAGAGGGTCGGGCCCCATGGTTTTGCTCCGCAGCTACGTCTCCGGCGGCTGGCACACGGCGACGGACGAGGGGACGCCGCTGCACGACGCGGCGACCGGCGAGGAGGTCGCGCGCGTCTCGTCGACCGGCGTCGATTTCGCCGGCGCGCTCGACTACGGCCGCCGCGTGGGCGGTCCCGCCCTGCGTGAGCTCACGTTCCACCAGCGTGCGGCCCTGCTCAAGGCCCTCGCGTCGCACCTGCGCGAGCACCGCGAGGAGCTCTACGCGGTGTCGGCGCGCACCGGCGCCACGCTGGGCGACTCGAAGTTCGACGTCGACGGCGGCATCGGTGTGCTGTTCAGCTACGCCTCGAAGGGCAAGCGTGAGCTGCCCAACGACACCGTGTACATCGACGGTGCGGTGGAGCCGCTGAGCAAGGGCGGCACCTTCGTCGCGCAGCACGTCGCCGTGCCGCTGCACGGCGTCGCGATCCAGATCAACGCGTTCAACTTCCCGGTGTGGGGGCCGCTGGAGAAGTTCGCGCCCGCGTTCCTCGCCGGGGTGCCGAGCCTGATCAAGCCCGCGAGCCAGACGGCGTACCTCACCGCGAAGCTCGTCGAGCTGATCATCGACTCCGGCATCCTGCCCGAGGGCTCGCTGCAGTTCATCGCCGGCAGCGTCGGCGACCTGCTCGACCACGTGACCGCGCAGGACCTGGTGTCGTTCACCGGTTCCGCGTCCACCGCGCAGAAGCTGCGCGCGCACCCGGCGGTCGTGCGCAACTCCGTGCGCTTCAACGCGGAGGCCGACTCGCTGAACTGCTCGATCCTCGCGCCCGACGCGCGGCCGAGCACGCCGGAGTTCGATCTGTTCGTGAAGCAGCTGGTCACGGAGATGACCGTGAAGGCCGGCCAGAAGTGCACCGCGATCCGCCGCGCGTTCGTGCCGGAAGAGATGCTCGACGACGTCGCCGAGGCCGCGAGCGCGCGCCTGGCGAAGGTCGTGGTCGGCAACCCGACCGCCGAGGGCGTGCGCATGGGTGCGCTGGCCAGCCTGGAGCAGCGCGAAGAGGTCCGCCGCTCGCTCAAGGCCCTGCTCGACGCCGGCAGCGTCGTCTACGGCGACCTGGAGCACGTCGACGTGGTCGGCGCCGACGAGTCGACCGGCGCGTTCGTGTCGCCGGTGCTGCTGAAGGCCGACCCGCAGCGTTCGGAGCCGCACGAGGTCGAGGCGTTCGGGCCGGTGTCCACGCTGATGCCCTACACCTCGATCGAGCAGGTCATCGAGTTCGCCGCGCGCGGCGGCGGCAGCCTCGCCGGGTCGATCGTCACCGGCGACCCGGAGTTCGCGCGGACGATCGTGCTGGGCGTCGCGCCGTACCACGGCCGGCTGCTGGTGCTCGACGCCGACGACGCGAAGGAGTCGACGGGCCACGGCTCGCCGATGCCGCAGCTCGTGCACGGGGGTCCCGGTCGCGCCGGCGGTGGCGAGGAGATGGGCGGCATCCGCGGCGTGCTGCACCACATGCAGCGCACGGCCGTGCAGGCCAGCCCGAAGGTGCTCAGCACCGTCACCGGCCGCTGGATCGAGGGCGCGCCGCGCGTGGAAGGTGACCACCCGTTCCGCAAGTCGCTGGCCGAGCTGCGCGTCGGCGACTCCGTGGTGGCGGGCCCGCGCACGGTGTCCCGCGCCGACATCGACCACTTCGCCGAGTTCACCGGCGACACGTTCTACGCCCACACCGACGAGGCCGCCGCGGCGGCGAACCCGCTGTTCGGCGGCATCGTCGCCCACGGCTACCTGGTCGTGTCGTTCGCCGCCGGCCTGTTCGTCTCGCCGGAGCCGGGCCCGGTGCTCGCCAACTACGGCCTGGAGAACCTGCGGTTCCTCACGCCGGTCAAGGAAGGCGACGCGCTCACCGTGACGCTGACCGCCAAGCAGATCACCCCGCGCATCGACCAGGAGTACGGCGAGGTCCGCTGGGACGCCGACGTCGTGAACCAGACCGGCGATTCCGTGGCGAAGTACGACGTGCTGACGCTCGTTTCGAAGGAGCAGCCGTGACCGCTGTCGCTTCCGAAGAAGACCTGCTCGGCCATTTCGAGCACACCATCGAGCGCGACCAGCGCATCGAGCCGCGCGACTGGGTGCCCGAGGGCTACCGCAAGACGATGATCCGCCAGATCGCGCAGCACGCGCACTCGGAGATCATCGGCATGCAACCCGAGGGCAACTGGATCACGCGCGCGCCTTCCTTGCGGCGCAAGGCGATCCTGCTCGCGAAGGTGCAGGACGAGGCCGGCCACGGGCTCTATCTGTACTCGGCGGCGGCCACGCTGGGCGCGGACCGCGCGGACCTCACCGACAAGCTGATCAGCGGCCGGCAGAAGTACTCGTCGATCTTCAACTACCCGACGCTGACCTTCGCCGACGTCGGCGTGATCGGCTGGCTGGTCGACGGCGCGGCGATCTGCAACCAGGTGCCGCTGTGCCGGTCGTCGTACGGGCCGTACGCGCGGGCGATGATCCGGATCTGCAAGGAAGAGTCGTTCCACCAGCGGCAGGGGTACGAGCTGCTGATGACGATGATGCGCGGCACGCAGCAGCAGCGCGATATGGTGCAGGAGGCCGTGAACCGCTGGTGGTGGCCGTCGCTGATGATGTTCGGGCCGCCCGACGCGGAGTCGCCGAACACCGCGCAGTCCATGGCGTGGAAGGTCAAGCGGCACACCAACGACGAGCTGCGGCAGCGTTTTGTCGACATGTCGGTGCCGCAGGCGGAGGCGCTGGGCGTCACATTCCCGGACCCCGACCTGCGCTGGAACGCCGATCGCGAGCACTACGACTTCGGTGCCGTCGACTGGGACGAGTTCAAGAACGTGTTGCAGGGCAACGGCCCGTGCAACAAGCAGCGCGTTGCGCATCGGAAGCAGGCCCACGACGACGGTGCCTGGGTGCGTGAGGCCGCTGTGGCACACGCTGCCAAATCGCAGTTGGGGGGTCCAGGGGGGCTCGCCCCCCGGCCGGGGTCTGGGGCTCGGCCCCAGGAAACAGAGGAAGGTTCGCGATGAAGCACGATTGGCCGTTGTACGAGGTGTTCGTGCGGGGCAAGCGCGGCCTGAACCACGTGCACGTGGGCTCGCTGCACGCCGCGGACGACCAGATGGCGCTGCACAACGCCCGTGACCTCTACACGCGGCGCAACGAGGGCGTGTCGATCTGGGTCGTGCGCGCTTCGGACATCACCGCGTCCTCGCCGGACGAGAAGGACCCGTTCTTCGCGCCCAGCGGCGACAAGGTGTACCGGCACCCGACGTTCTACGACATTCCCGACAACGTTCCGCACATGTGAGGCCTTGATGTCCTTCGACAACGTCTACGAGGCCATCACCGAGGACAACGACGCCCGGTGGGCCTTCGGCACCGGCTTCGCCGACCCGCTGTCCGGTGTGGACACTTCCGTTCCGCCTTCGCTGGATGCTTCGGCGTTGGCCGCGTACTGCCTGATGCTGGGTGACGACGCGCTGGTGTTCTCCCACCGCCTCCAGGAGTGGGTCACGAACGCGCCGGAGCTCGAAGACGAGGTGGCGATCGCCAACATCGGCCTCGACCTGCTCGGCCAGGCCCGCCTGCTGTTGGCGCGCGCCGGCAAGGCCGACGGCACCGACCGCTCGGAGGACACGCTCGCGTTCCTGCGGGCCGAGCACGAGTTCCGCAATGTCCGGCTCGCCGAGCTCGGTGGGGGCCACTTCGGCCACCTGATGGCGCGGCTGCTCGTGTTCTCGACCTGGCGGCTGGCGTTGCTGCAGCAGCTCGAGTCCGATGCCGCCTCCGCAGGAGGGAGTACGTCGGCGGAGTCCAGTGTGGACCCAGTGCTCTCGGCGATCGCGGCCAAGGGCGTGAAGGAGCTGGCCTACCACCGCGACTACGCGGCGCAGTGGGTCGTCCGCCTCGGCGACGGCACCGAACTGTCGCACGAGCGGATGCAGGAGGGCCTCGACGCGGTGTGGCCGTACGTCGACGAGCTGTTCAAGACGCACCCGCTGGAGCTGGTGGACGCGGCTACTTTGCGCCCGGAGTTCGACGTCGTGCTCGACCAGGTGCTGGCCGCGGCGACGCTGGAGCGGCCGACTTCCGGTGCCGTGGCCGGCGTGTCCGGCCGGACCGGGCGCGACGGCGTCCACACGGAGCAGATGGGGTTCCTGCTGGCGCAGCTGCAGAGCGTGGCGCGGGCGATGCCGGACGCGACATGGTGACCGCGCTGGCCGTGGCCGCCACGGTGACCGACCCGGAGCTGCCGATGCTCACGCTCGCCGACCTCGGCGTGCTGCGGTCGGTGTCCGAAGAGGACGGTCGCGTGACGGTGGCCATCACCCCCACCTACACCGGCTGCCCGGCCATGGACACCATGCGCGACGACCTGGAGCACGCGCTGCTGGGCGCCGGCTACGCCGACGTCGAGATCCGCACGGTGCTCGAACCGGCGTGGACCTCCGACTGGATCTCGGCCGACGGGCGGCGCAAGCTCGCCGAGGCCGGCATCGCGCCGCCGGGTGCCGCCCCGCGGCGGGCGAGTGGACCGGTGCCGCTCACGTTGTCACCGCCCGTGTCGCGCATCGCGTGCCCGCACTGCGGGTCGCTCGACACGGTGGAGCAGTCGCGGTTCAGCGCCACCGCGTGCCGGGCGCTGCGCCGCTGCCGCGCGTGCCTGGAACCGTTCGAACACGTCAAGGAGATCTGAGTTGACCAGCACGATTTCCCGGCGCACCGGCTTCCACTCCCTGCGGGTGGCCGACGTCGAGCGGCTGTGCGACGACGCGGTCGCCGTGACCTTCGACGTGCCGGAGGAGCTGGCCGAGACGTTCGCCTTCGCGCCCGGCCAGTCGCTGACCTTGCGCCGCACCGTCGACGGCCGGGACGAGCGCCGGTCGTACTCGATCTGCGCTCCGGCCGGCCGGCGGCCACGCGTGGGCGTGCGCCTGGTTCCCGAGGGCGTGTTCTCGTCGTGGCTCGTGCAGGACGTGCGCCCTGGTGACGTCGTCGAGGTCTCCGCACCGACGGGGACCTTCACGCCGGATCTGACCACGGGCGGTCACCACGTGCTGATCGCGGCCGGCTCGGGCATCACGCCGGTGCTGTCGATCGTCGCGTCGCTGCTCGCGACGCCGGACGCCACCGTCACCGTGCTGTACGGCAACCGCCGCACGGACACGGTGATGTTCGCCGACGAGCTGGCCGACCTGAAGGACCGCTACCCGGCGCGGCTGGAGCTCATCCACGTGCTGTCGCGGGAACCGCGCGAGGCCGAGCTGTTCACCGGCCGCCTCGACGCCGACAAGCTGCGCGTGTTGTTCGGCTCGCTGGTGCCGGTGGAGTCGGTGGCCCACTTCTGGCTGTGCGGGCCGTTCGGGATGGTCACCGGCGCGCAGGAGGTGCTGACGGCCCTGGGCGTGCCGGAGTCGAGTGTCCACCAGGAGCTGTTCTACGTGGACGACGTGCCGCCGGAGCCGGTCAAGCACATCGACCCGGCCGTGGCCGGCGCCGCGTCGGAGGTCACGCTCATCCTCGACGGCCGTTCGACGACGATGAGCCTGCCGCAGGAATCGTCCATTCTGGACGGTGCGCAGAAGTTCCGGCCGGACCTGCCGTTCGCCTGCAAGGGCGGCGTGTGCGGAACGTGCCGGGCGCGCGTCACCGACGGTGCGGTGGACATGCGGCGGAACTTCGCGCTGGAGAAGGCCGAGGTGGACGCGGGGTTCGTGCTGACGTGCCAGTCGCACCCGGCGAGCGAGCGCGTGACGGTGGACTACGACGCTTGATCAGCGCCTGCGGCGCCGGCGCCGGGACCCCAGCGTGAGGTCTTCGGGACTGTCCGGTTCGGTGGCGGGGCGGGTGGTGTCGGGCAGGCCCATGGCCTCGGCCGCGCGTTCCTGGGCCTCCGCGAACTTCCCGGACGGCCCGTCCTGGGCCCGCCGCAGCACCGACGTCCGCAGCCGGTTGTACCCGCGCACGGCGACGGGCCGGCGGGACCGCAGGTCGTACTCCGGCAGGTGCTCCAGCTCGGCCGCCAGCTCGCGGTCGACCAGCACCGTGCCGGGGCGCGCGACGGACGTGAGCCGCGCTGCGAGGTTCACGACGGAGCCGTAGACGTCGCCGAAGCGGGACAGCACCCGCCCCGAAGCCAGCCCCGCGCGGACCGCGGGCAGGTCGTCCGACGCCGACGCGCGTTCGGTGAGCGTGAGGGCGATCTCGGCGCCCGAGCCGGGGGAGTCGGTGACGAAGAAGACCTCGTCGCCGATCATCTTCACGATCCGGCCGCGGTGGTCGGCGACCACACCCGCGGCCAGTGACTCGAACGCGTCGAGCACGTGGCTGAGCTCGTCCTCGTCGACCTCGCGGGTCATCTTGGTGTAGCCCACCATGTCGACGAAGCCGACGACCTGCGGCCGCGCCTCCAGGTCCTCGTCGGTCGCGAAGGCGCGCCCGGCGTACGCCACGAGGTGACGGCGCCACACGAAGTTCTGCACCTGCTCCAGCTCGGGCAGCAGCCGCGCGACGAGCTTGGTGACCTGGCTGTCGTCGAGGCCCGGGTTTCCGGCGATGAGCGACCACAGCATGTGCACCTGCCACTCGGCCAGGCGCGACAGGTGCTGGCCGAGCGCGCGCGTCACGGCGACCTCGAGGTTGCGCGCCACGAGCCCGGACGCGATGAGCTGGTCGGCGGTGCGCATGGCCTCGACGTCGGCGTCGGTGAACACCACCTCGTCGTCCTCGGCCGCCGCGAACCCGAGCGCGCGCCACAGCCGGCGCGAACGTTCCTCGGGCACCCCGGCCTTTCGGGCCACTTCGAGCCGGGTGTACTTGCGCGGCCCGCCGAGGAGGAGCTTCTCCAGCTGGTGCTGCACCTCAGGGGTTTCGGCCACGGCTCAGGTCGTGTGCACGATCAGCACGTCGACACCCGACTTGCGCGCCACCTCCGCCGGCACCGAGCCGAGGATCCGCCCGGCGAGCGTGTTGAGACCGCGGTTGCCCACCACGAGCAGATCGGCCGACGTCTCGTGCACGACCTTCCGCAACGCGTGCACCGGCTCCCCGTTCACGGCGATGGTCTGGATGTCCTTCGCCCCCGCCTTCGCGGCCCGATCGCGCGCACTCTGCAACGTGTCCTCCGCCGGCGCCGACCCGACGACCTGGTAGGCCTCGTCGCCCAGCTCGTCCTGCGCCTGCTCCACGTCGTGCTTGCTGGCGGGGTAGTACGCACACACCACGACCAGCTTCGCCTCGGCATCCGCGGCCACCCCCGCCGCCCGATCCACCGCGGCGAACGACGAGTCCGACCCGTCCGTCCCCACCACCACGGTCCGATAGACAGCCATCCGAAACCTCCCGGCGATCCCGAATCGGGGCAGCTCCGCCCCTCTTGTCGGGGGAAGGTTACTCGCCAGTTGGCTCGCCCGCCGTTCGCCTCGGCTCCGCCGGGGCGAACGGCGGGCTCGCTGGTGTTTTTTGCCCCGGCTCCGCCGGGGCGGCGAGATCGCCTTTGAGCCGGTGCCGGGATCGAGCGGTCTGATCGGCCTGGCGGCCGATCGCACCGCCCGATCCCAACACCGGCGCGATCTCGCGTTGTGGTCGCCTTCCGGGCCTGGTCGTTCGGGGGCTTCGTCTGCTGAGGGTGGTTGAGTCCGCACCCCGAGACGGCGGCCGAAATGTCTGAGGTGAGTGGGGGGCGATCTCGCGTGGTGGTCGACTGGAGGGCGTGGTGATTCGGGGGCTTTGTCTGCTGAGTCCGGATATGCCGCTGCCTCGGGGAGGTGGCCGGAGGGTCTGAGGCGGGTTGGGTGCGGTCTCGTGTTGTGATCGTTTTCAGGGCCTGGTCGTTCGCGGGCTTCGTCAGCTGAGGGCGGCTGAGTTCGCACCCCGAGACGGCGGCCGAAGGGTCCGAGGCGAGTTGGGGGCGATCTCGCGGGGTGGTCGCCTGAAGGCCTGGTCGTTCGGGGCTTTGTCTGTTGAGGCTGGATGTGTCGCTGCGTCGGGGAGGTGGCCGGAGGGTCCGAGGCGAGGTGGGTGCGATCTTGCGTTATTGGCCGCCTTCAGCGCCCGGTGGCCGCGGGCGCGTCAGCCGAGGGCGGGGGTGGCTGCACCCGGTGAAGCCGAAGAGGCAATGGTGGCGGCCGAGGTGGGTTGGGGGTGTCGGCGGCTGGTACCGCGCGGGTGGGTTGCCGGCGGTGGCCTTGCTCCAGGCTGAGTGGGCCGGCGGCTGGTGGTCGAGACCGCGCGTTATCGGCGGTCAAGTGTGGGGTTGGCCCGCAGCGTGTTTGAGCTGTTCAAGGGGAGAACTTCGTGACTTCGCCGTCGGCAGCGGTCAGTGTGAGCGCCCAACCGCGAGAGCGATCGAGCCGGGGTCGCGGTGCTCGCCGCGGCCCCGGCTCGGCCGGGTCTGGAGGGTGCTTGCCTTGGCCCGGAGGTCAGTCGCCGGTGGGTTTGCCGGGGTGGCCGGAGGCGGGTTGGGGCTGGGGCTTGGGCTTGGGGACGTCGCTGGTGCGGAGGCGGACCGTTTTCTCGACGTCGCCTTCCGCCGAAGCCGAAGCCGAGCTGGAGCTCGAACCCGCGCTCGAACCCAAACCCGAGCCGGTCGAAGCAGCGGGGGCAGCGGCCGCGACCGGGGTCTTCGGCTCGATGGAGGCCTTGATGTCCGCCGGCACCAGTGTGTCCGTCTCGCCGAGGACGTGGTGGGCCTCGGCGAGCACGGTGCGCGCCTGGCGGACCTGTTCGGCGAGGCTGGTGCGGACGTTGCGCAGCGCCTCGACGCGTTCGTTGGCCTGCGTGATGCGGCGGTTGGACTCGTCGGTGGCTGTGCGGACGCGGCGGCGGGCCTCGTCGGCGGCTTCGGCGAGGCGGGCGTTGGCCTCGGTGATCGAGTCCTGCTTGCGCTTGTTCGCGTCGGCGACGGACTCGCGCTGGCGGCGCTCGATGTCGGCGCGGGCGGCTGTTTCCTCTTCCAGCACCTTGGCGCGGATGGCGGCGGCGTCCTCGGCGGCTTCGCGCACGCGGCGCTCGGCTTCGGCCTTCGACGCGGCCTCCTGCTCGGCCAGCACGCGCATCGCCTCGGTGCGGCGGGCGGCCATGGCGATCTCGAAGTCCTCTTCGACCTGCGTGCGGCGGGCCTCGGACTCCGCGTCGAGCTTGTTGCGCTCGGCCTCGGCCTTGTCGGTGATCGACTTCGCCTCGGCGCGGGCGTCCTCGAGGACCTTGCGGTGCTCGGCTTCCATCTCCTTGCGGCGCAGGTCGAGCTCGGTGAGCAGCTGCTCGTACCGCGCGCGCATGGCGCTGGCGTCGGTCTCCGCCTTGGCGCGGATGTGGCCGGCCTCGGCCTCGGCGCGCGCCCGCGTGTCGGCGGACTCGTCCTGCGCCAGGCGCAGCATCCGCTGCAGGCGCTCGGACAACCCCTCGACGCTCGTCGGCGGCTGCGCCAGCCGGTCGACCTGCCCGCGCAGGTCGGCGATCTCACCGCGCGCGATCTCCAGCTGCCGGGCCAGATCACCCGCCTGGGCGATGGCGGCGTCGCGGTCGCCGGTGAGCATCTTCAGGTCGGCATCGAGCCGTTCCAGATGTTCGTCGACCTGCGCTCGGCTGTACCCGCGCTTCGCCACGTCGAAGCCGGCTCCCAGCGGCACAAGCTCCCGTTCCTCGCCAAGGCTCATGGCCCTACCGTAGCCGCTACGGGGTCACGGACGGGTGAGCACCCACGGTGTCCGGACCAGCCTGCGCCGAGCGGCCGAACACAGTAGCCCGATGGCCGAAAACCACGCCGGAACCGGTTGTGCGCAACTGTGACCCACAGATCTTGACCGGCCGGCCAACCAAGGCGCATGATCGAAGTAGGGAAACTTCCTGAACAGCAGGTTCTCTGCGGAGGTGAGCACGAATGAGTGAAGTCTCGACGCGCGCCTGGACCCGGCCCCACGACTGGGCCGAGGTCGTCATCGGTATTGTCGCCGCTCTTTCACCCCTTTGGCTGAGCACGGACACGATGACGATGTGGACGATGGTGATCCTCGGTGCGCTGATCGCCATCGACGGCCTGGTATCGCTCGCGGCGCCAGGTGTCGTCTACGGCGAGGGCATCCAGGTCGTCCTCGGGGTGTTGCTGTTCATCGCGCCGTGGGTGATGGGGTACACCGAACTCAACGGGGCGTCCTGGACGTCCTGGGTCGCCGGTGCGCTCACGATCATCGCCGGCGCCGCCGCGATGCCGATGGCCACCGCCGCCCACCGGACGGCGATGCCGCACTGAAGGAGCTGACATGACGGATGACTCGGCGAAGGAGCGGATCCTCTGCGCGGCTGAAGCGCTCTTCGCCGAGTCCGGCTTCGACGCCACCCCGACGTCCCGCATCGCGGAGCGCGCCGGGGTGCCGAAGGGTCTGGTCCACTACTACTTCCGCCGCAAGTCCGACCTGCTGGCGGCCCTGGTCGCGCGGCTGCCCGACGAGAACATCGAGCCCGCCGCCGTCGTGGTGCCCGGTGACCTCGCCGGGTCGCTGCGCCGGCTCGTCTCGGAGCTCGACCGCCGCTTCACCGGCTCACTCGGCCTCTCCCACGTCCTCTGGCGCGAGGCCGACACCCACTACGTCGTGCGCGACGCCCTCGGAGAACGCTTCCAGCACCTCGTGCGCCTGGTCCGCTCGGTGATCGTGGCCGCCACGGGCGGGCGCCTCGCCGTCGCCGACCTCGACAGCGCCTCCGGCCTGCTCGCCCGCGCCGTCAGCCACCGCCACGCCACGGCCCGCCACTCCGGCGACGACCTCCCGGCCGAGTTCGACGGCGAGCTCGTCTTCCTGGCCAACGCGTTGTCGGCGAAGGCGAAAGAGTCCTAGCGTCATCGCGGACGAGGCCGTGCCTGGACGTATCCGTCGAGTCGCCGGCATCCGATCCCGCGGGGACGCCGGTTTCGGAATCGGTGACCTCCGGCGATCCGGGATCGCCGGAGGCGAGCCGGCGTTCGAACCCGGCTTCCTCGACTTCACCGCGCGAGATCAGTCGCGCGGTGAAAACCGCGAGTCCTAGTGCGCCGCCGGCTCCACCAACTCCACCAGCACCCCACCAGCGTCCTTCGGGTGCACGAAGTTCACCCGGCTGTTCGACGTCCCACGCTTGGCCTCGTCGTACAGCAGCCTCAGCCCTTGCTCCCTCAACGCAGCCGCGGCGGCGTCCACATCGGACACCCGGAAGGCGAGCTGCTGCAGGCCGGGACCGTTGCGCCCGAGGAACTTCGCGATGGTCGAGTCGTCGCGCAGGGGCGCGAGGAGCTGGATCATCGTCTCGGTGCCCGCGGTGCCGGGGGCGCGCAGCATCGCTTCGCGGACGCCCTGCTCCTCGTTCACCTCCTCGTGCGCGACCTCCAGGCCGAAGTGCTCCTTGTGGAACGCGATCGCTTCGTCGAGGTCGGGAACCGCGATCCCGACGTGGTCGATCGCGGTCACGAACGGGGTGAGCACGGCTTGGATGGACTCAGTGTTCATGGGGGCAGGATAAAGGCCACCACCCTGGTGAAGCCCCCTGAAATCCACAGAGTCCATCCAAGACGTGCGCCCCCTCACACTGGCTCCATCAAGAAGCCGTAGGCCCGGGTACAGTCGTGAGACTGTAGGTGTTCCTAATTCTTGGGAGGACGACGTGTCCGGTTCCGTGATCCTGGGTGCGGCCCGTACCCCCATCGGGCGGCTGCTCGGCTCGCTGAAGGACTTCACCGGTGCGCAGCTCGGTGGCATCGCCATCAAGGCCGCGCTGGAGCAGGCCGGGGTTTCGCCGTCCGAGGTCGAGTACACGATCATGGGCCAGGTCCTCACCGCGGGCGCGGGCCAGATCCCGGCGCGCCAGGCCGCCGTCGCCGCGGGCATCTCGATGGACGTCCCGGCGCTCACGATCAACAAGGTGTGCCTCTCGGGCCTCGACGCCATCGCGCTCGCCGACCAGCTCATCCGCGCCGGCGAGTTCGACCTCGTCGTGGCGGGCGGCCAAGAGTCGATGACGCAGGCGCCGCACCTGCTGCCGAAGTCCCGCGGCGGCTTCAAGTACGGCGACGTGACCATGCTCGACCACATGGCCTACGACGGCCTCTTCTGCGCGTTCGACCAGGTCGCCATGGGCGCCTCGACGGAGAAGCACAACGCGCGTTACGGCATCACGCGCGAGCAGCAGGACGAGTTCTCCGCGCGCTCCCACCAGCGCGCCGCCGCCGCCATCGAGGCCGGCTTCTTCCGCGAGGAGATCGCGCCGGTCACCATCCCGCAGCGCAAGGGCGACCCGATCGTCTTCTCCACCGACGAGGGCGTCCGCGCCGACACCACCGTCGACGGCCTCGCCAAGCTGCGCCCCGCCTTCGCCTCCGACGGCACCATCACCGCCGGCTCGTCGTCGCAGATCTCCGACGGTGCCGCGGCCGTGATCGTCGCCAGCCCCGAAAAGGCCGCCCAGCTGGGCCTCACCCCGCTGGCCGAGATCGGCGCCCACGGCGTCGTCGCCGGCCCCGACGCGTCGCTGCACGAGCAGCCGTCCAACGCCATCCGCAAGGCTCTGGCGAAGGCCAAGCTCGACGTCGGCGACCTCGACCTGGTGGAGATCAACGAGGCGTTCGCCGCGGTCGGTGTGGTCGCCAGCGAGAAGCTCGGCCTGGACCCGTCGAAGGTCAACGTCAACGGCGGCGCCATCGCCCTGGGCCACCCGATCGGCGCCTCGGGCGCCCGCCTTGCGGTGCACCTGATCCACGAACTGCGCCGCCGCGGCGGCGGCCTGGGCGCCGCTGCGCTCTGCGGCGGTGGCGGCCAGGGTGACGCGCTGCTGCTGCGGGTTCCCGCGGCCAAGTAGTTTTCGGTTCGGCTGAAGGCCGGGCAGCCCGTTGCGGCTGCCCGGCCTTTGTCGTCGGCGGACGCGTCAGACGTGCTGATTTCGATCTTCCGCGGCGACTGCTGCATCCGGGTGATTGCCGTCGAAGATCACCCGCCCCTCGTTCCTCCTGGCAACAATCCGAACGCGGACAGTGACCAGGAGGGGGAGCGAATGGTGCTGAGCGCGCACGCGAAGAGGCAGGTCCAACGTCAGGCGGCGGAGCTGCTGGCGAAGCGCTTTCCGGATTTGGACTCGTTGCGGCGCAACGTGTTCGGCGAGTTGGTGGCGCACACGGCGGAAGGCTGGCACGTTCTGCTCCGGTCGGATCTGCCCGCGCCGGCGGAAACCGCCGACGCGTTCCTGCTGGGGCCGGCCGGGGTGTTCGCCGTGGTCGTCGCGGACCGGCCGCCCGAGTCGGGTCAGGCCGTGCTGAGGCACGCCGAAGAGCGGTTCGCGTCGATCCGCGGTTCGCAAGGCCGCCTGCTTGCGCCGACCGCCATCACGCTCGTGGTGATCGGCGGTGCCACCCGGTCGCCGCGCGGAGCCGGGCCGTACTGGGCCCTTCCGGTGGTGGACCTGGACAAGGTGTTCCGCCGGGGCGGTGCCGGACTGACCCGTCGCCAGGTGGCCGAATTGGCGTCGGCCGTGGTCCAGCGGTTGCCCGAGTACTCGGCCCTGTCGGTCAAGCCACCCGAGCGCGAGCCTGAAGCAGCCGGGCTGCTGGCCGCGCAGGACGTCGCCGAAGGCCAGCTGACGGCGGCGTTGAAGAGGCCGTTCGAGAGCTGGATGACGTTCCTGCACCCGCAGCAGCACGCCATCGTCGCGCGCGAGTACGGCGGCCCCGCCCGGATCAGCGGGCCGGCCGGCACGGGCAAGACGGTGGTCGCGTTGCACCGCATGCGTCACGTGGGCCGGCGGAGCGTGGGCCCGCTGCTGTTCACCACGTTCGTCCGGACTCTGCCGACGGTGCACGCGGCGGCGTTCCGCCGGCTGGCACCCGAGCTGGAGGGGCGCGCGGAGTTCGTGAACCTGCACGCGTGGGTTCGCGGGCTGCTCGCGGGTCGCGGGGTGGAGCTGAACGTGCAGCGCGGCGGCATCGACACCGCGTTCAACCGGGCACGGGCGCGCCATCACGCCGCACTGGAGGAGATCGAACCGGATTTCGAGTACTGGCGCACCGAGGTCGACCGCGTGATCAAGGGCCGAGGGTTGCGGACTCTCGAGGAGTACAAGAAGGTCCCGCGCCGAGGCCGCCGGCTGGCGCTCGGTGACGCGCACCGTGAACGGGTCTGGGCGCTGTACGAGGCGTATCGCGACAATCTCGTCGAGCGCGGGGTGCACGACTACAACGACGTGCTCACCGCGGCGCACGCTTCGCTGGTCGAACGGCCGCTCGACAACCCGTATGCGCTGGTCGTCGTCGACGAGGTCCAGGACATCACGCTCGTCGGCCTGCGATTGCTCCGCGAGGTCGCGGGCGACGGGCCGAACCGGCTGCTGCTCGTCGGCGACGGCCAGCAGCAGGTTTATCCCGGTGGGTGGCGCCTGTCCGACGCCGGCATCCCCGTGCAGGGCCGGGGCGAGGTGCTGAAAGTCAACTACCGCAACCGGTCGGGCATCCTCGACTTCGCGCGCCGCATCGACGCGGGCAACAGCGTCGACGACCTCGACGGTGCCGCGGGCGTCGTGCTGCGCGACGCCGAGGTGGTCAACGACGGCGGACGCACGCAGACGTGGACGGGCAGCAAGGCGGACCTTCCCCGCGCGCTCACTGCGGTGCTGCGGAACGTGGAGCCGGCGCACACCGCGCTGATCACGTTCACCAAACACGACGCCGACGAGTGCCGCCGGCTGTTGGAGAGCGCCGGAGTGGCGACGCAGAGCCTCGAACAGCACACCGGGGAGCCGGATGACCGCGTGAAGGTCGGCACCGTCCACCGCGCGAAGGGACTGGACTTCCAGGCGGTGCTGGCCGTCCAGTTCCCGCTTCGGGACTCCGCGAACAGCGCTGCCGCTCGCCGCGAAGCCGACGAGCTGCGAGACCGGCAGCGGCTCGTCGCGGCGACCCGGGCGCGGGATTTCCTGTGGTGGGGTGTGGTGGAGGACGCGGCGTGAACCGGTCCTCCACCGCCCGTCAGGCGTGCTGCGCCGCTTCGAACAACGGCTTCGTCACCGCCGTGCTGAACTGCGGGCCCACCAGGTAGCGCGTGCACCCGGCGTCGCGGTCGCACGGCTGGCCCGCGGCGTCGAAGAAGCCGGCCTCCGTGTTGTCGCCGACGACCGTGCCGAGGCCGGTCTTCGGGTTGAAGTCGCGCAGGCGCGGGCCGCCGCTGGAGCCACCGCCCATGACGCACGCCGTGCCCCACTGGTTCGGCGAGTCGGGGAAGTCCGGGGTGCCCGGCCATTCGCGCGTCGGGCCCGTGCAGAACGCCAGGCGCGCGCCTGTGTACTCGGGCAGGCCTTCGCGCGCGGGGTCGGCCGAGGCGCGGGGGTAGCCGAACTGGACCACGTCGGCGCTGCCCGGCCGGTCGAAGCCGATCTTCTGCGCGGCGCCCACCTTGTCCTGCACGGAAACGCCGTGCGCGCCGCGGTTGAGGACCACGAACGCCTGGTCGAAGGTGTCGAACTTCTGCGCGTCGATCTGGTCGTTCGCGAGCCACGTGCTGTCCGCGACGCCGAAGCGGCCGACGAACTTCCCGTACGGCGCCTGCCCGTCGTGGTAGCCCGGGATGAACATCGAGTGGGCGTTCCACTGGTTGTCCTCGCCGAGTAGGTCGGTGTTGTTCACGCAGTGCCCGGCCGTGACGACGGTGCTGCGGTTCGCGCTGTCCAACACGGTGGCCGTGCAGCTGGCGTCCTCGCCGTGGTCGGTGAAGAAGAGCCGGCCGACGGTTTTGGCCACGGCGTTGGCGGTGGTCCAGGGCGCCCCGTCGGGGCCGCCCGTCGGCGGGTTGTCCGACGACGGCTGCGTGAGCGCATTCATCCGTTCGGGAGTCCAGTAGTCGAGCACGGCCTGCTGTTCGGCCGCGGACACGGCCAGGGGCTGCACGACCGGTCCGGTCGCGGCGGACGCGACGGCGGGCAGCGCGCAGGCCACCGCGGCGGCCGCCACCGCGCTGAGGAAGAGGCGAGTGATCATGACCCGCGACGTTAGGGAACGGTTGTCAGGAGCCCGTCAGCGTTTCGTGAGCCTCCCACTTTCGCCGGATGCCGATTGGTTCGAACCCTGCTTATGCTTCCGTGATTCGTTCACTGGGAGGAAACGCATGAAAAAGCTCCTCGTCACCACGTTGGCCGTCGGTTCCCTGCTCGCCGCGTTCGCGCCGGCAGCGGGCGCCGCGACAGTGGCGAACAGCGAGCCCACCACCACCCACGGCGCCTGCCAGTACACGGAAACGCCCGACGAGCCCGCCGCCCGTCCCGTGCCCCTGCCGCCCGACCCGCAGCGCACCCCCGACCGCGGCAAGGTCGCCGTCCCCGTGATCACCAACCAGGGGCTGCTTCCGCTGACGCTCGACCGCGCCGAAGCGCCGTGCACGGTGCAGAGCTTCCTGCACCTCGCCCGCCACGGCTTCTTCAACCAGACGACCTGCCACCGGCTCACCGACTACCCGACCCTGAAGGTCCTGCAGTGCGGCGACCCGACGGCCACCGGCGAAGGCGGCCCGGGATATAGCTTCCGCGACGAACTGCCCACCGACCTGCCGCCGGCCTCCAACCCGGCGGCCCGCATCTACTCCCGCGGCCTGGTCGCCATGGCCAACGCCGGCCCCGACACCAACGGCAGCCAGTTCTTCCTCGTCTACGGCGACTCCACCCTGCGCCCCGACTACACCGTGTTCGGCACCGTCGGGCCGCTCGGCCTGAACACCCTCGACCGCGTCGCCGCGGGCGGCATCGTGCCCGAACCGGGCGGCGAACCCACCGACGGTGCCCCGGCGCGCAAGACCGACCTGGAGCTGGTGCTGCCGCTCGGGTTGTAGCTCGATATCTCCCGCAGCGCCTGCACCGGTCAACGCGTGCCCCGGCTTCAGAATCCAGCAGGTGCGGCCCCGCCGGGTTCCCTTGTGGACGGACCGTCGAGGGCACGGCGGGGCCCCACCGTCGCCGGCGGCCGCCCGGATCGAGCCGGCCAGGCCCGCTCGTCCGCGGGAGGGCCACCAGCCGAGGTGCACGTCGAGGCCTGAACTCGTCCACACTTCCGGCCCGGGACTGGACCACACGGGTGGGCCCGGTTGCCGCTAGCGTGAACGGCATGTCGAACCGCATCTGCCTCGGGCGCGGTGTGCCCGAGACCTACCCGGCCATGGCCCAGCTCCCGGACCGCGAAGCGTGAGCGCCGCCGAACTCCGGGCGCTGCACGTGCCCGGCCGGCCGCTGGTCCTGCCCAACGCGTGGGACGCCGATTCGGCCCGGCTGGTGGAAGCGGCCGGGTTCCCGGTCGTGGCCACGAGTTCCGCGGCCGTCGCCGCCGCGCTCGGCCACGCCGACGGCGAAGCCGCCCCCGCCGGCGAAATGCTGCTCGCGGCCGCGCGCATCGTCCGGGCGGTGTCGGTGCCCGTGACCGTCGACGCGGAAAGCGGTTACGGCCTCATCCCGGCCGAGCTGGTCGACCGCCTGCTGGACCTTGGCGCGGCCGGCTTCAACCTCGAGGACACCGACCACTCACGAAGCGAGCTGCGGCCCGTCACCGACCAAGCCGATCGCCTGGCCGCCCTGCGCCAAGCCGCCGGCCAGGACCTGGTGATCAGCGCCCGCATCGACGCGTTCATCGGCGCCCCCGACCCCCACGCCGTCTTCGCCGACGCCGTCACCCGTGGCCAGGCCTACCTCGCGGCCGGCGCCGACTGCGTCTACCCGATCACACTGACCGACCCGGACCTCCTCGCCGAGTTCGTCCGCGAAACCGGCGCCGTCAACGCGTCCCTGCCCCACGGCGGCCCGGGCCTCCCCGCCCTCGCCTCCCTCGGCGTCGCCCGTATCTCCCTGGGCGCGGGCCTGTGGCGTCACATGCGCGGCCTGCTCGGAGGCGTTCTGGACGACCTGGCTGCGGGGAAAGTGCCGTACTGAACCAACAAAGCGGGCCGGGACTCGAAATCCGGTTCCGACCGGCCGCGCAGTGACCACTGCTGCGCCATCTTCGGCGCGTGCGCCGGGTCTGGCCCCATCGGCTGTGCTCCGGCCTCGCCTCGGTGCCTCGGAGTGCCGCCCTTCGGCGGCACAACGCGGCGTGCCCGACGCATCCTCGGCGGACTTGGCCGACGGGAAACTGCGGTACTGAAGCTGCAGCGGGCCGGCCTGCTCGGAGGCGTTCTGGACGACCTGGCTGCGGGGAAAGTGCCGTACTGAACAAAAAAAGCGGGCCGGGACTCGAGAGTCCCGGCCCGCTCGAAGCAGACAAACCTCAGTGCTGCACAGCTTTCTCCGCATGCGCACCCGTCAGGGCGCGCACCTCCATCTCCGCGTACTTCTTCGCGTTGCGCTCCTTCGACAGCATCGTGCCGAGCCAGCCGAGGAAGAAGGCGACCGGGATGGACACCAGGCCCGGGTTGTCGAGCGGGAACCAGTGGAAGTCCACGCCCTGCAGCATCGACGCGCTCTTGCCCGTCTTCGCGTCGATCGGCTTGCCCGAGACCGCAGGTGAGAAGACAATCAGCACCAGCGAAACGATGAGCCCGCCGTAGATGCTCCACAGCGCGCCCTGGGTGTTGAACCGCTTCCAGAACAGCGAGTACAGGATCGTCGGCAGGTTGGCCGACGCCGCGACCGCGAAGGCGAGCGCCACGAGGAAGGCGACGTTCTGCCCGTTGGCCAGGATGCCGCCGATGATCGCGACCGCGCCGATGACCACGGCGGTGATCCGGGCGACGCGCACCTCCGAACCCGGCTTCGTCTTGCCTCGCTTGATCACGTTCGCGTACACGTCGTGCGCGAACGAGGCCGACGCGGTGATCGTCAGGCCGGCCACCACGGCGAGGATCGTGGCGAACGCGATCGCCGAGATCAGGCCCAGCAGCACGGGCCCGCCGAGGTTGAGCGCGAGCAGCGGCGCCGCCGAGTTCACGCCGCCCGGGGCGGCCTTGATCTCGTCGGGGCCGACCAGTGCGCCGGCGCCGTAGCCGAGGACCAGCGTGAACAGGTAGAACACGCCGATCAGTACGATCGCCCAGACCACCGAGCGGCGGGCGTCGCGGGCGGTCGGCACAGTGTAGAAGCGCATCAGCACGTGGGGCAGGCCCGCGGTGCCGAGGACCAGCGCGATGCCGAGCGAGAAGAAGTCCAGTTTGGACGTTCCCGTGGCGCCGTACTGCTTGCCCGGCCCGAGCAGCGTCTCACCGGCCTTGCCCGCCTTGTCGACGGCGCCCTGCAGCAGCGCCGAGAAGTTGAAGCCGTACTTGCCGAGCACCCACAGCGTCATCGCGAGCGCGCCGACGATGAGCAGTACGGCCTTGATGATCTGCACCCACGTGGTGCCCTTCATGCCACCGATGAGCACGTAGGCGATCATGATCACGCCCACCACGGCGATGACCACCGACTGCGCGGCCTTGCCTTCGATGCCCAGCAGCAGCGCCACCAGGCCGCCGGCGCCGGTCATCTGGGCCAGCAGGTAGAAGAACGACACGATCAGCGTCGAGATCGCCGCCGCGGCCCGCACCGGACGCTGCCGCATGCGGAACGCCAGCACGTCGCCCATCGTGAACTTGCCGGTGTTGCGCAGCAGCTCGGCCACGAGCAGCAGCGCGACCAGCCAGGCCACGAGGAAACCGATCGAGTACAGGAAGCCGTCGTAGCCGTACACCGCGATGGCGCCCGCGATGCCGAGGAACGACGCGGCCGACAGGTAGTCACCGCTGATCGCGATGCCGTTCTGCGGGCCGGTGAACGCGCGCCCGGCTGCGTAGTAGTCGGAGGCCGTCTTCGTGTTGCGGCTCGCGCGGAACACGATCACGAGCGTGATCAGCACGAACACACCGAAGATGATGATGTTCAGCGTCGGGTTGCTGCCCTCGACGCCTGCCGCGAGGGTTTTCATTCGGACTCCTTCGCGGCCGGGCTCTCGATGTCGTCGCGGATCCGCTCGGACAACGGGTCGAGCTTGCGGTTGGCGTAGCGCACGTACAGCCACGTGATGAGGAACGTCGACACGAACTGCAGCAGGCCGAACAGCAGGCCCACGGTGAAGTTGCCGGCGATCTTCGTGCTCATGAAGCCGTGGGCGTAGTCGGCCAGCAGCACGTAGAGCAGGTACCAGACGAGGAACAGCGCGGTCATCGGGAAGACGAAGCTGCGCAAGCGGTGGCGCAGCTGCCTGAACTCGGCACTCTCCTGTACGTGTTCCCAGTCCATGTCCGGCGGGTCGCCGGTCAGGTCGGTGTCGGTGGGACTCATCGTCACTCCCTCGCGACGCTGCGAATTGTGGTCCGCGCCACAGTAGGGAGGCGAGCGCCCACGAGGAAGCGTCAGCGGTTCAAACGCCGGGCGACACGACGAACGGTCGACGAGCGGTACGCGGGTGCGGACGAATGGGGCGGCTCCGGGCCGGGCGCTCGCTCGTCGAGGTGCAGGCGGAGCATCGCCGCGCCGGCCCACGACGGCGGGCGGCCGCGCAGGGAGACGGCCACCATCACGCCGAACGCGAGTGGTACCGACCAGGGTGCCGGTTGTGACACCAAGATCGCCACCCAGCCGTCGAGGCGCGGCCCGGCCAGGGCGAACAGGATCGAGCCGGACGACGCGACCAGCCCCGTGACCACGCCGCTGATCGCGCCCGCGGCGGTGAGCCGCGGCCACCAGATGCCGAGCACGAGCAGCGGGCAGAACGTCGACGCGGCCACGGTGAAGCCCCACGTCACGAGCACCCCGGCGTCGAGCTGCGCCGACGGCAGCGACAGCACCACCATCGCCACCGCGACGAACACGACGGTCACCCGCAGGCGGCGCAGGCCCCCGGGCATGAGGTCGTAGGCGATGGCGCCGGACATCACCAGCAGCAGCCCCAGCGACGTTGCCAGGAACGCCGCGAACGCGCCCGCGGTGAGCAGCGCCGTGAACAGCTCGCCGGCCCAGCCGGTGTCCACTTGTGCCGGCAATGCGACGACAACCGTGTCCGTGTCGCCGGAGAGGTAGATCTCGGGCACCAGCACGCGCCCGAGCACGCCGTAGACGCCGGGGAACAGGTAGAACACGCCGAGCAGCGCCACGGTGATCGCGGCGGTCCGGCGGGCGGCGCGGCCGTCCGGGCTGGTGTGGAAGCGCATCAGCACGTGGGGCAGGCCCATGGTGCCCAGCATGGTCGCGATGAGCACGGCCCACGTGCCCAGCAGCGGGTAGCCCTTGTCGAGGTCGAGCAGCGGCCGCTGCCAGTCGGGGCCGCCGAGCGCCGCGCCGTCGCTGACGTCGGGCACAGGCGCGTTGGTGGCGAAGACCAGGCGCTCTCCACTGTGGACGGTCAGCTCACCCGGCGGGAGCGTGCGCGGCCCGGTCGCCGTGACGACGGTGGTGGGCTCGCGCAGGACCACGGTCACGTCGTGCTCGAAGTCCACCGGCGTCTCGTGCGTGAAGCGGGTGAACTCGACGGGCGTGAGCGCGGCGTCGCGGTCGGCGTCGCTCACGTGCAGCACGAGCCACAGCGCGGGCACGAGGAACAGCAGCAGCTTGAGGAAGAACTGGAACGCCTGCACATACGTCGCCGCGCGCATGCCGCCCAGCGCCAGCGTGACGCTCACGGCCGTACCCGCGATGACCACCCCGACCCAGTACGGCGTACCGCCCACGGCCGTGAGCACCAGCCCGGCCGTGCGGAACTGCGGCACGACGTAGATCGTGCCGATCACCAGCACCACGACCGCCGCGATCCGGCGCAGCGCCGGCGAGGCCAGGCGCGCTTCGGCGAAGTCCGGCACCGTCAGCGCCCCGGAGCGCCGCATGGGCGCCGCGACGAGCACGAGCATCGCGATGTAGCCCGCCGTGAACCCGACCGGGTACCACAGCGCGCCGACGCCGTCCTTCACCACGAGCCCCGCCACCCCGAGGAACGACGCGGCCGACAGGTACTCCCCGGACACCGCCGCGGAGTTCACGAACGGCGAGATCCGCCGCGACGCCACCAGGAAGTCCGACGTCGTGCGCATCGCGGCCACCCCGCGCACGCCGATGAGCAGCGTGATGAGCACGACCGGAGTCACCGCCAGCGCGAGGTCCATCAGCGCACCCCGCTCGCGCGGGCCGTCATCGGTCGTCCTCGGCCTTCTCCGCGCGCCGCAGCTGCCAGCGGGCCAGCCCGGCCATCACGGGGTAGGGGAGCAGCGCGATCATCAACCAGGACAACGGAATGCCCCACACGCGCACCGCGTCCAGCCCCGGCGCCACGGCGAACACGGCGGGCAGCCCGAGCACGAGCGCGAACATGGCGACCAGCGCGGGGATGCCGCGTTTGCGTTGCGCGCGGTAGAGCGCGGCGGCGCGTTCGGCGTCGGACGCGCGCAGCCGCGGCATGCGCCACCGCCCGCGCGCCTGCCGGCGGGACCGGGCGAGGCGCGTCTGCGGGCTCATCACGGCGACCCGCCGGACCCGGCTCACGCGCCCCTCACCAAGACGACCCCAGTTGTCCCTGCTGCGCCGCCTCCAGCAACCGGTCGCGCAGCTCGCGCGCGTGCCGCCGGCTCACCGGAACATCCCCGACGGGCGTGTGCGCCAGCAGCCCGCCCGTCGTGTCACTGCGCAGCTCCACCACGGCCGACACCGACAGCAGGTAACCCCGGTGCACCCGCGTGAACCCGGTCCCTTCCCAGTACTCCTCGAGCCGCGAGATCGGCATGCGCACCAGGTGCACCCCACCGCGGGTGTGGAGGCGGACGTAATCCCCGTGGGCTTCGACGAACAGCACGTCGTCGCGGCGGACGTACCGCGTGCGGCCGCCCGCGTCGACCGGGAGGGCGGCCATCGCGTCGGGCACCGCGCGCTGGGCCTCCGAAGGCGCCATGCGCACGACCTTCGCCAACGCGGCCGCCAGCCGCTCCGTCCGCACCGGCTTGAGCAGGTAGTCCACCGCGCCGATGCCGTACGCCGCCACGGCATGGCCGTCGTGCGCGGTCACGAACACGATCACCGGCGGCTCCGACAGGCGAGCCAGCAGGGTCGCCAGCTCCAGCCCGTCGAGGCCCGGCATGGAGATGTCGAGGAACACCGCGTCGAAGTGGTCCGCCTGCAACAGCTTCAGCGCGTGCAGCGCATCACCCGCGCCCACGACCTCGCTGACCTCCGGGGCCTCGCGCAGCATCCGGCACAGCTCGTCCAGGGCCGGCGCCAGGTCGTCGACGGCCAGTACCCGCAGCCCGCTCACGGCAGCACCCCCGGCTGGAACCTCGGGACCCGCACGACCACTCGCGTGCCGGCACCCACTTCGGTCTCGACGGTCAGCCCGTACCAGGCGCCGTAGACGTTGCGCAGTCGTCTGTCCACATTGGCCAGACCCAGGCCGCCGCCCTCGGCGACGCGGCCGGCGAGGATGTCGGCCGCGAGCTTCGGGTCCATGCCGACCCCGTCGTCCTCCACGCTGATCACGCAGTCGTTCCCTTCCGCCTGCCCGTGGACCTGCACGAGCCCGGTGGTCGCGCGCGGCTCGATGCCGTGGCGGATGGCGTTCTCCACCAGCGGCTCCAGCACCAGGTACGGCACGGCCACGGCCAGCACCTCCGGCGCCACGCGCACCTGCACCTTCAGCCGTTCGCCCAGCACCGCGCGCTGCAGCGCCAGGTACGTCTCCACCGCGCGGAACTCCTCGGCCACCACGGTGTACTCGCCGTGGCGCGCCAGGCTGTAGCGCGTGTAGTCGGCGAAGTCGAGCATCAGGTCCCGCGCCCGGTCCGGCTCCGAACGCACCAGCGAAGCGATCACCGTCAGCGCGTTGTACACGAAGTGCGGGGACATCTCCGCCCGCAACGCCCGCAGCTCGGCCTGCGCCGCCTGGTCCGCCGACGCCTCGAGCCGGCCGCGTTCCAGGGCCTGCACCACCACGTCGGCCGCCTGCCGCACCACCTCCGAACCCCGCGCGCCCACCACGAGCAACGCGCCGGCCAGCTCGTCGTGGACGTGCAGCGGCACCGCCTCCACGCCGTCGACGACCGCGGGCTCCTCGCTGTGCAGCACCTCGTCGAGCACGTGGGCCACGGTCGCGTCCGGCCCCGGCCGGCCCGACCACAGCAGCGATCCCGACAGGTCCGTGAGCCCCAGGCCGGCCACGCCGAACAGCCGCCGCAGCCCGTGGGCCGCGCGCCGGGCGTGGGTGCCGGCGAGGCCGTCGATGAGGTCGTCGGTGACCTTGCGCGCCGCGGCCAGCACCGGCACCGGGTCGGCGCGCGCGGCGGAGCGCCACGGCAGCCGGACACCCTCGGTCATCGGCGGCCTCCCCTCGGCGACGGAGTCTGGGGGAGTAGATCCTAGCCCCGAACGCGGCGAAGGGGACTTTCCGCGCGGGAAAGTCCCCTTCGCCGCGCTCGGGTCGCTCAGCAGCTCTGCTTGTAGAAGTACTGCGAGTTCGCGTCCATGTCGTCCTTGGTGATGGAGTGCAGCTGCGCGGTGAGGGTCCGCGTCACGGGCTTTCCCTCCAGCGCCGCCACGGCCTGCTGCACGCCCTGGGTGCCGATCGCCGCTGGGTCCTGCGCGATCAGGGCCTGGTACTCGCCCTTCTTCAGGCCGTCCACTTCGGACGGGCTCGCGTCGAAGCCGACCAGGTTGACCTGGCCGATCTTGCCCGCGTTGCGCAGGCCGGTCGCCGCGCCCTCACCGGTGTTGAGGTTGGTCGCGAAGATGCCGATGAGGTCCGGCGTCGACGCCAGCGCCGCGGTGACCTTGGACGCGGCCTGGTCCGGCTCGTTCTGCGTGAACTGAATGCCGGCCGACTTGAGGTTCGGGTGGTTCTTCAGCTCGTCTTCGAAGCCCTTCGCGCGCGCCGCCGTGGTCGACGTGCCGGCGATGGTGTCGAGGATCAGCACCGAGCCCGGCTTGTCGCCCGCGAGCTTCGCCATGGTCTGCGCGGCGAGCTTGCCGCCCGCGGTGTTGTCCGAGGAGATCGACGACTCGGCCACGCTCTTGTCCTGCAGCGCCGTGTCGACCTCGATGATCTTCGTGCCGCGGTTCTTCACCTGCTGGATCGGCGCGAGCATCGCCTGGTCGTCGGTCGGCGCGATGAGCAGCGCGGCCGGCGGGTTGGAGCCCAGCGCGTTGACGATCGTGGTCTGCATGGCGGCGTCGAACTTCTGCGGGGCCTGCGTGGTGAGTTCGTAGCCGAGCTTCTTGGCCTCGTCCTGCGCGCCGCACTGCATCGAGATGTAGAACGGCTCGGCCTGCACCCCCGGCACGAGCGCGAGCTTCTTGGTGGTGATCGTGTTGTTCGCAGAGGTACCGGAGCCGCCGCTCTGGCCCACCTGCCCGGAGCCGCACGCAGCCACCAGCGAAGCCGCCGACGCCAGCGCGCCGGCCGCGATCAGGGTCTTGGTCAGTTTCATCGTCAGCACCTCTTTGTACTCTCGGAAACCGGGGGAACCTGGGGAGTCAGCGGGAGTTGCGGCGCCGCCGGCGCTGCTGGTCGAACCACACGGCGGCGATCAGCACGGCGCCGACCGCGATCATCTGCCAGAAGTCCTGCACGTGCGTGATGTTGAAGCCCTTCTTCAGCACGGCCGGGATGAACACGCCGATCACGGTGCCCAGCACCGAACCGACCCCGCCGAAGAGGCTCGTGCCACCCATCACCGTGGCGGCGATGGCGTTGAGGTTGTCCGTGGTGTGCGCCGAAACCGTGGTCGACGAGTAGTAGGCCAGCGAAAGGAACCCGGCCACCCCGGCCAGGAACCCGGTCAGCGTGTACACCTTGAGCAGGTGCGCCGTCACGCCGATGCCCGAGCGCCGCGCCGCTTCGGCGTTGGAGCCGATGGCGAACGTGTAGCGGCCGAACTTCGTGGTGTGCAGCAGCCACGCGCCGATCAGCGTGATCACCACAGCCACCAGCACGAGGTTGGGGACCCCGCCGAACGACGTGCCGTAGCCCAGCGTCTTGTTCAACGCGGTCGGCACGCTGCGCACGTCCGAACCGCTGTTCAGCAGCAGCGCCGCACCGAGCGCGGCGCCCATCGTGCCGAGGGTGACGATCAGCGGAGGGATTTTCGCCACGGCGATGAGCCAGCCGTTGATCAGGCCCCAGACCGTGCCCGCGACCACGGCGGCCACCAGCCCTGCGAAGATCACGCCCCAACCCGCGCTGGTCGCGTTGCCGCCAGGGCTGAGTGCTTCCATCGTCTTGCCGGCCACCATGCCGGCGAAGATCAGCACGGAGCCCACGGACAGGTCGATGCCGGCGGTGATGATCACGAACGTCATGCCCACCGACAGCACCAGCAGCACCGACGTCTCGATCAGCGTTGTCTGCAGGTTGAACAACGTCGCGAACTCGGCCGGCGCGAGCACGGTGAACACGATGATCAGCGCCACGAGTACGAGCGCGATCCAGAACGTGTTGGCGCCCACGAGCCGCCTGCCCAGCGGCACCTTGCCGAACCCACCGTCCACAGTGGTCTGGATGTCCTTGGTAGGAGTACTCACGCGGCCTCCTCCTGCACGAGGGCGCCGGTCATGGCCGCCACGAGGTCTTCCAGCTTCGTGTCCGCCCCGGCGAACCGGGCCACGCGCTTGCCCAGCCGCAGCACCTCGATGCGGTCGGACACCGACAGCACCTCGGGCATGTTGTGGCTGATCAGCACCACGGCGATGCCCTTGTCGCGCACCTTTTTGATCACGTCGAGCACGCGTTCTCGCTGCACCACCCCGAGCGCGGCCGTCGGCTCGTCCATGAACACGACCTTCGACGCCCACACCACCGACCGCGCCACGGCCACGCTCTGGCGCTGCCCGCCCGAAAGCGACCCGATGGGCACGTCGGTGCTCTGCAGCGTCACGCCGAGACGCTGGAACTCCGCCACGGCTTGCCGGCGCATCTCCGGCTTGTCGAGCATCCCCAGCTTGCCGAGGAAACCCTTGCGGTGGATTTCCCGGCCCAGGAACAGGTTCGCCGCCGGGTCGAGCTCGGGAGCGACGGCCAGGTCCTGGTACACCGTCTCGATCCCGAGCCGCCGTGCGGCCACGGGGGAGTCGAGGTGTACTTCGGAGCCGTCGAGCAGGATCCTGCCGGACGTCGGCTGCTCGGCGCCGGAAAGGCACTTCACGAGCGTCGACTTGCCGGCACCGTTGTCGCCGATCAGGGCCGTGACCTCGCCCGCGCGGGCCTGGAAGGAAGCGCCGCGGAGGGCTTCCACCGAGCCGTAGTGCTTCGTGAGGTCCACCGCGTCCAGCAGGATCTCGCTCATGAGGCCTACCTCTTCTCGGGTGCGGGCGGGCGGCAGCGGATCGCGGTGAGCGAGCCCGACGCCTCGACCTGCCCGGCGTCGAACGGCACCACGTAGGTCTCGCCCTTGGCCAGGGCGAACTCGCCGCCGTGTTCCGTGCGCAGCGTGCCGGCGCCGTCGAGGACCACGAGCACGGAGAACGACGGGTCGAACGCCAGGGAGCCGCCGGTCAGCTGCACGCGGTCGGCGCGGAAGAACTCGTCGGAACCCGCGGCCAGCAGGTCCACCGACGTGGCCTTGTCCTCGGCGGTGTGCTTCACGATCGTGGTGAGCCGCTCGGTGTCCCAGCCGGACGTGTCGAGCGTTTCGATCGCGGTGTCGAAGCCGATGCCGAGGTGGCCCTTCTCCGGCGAGGCCAGGAAGTCACGCCACTCCAGCGTGAGCGAGAAGTCGGTGGGCTGCTGCAGCTCCACCACGAACACGCCCTCGCCGATCGCGTGCGGCAGCCCGGCCGGGATGTACACGGTGTCGCCGGCCTGCACCGGCACGCTGTTGAGCGCGCCCAGCATGCTCGGCGCGTCCTGCTCGCGGGTCCACTCGGCGACGGTCGCCTTGCTCACCGTCTCCTTGAAACCCGGGTACACGCGCGGGTCGTCGCCGTAGGTGCCCACCACGATCCACGCCTCGGTCTTGCCGAAGTGCGAGTCGAAGTGCTTCTCCGCGAAGGAGTCGCTCGGGTGGAAGTGCACGGGCAGCCGCTGGCCCGCGTCGAGCAGCTTCACCAGCAAGCCGGTGGAATCGCCGAGCTTGGCCACGTGCGCGGCACCCAGCCACGCCTCGGCGTTCTCGCGCACGGCGTCGCGCAGCCAGACGCCGCTGGGGAGCTTCGTGAGGCCGTTGGTGTCCTGGCCGAACATCGTGGTGACGGAGCCGACCCAGTCCTCCGGGCCGAACTTCGAGTCCGTACCGGTGGCACCGCGCAGCGCGGCGATCGCGTCGCCACCGCGGTAGAACTGCGGCGGCTGGTTGGCCGGGAGCCGGATCGGTTCGAGGTGCGTGCTCACGGGGTGACCTCACCGGAACCACGGGCGACAAGATGCACGGGCAGGACTACCTTTCTGGGTGCGGACTGATCCCCCTGGATCCGCGCGAACAGCAGCTCTGCCGCCGCGTGCCCCAGGGCGCTGACGTCGTGGGCGACCACCGTCACGGGCGGGTCCAGCAGGTCCGCCAGCTCGAAGTCGTCGAAACTCACCATCGCGGGCCGGTGCTCGGCGTGGGCCAGGGCGCGCAGCAGGTGCACGGCCACGCGGTTGTTGCCCGCGATCACCGCCGTCGCGGCCGACGGACCCGTCAGCAGCGTCGCGACGGCGTGGGCGATCGTCTCGGGCGTCGGCGTGCGCATCACCACGAGGCTCTCGTCGTAGGAGACGCCGTTGCGCACGCAGCCTTCGCGGAAGCCGCGCAGCCGCTCGGCCGCGGTGAAGATGTCGGGGCTGTCACCGAGGAACGCGATCCGGCGGTGCCCGTGGCGCACCAGGTGCGTGACCGCGTCGATGGTGCCGCCGAGGTTGTCCACGAGCACGGTGTCGGCCACGATGTCGCCGGCCGGGCGGTCGAGGAACACCACGGGCGTGCCCGCGCGCATCTCCGGCACGAGGTAGCCGTGCTGCATGCCCGCCGGGACCACGAGGATCCCGTCGACCCGGCGCGCGCAGAACTCCAGCGCCAGCTCGCGTTCGCGGTCGGAGTTCTCCTCCGACGAACCGGTGAGCACGTGGCGGCCGAACGACGTGGCGATGCGCTCGACCGCGCGGTTGAGCTCGGAGTAGAACGGGTTGCCGACGTCTTCGACGATGAGGCCGATCGTGCCCGTGGTCGAGCCGCGACGCAGGTTGCGGGCGCCGAGGTTGCGCCGGAACCCGAGCTGCTCGATGGCCGCCACCACGCGCTCGGCGGTGTCGGGGTGGACCGCGGGCTCGTCGTTGACCACCCGGGACACGGTCTTGATGCTGACGCCGGCGAGCCGGGCCACATCGCTCATCGTGGCCCGTCGGCTCGCCGGGCGGGGAAGCCCGTCCGCTTCCCGGCCATGAGGAGACAACGTTGTCATAGTGGCGCAGATTGCACACCACAGGCCGGGTCGCTGTCAATGCCCGCTTCGCGCCGAACGGGGTTCAGCCTGCGAAAGTTGTGAGGCAGATGGCTGATCACTGTGTCCTGAACCAGACAGGCTTCCACGCACGACTTGACGTTTTCGTGAACGATTGCCCAAGGTTGCCCGCATCGACGGTGTGCGCGACAAGGTTGTCATCCCACTCCTGAGCGGCCCTGACGGCCGAGTCGCGCCGACGACTGGAGAGGCGATGGCGATGGCGCGAGCGCGCTGGAGAGCCGGACTGATCTTCCTGACCACGGCGGTGGTGGCGGCGGTCGCGCCGGCCACCGCGGCCGTGGCGGCGAAAGCCCCGGACACCGATTTCGCGAAGTGGGTGAACCCCTTCGTCGGAACCCGGCCGGGCGGCGAGGACCACGGCACCGGTGGCGGTGCCGGCAACACGTTCCCCGGCGCAGTGGCGCCGTTTGGGATGGTGCAGTGGAGCCCGGACACGGTGAAGTCGCAGCCGGGCGGCTACTTCTACGACGACAACGCCCTCACCGGCTTCAGCCTCACGCACCTCTCGGGTGCCGGCTGCTCGACGTACGAGGACATCCCGTTCATCCCGTACGTCGGCGAGGTCAGCACCTCGCCCGCGACGGACCCGGGCCACTACACGTCGAAGTTCAGCCACGACAACGAGCACGCCACCGCGGGCGAGTACGACGTCACCCTCGACAGCGGCGCGAAGGTCGAGCTGAGCGCGACGCAGCGCACCGGCTCCGCGCGCCTGACCTACCCCGCCGGCGCGTCCTCGACGCTGCTGGTCAACACGTCCGGCTCGGTCAACGGCACCGACGACGCGTCGATCACCATCGGCAAGGACACCATCAGCGGCTGGGCGACCAGCGGCCGCTTCTGCGGCGCGCAGAACACCTACCGCGTGTACTTCTCGGCCAAGTTCGACACCCCGTTCGCCTCGATCGGCACGTGGAAGAACGGCGCGGTGACGCCCGGCAAGACGTCGGAGACCGGCGGGGCTCGCGCGAAGGTGGCGCAGCCGAACGGCGTGAACGCCGCCATCGCCCGCCCGGCCAAGGCCAAGACGCAGGACACCACCGTGAGCGGCCCCGGCAGCGGCGGCTACGTGACCTTCGCGAACCTCAACGGCGCGCAGGTCAACGTGCAGGTCGGCCTGTCGTTCGTGTCCGTGGACGGCGCGAAGGCGAACCTGAAGGCCGAGAACAACGGCAAGAAGTCCTTCGACCAGATCGCGGCCGGCGCGCGCAAGGCGTGGAACGACCAGCTCGGCAAGGTCGCCGTCAGCGGCGGCGCCGACGCGGACATGACGACGTTCTACACGTCGCTGTACCACTCGCTGATCCAGCCGAACGTGTTCTCCGATGTAGACGGTTCCTACCCGGGCTTCGACGGCCGGATCCACAAGGCCGACAAGGGCCACGCGATGTACACCAACTTCTCCGGCTGGGACATCTACCGCTCGGAGATCCCGCTGCTGGCCACGATCGACCCGGCCCAGACGTCGGACATCGTGCGCTCGATGATGGCCTACGCCGAGCAGGGCGGCTCGTGGGACCGCTGGACCGTGGCCAACGACTACACCGGCGTGATGAACGGCGACCCGTACCACATCATCGTCTCCAGCGCCTACGCCTTCGGCGCGCGTGACTTCGACGCCCAGAAGGCGTTGCTGCTGATGATCAAGGGCGCCACCCAGCCCACCCAGGGCTACACCGAGCGGCCCGGCCTCGCCGACTACATGCGGCTGGGCTACGTACCCGGCGCCGGCGCGGACACCCTCGAGTACACCAGCGCCGACTTCGCCATCGCGCAGTTCGCGAAGCGCCTCGGCGACAGCGCCACCTACACCACGTTCATGAAGCGCGCGCAGAACTGGCAGAACCTCTACAACCCGGGCACCGGCCACCTGCAGCCGCGCAACGCCGACGGCTCGTTCGCCGGCACGTACGACCCGGCCAGCTCGCAGGGCTGGGTCGAGGGCAACGGCGCGCAGTACGAGTGGATGGTTCCCTACGACCTCGGCGGCGTCGTCTCGGCGTTCGGCGGCGACACGGCGACCCAGTCGCGGCTGGACACCTTCTTCACGCAGCTGAACGCCGGCACCCAGCTGCCGTACGCGTTCATGGGCAACGAGCCGAACTCCAACGCGCCCTACGTCTACTCGTACGCGGGTGCCCCGGCCAAGACGCAGTCCATCGTGCACCGGTCGATGGACGAGCTCTACAACCCGCGTCCCGAGGGCCTGATCGGCAACGACGACCTCGGCCAGATGTCGGCCTGGTACGTGTGGTCCGCGCTGGGCGTCTACCCGGAGATCCCGGGCCGCGCCGAGGTGCTGCTGTCCACGCCGCGGTTCGAGCACGCCGTGCTCACGACGGGCGCGGGCAAGAAGATCACGATCAACGCGCCCGGCACCGGTGACTACGTCGGCTCGCTGAAGGTCAACGGCGGTGCGGCCACCAAGGCGTGGCTGCCCGAGGCCCTGATCTCGACCGGCGGCACGCTCGACTTCACCCGCTCGGCCACGGCCACCCAGTGGGGCGCCGCGGCGGCCGACGCCCCGCCGTCGTTCCGCGAGCAGGAGAAGCCGAGCCTCGCGTTCGCCAACCCGGCCCGCGTGGTGACCCCGGCGGGCTCGACCGTGACGGCGAGCGTCGGCGTGCAGGACCTGTCCGGCACCGCGAAGACGTGGACCTACACCGCGGGCAGCGCCGACGGCATCACGCTGTCGCCGGCGTCGGGCTCGGTCGCCGTGCCGGCCAACGGCAAGGCGCAAGCCACGGTCAACGTCACCGTCCCCGCGGGCACCGCCGACGGCGCCCGCCGCATCCCGGTCACGTTCTCCGCGCCGGGGCTGGCGAGCACCGAGGCCGTGCTGACGGTGCTCGTGGCTCAGCCGGGCAGCTGGCTGGCCACAGTGGACAACGCTGGCATCTCGCCCGACTCCGACTCGACGAAGGCCAACTTCGACGGCGGCGGCTGGAGCTACTCGGCCGACGCGCTGGCCGCGGCCGGTGCCAAGCCGGGCGGCACGGTGACGAGCGACGGGCTGAACTTCACCTGGCCCTCGTTCCCGGCGGGCGACCCCGACAACGTGGTGGCGAACGGCCAGAAGGTGACCGTGACCGGCTCGGGCCGGCTCGAGCTGCTCGGCGCCGGCTCCAACGGCAACGCGCAGGGCACGCTCACCATCACCTACACCGACGGCACCACGTCCACCGCCACGGTCGGCGTGTCCGACTGGACGCTCGGCGGCGGCGGTGCGCAGCCGTCGTTCGGCAACCGGATCGTGCTGTCCACGCCGTACCGCAACGCTTCGGGCACCGACCCGCAGCAGATTCGCACGATGGTGTTCGGCACCGCGCCGATCACCCTCGACGCCGGCAAGACGGTGGCGAGCGTGACGTTGCCGTCGAACGTCAGCGGCGGCGTGATGCACATCTTCGCCATCGCTGTCGGCTGATCTTCGCCAGTCCGTGATCCGTGGAGGGCTCCTCGTCCGAGGGGTCCTCCACGGACCCGTTTCGGGAGGGAGCTCGATGAGGAGCAGAACACTGGCGGGCGCGCTCGCGCTCGCCGTCGTGGCGGCCGGCCTCACGCCGGTCACGGCCTCGGCCGGACCGGCCGACGCGCTGGAGTCGGTGAATACGTTCATCGGCACGCAGGACGAGGGCAACACGTTCCCCGGCGCCTCGGCGCCGTTCGGCATGGTGCAGGTTTCACCGTCGACCACGCACTACGCCGGCTACCTCTACACCGACACCGCGATCCGCGGCTTCGGCCACTTCTACCTGTCCGGCGCGGGTTGCTGGGAACAGGGCGGCCTGGTGCAGACCCTGCCCACCACCGGGGACGTCGGCCCGGGCGCGGCCTTCGACACGACCAAGCCCGCCACCTTCGACAACGCCAATTACGCCGCGCCCTACACCCACGACGGCGAGGTCGGGAAACCCGGCTACTACAAGGTGCACCTGACCGGTTACGGCGGCGTCGACGTGGAGACCACGGCCTCGACGCGCAGCGGCGTCGAGCGCTACACGTTCGACAAGTCCGGTCCCGCCAACGTGTTCGTGAACGTCGGGCAGGCCAACGCCAAGGAGCCCGTGACCGGCAGCAGCGTGCGGATCGTCGACGACCACACGATCTCCGGCACCGTCGAGTCGCAGGCCTTCTGCGGCGGCAAGGCCTACACGACGTACTTCACCACGAAGTTCGACAAGCCGTTCTCCAGCTACGGCACCTGGTCGCCGACGGGTGGCACGCCCGGCAGCAAGTCGTCGGAAGGCGGCGCGGGCCTGCGCGGCGCGTGGCTGACCTTCCCGAAGGGCGACCAGATCACGGCCACCACGTCGATCTCCCAGGTGGACGCCCACGGCGCCGACGTGAACCTCGCCGCCTCGCGCGTGCGCCCGTTCGACGCGGTGAAGGCCGACGCGCAGCGCACGTGGCGCCAGGAACTGTCCAGTGTGGACATCACCGGCGGCACGCCCGATGAGCGCACGGTGTTCTACACCTCGCTCTACCACGCGTTCCTGCAGCCGCTCACCGCGAACGACGCCGACGGCCGCTACTACGGCTTCGACAAGAAGATCCACCGCGCGATCGGCTGGACGTACTACGACTTCTTCTCGCTGTGGGACACCTACCGCAGCCAGAACCAGCTGCTCGCGCTGCTGAAGCCCGACCGGGCGCGCGACATCGCGAAGAGCATCCTCGCGATCCACGAGGAGGGCGGCTGGCTGCCGCGGTGGGCGTACGCGAGCCAGGAGACGAACACGATGACCGGCGACCCGGTCACGCCGTTCCTGGTCGACCTGTGGCGCTTCGGCGCGCTGAAGGGCGACGAAGTCGAGGCGTACGAGGCGCTGCTGCAGAACTCGCAGCAGATCCCGCCGGCGTCCTCGCCGTTCCAGGGCCGCTCGGGCAACGCGAGCTACCAGGCCGACGGGTTCGTGCAGTACGACCCGAACTTCCCGAAGAAGGGCCAGGACACCGACCCGAACCACGGCGCTTCGGCCACCCTGGAGTACGCGCTCGGCGACTGCTCGCTCTCGGCCATGGCCGCCGCGCTGGGCAAGAAGCAGGACGCGGCCGCGTTGGCCGCGAAGGGCCGCACGTACCAGACGCTGTGGGACCCGACCGTGACCGACCGCGGTTTCACCGGCTTCTTCCGCCCGAAGGTCTCCGGCGGCGACTGGTTCACGCCCGCGGGCCAGGCCTACAGCCCGCAGAGCCAGGACGGCTTCCACGAGGGCACCGCGTGGCAGTACCAGTGGCTGGTGCAGCAGGACGTGCCCGGCCTGATGAAGGAGATGGGCGGCGCCGACAACACCCACGCGCGCCTCGACGACTTCTTCGCCTACGACGACCTCGTGAAGGACCCGGCGAAGACCGTTCGCGAGGAATGGGTCGTCGGTCCGTATTCGTACTACAACCAGTTCCGCTACAACCCCAACAACGAACCCGACCTGCACTCGCCGTGGATGTACACGCTCACCGGCCAGCCGTGGAAGACCTCCGCGGTGGTGCGCGCGGCCCACACGCTGTTCACGAACGCCCCCAACGGCGTCACGGGCAACGACGACCTCGGCACCATGTCGGCGTGGTACGTCTTCAGCGCGCTCGGCCTCTACCCGGCCGTACCCGGTACCGGGAACTTCGTGCTCAACGCGCCGCAGTTCGCGAAGTCCGTGCTGCACCTGCAGAACGGGCGTTCGGTCACCATCAAGGCACCGGGGGCCGACGGGGCGAAGCTCCAGTACGTCCGCGGACTGAAGGTGGGCGACGGGCGGCAGGCGCAGCCTTCGGACAAGTCCTACGTGAGCGTCGAGCAGCTGCGGCGCGGGACCACACTGGACTTCACGCTGACCGCCGACGCCGCGCAGGCCACGTGGGCAACATCACCTTCGTCGGCGCCGCCGTCACCGTGTGCCGGTTAGTGTCCGGTTGAGGACTATCCGTGAAGGCTCTTTCCCGGAATGCGAGACCGGGAAGGGGCCTTCACGGTTTTCCGGGCATTTCCCCACGGTTTCCCGCAGTGGTCCAGACCATATTCGGGAGGGTCCGTGAGGATAGTCACGGGCCCCGGTGTTCCGGTGAGGGCCGTCACGCCTCACACTGGTGTCATACGCGTCCGACAGTGCTGTTGACGTCAAGCGGGTAGTCCCCCTTGGACAGTGCGCCGGACGCGTTTTTGTGTGTGCAGGCAGCACGCACCCGTGTGACGCACAGGAGGAAAGTCGTGTCCAGCAAGGCCGCTCTCGTGTTCCGCGTGGCCGCAGTCGCCGAAGCCCTGTCCTGGGCCGCGTTGCTGATCGGGATGTTTCTCAAGTACGTCGTGCACTCCTCCGGTGAGGGCGGCGTGCCCGTCATCGGCATGGTCCACGGCGTGATCTTCGTGCTCTACGTCGTGGTCTCCCTGTCCGTCGCCAAGCCGCTCGGCTGGCGCCCGAAGACCCTGGTGCTCGCGCTGCTGTCCAGCATCCCGCCGCTGTTCACCTGGATCTTCGAGAAGTGGGCCCTGCGCAACGGCCGCCTCGACGGCCCCCAGCGCCTGACCCACGGCGGTGTCGGCCTGTTCGAGTCCCGCGTGCCGGAGACCGTCAACGCCTGAGTTCCCCGCTTTTCGACGGGCCCGTACGACCTCGTGTCGTGCGGGCCCGTCTCGCGTTCCGGCGTTATTCGCTGAAGTCGCCCGACGAGCGGCGGACCTTGGTGAGCAGGTCGGTGAGCTGCTCGACCTGCCGCTCGGTGAGCCCCGTGAGCCCGAAGTCGATGCCCGTCACGGCGGCCGTCGCGGCTTCGCGGCGCGCGCGGCCGTCGTCGGTGATCTCGACCAGCGTCGTGCGCCGGTCGGTGGGGTGCGGCACGCGCTTCACGAGCCCGTCGCGCTCGAGGCGGTCGACTATGTTGGTGACACTGGTGGGGTGCAACTGCAGCCGCTCGCCCATCACCCGCATCGGCAGCCGCGAGTTGCGGGCGAAGGTGAGCAGCACGAGCGCCTCGTAGCGGGCGAACGTGAGGCCGTGCGGCTTGAGCGAGCCGTCGACCGCCGACTGGATGATCTGTTGCACCCGCATCAGACCGGTGACCGCGGCCATGGTTCCGGCGGGACCGATCCGGTCCTCCCAGAGCTCGGCCGCACGGGCGATCGGGTCGAACGGCAGCGGTCGGTTCATGACAAACGAAGTTACCAGCGGGTACCCGGAAGACGGCGATCGCCCTGCTCAGCCGCCATTGTTTTCCTCTGATGAAAGGATCCCGACATGATCGTCGCGTTCAGCGTGAGCCCCTCCGGCGGCGACCCGGACGCCGGGGTGAGCGAGGCCGTCTCCCGTGCCGTGAAGGTCGTCCGCGACAGCGGCCTGCCGAACTCCACGAACGCGATGTTCACGAACGTCGAAGGCGAGTGGGACGAGGTGATGGCCGTCGTGAAGCAGGCCGTGCAAGCCGCGGGGGAGGGGTCGGCGCGCGTCGGCCTCGTGCTGAAGGCCGACATCCGCCCGGGCTACGACACGGGCCAGCTGACCGCGAAGGTCGACCGCGTGGAAGCGCACCTGCGCGAGGACTGAGCGCCTACGGCAGCGGCGGGGTGAACGCGACGGTCCACCGGCCTTCCTCCCTGGTCACCGCCAGGGAGTAGGTGAACCGCGACCCGTGCGTCACCCCGCTGACCACCGCGCGCGTCGGGGCGTGGTCGTCGGGGACGAGTTGCACGGCGATGTCGCGCACGTCCTCTTCGCCGAGCACGGCCACGTAGTCGTCGGCGAAGTCGGAGGCGCCCGAGCCCGGGTAGTCGAGCAGGTCTTCGAGCCCGCCGGAGTCGCGGGCGACCAGGGCGCTGCGCAGCGAGTCCCGCAGGGCGACGGGCGAGGGCGCGCCCGGGTCCGGCTGGTTCGCGATGAGCAGCGTGATCGCCACGACCCACGCCACGCCCACCCCGACGGCCACCGCCACGGTGGCGTTGCGCCGGCTCAGCATCACGGCCTCCCTGATCTTTCCGCGTGAGCATGCCCGAGCCGGGCGCTCCTGCCAATCGCGGCGCGAGTGCGCCACCCGGGCACCGGCGGTGAAATGTCCCGCCGCCCCGTGCCAGGATGGAGGGCGTGACACACCCACGCGGATCTGCAGCGAACTCAGCGGCCATGTCCGCCGCACTGTCCGGCGCGGTCGACCTGTCCGCGCTCAAGGCCCGGGCCGAGGCGTCCCGGAGCCAGCCCCCCGCGCCGCCCGCGGGTGCGGCGCCGGCCGGGGGCGGCGCGCCGCCGTCGGACGTCATCATGGATGTGACGGAAGCCACGTTCCAGACCGACGTCGTCGAGCGCTCGCTCAACCAGCTCGTGCTCGTGGACCTGTGGGCCGACTGGTGCGGCCCGTGCAAGCAGCTCAGCCCCGTGCTGGAGCGCCTCGCCACCGAAGCGGCCGGCGCGTGGGTGCTCGCCCGCGTCGACGTGGACGCCAACCCGCGCATCGCGCAGCTGTTCGGCGCCCAGTCGATCCCGACCGTCGTCGCGATCGGCGGCGGCCAGCCCGTGGACGCGTTCTCCGGCGCCCTGCCGGAGCCCGAGATCCGCAAGTGGCTGAACGCGCTGCTCGACGCCCTGCGCGACAAGCTCCCCGGCATCCGCGCCGCCGAGGAGGTCCGCGGCCCGATCGAGGAGCCCGAGGACCCGCGCTTCACCGAGGCCGAGGAAGCCTTCGAGCAGGGCGACTTCGCCGCCGCGCAGGCCGCCTACGAGCGCATCCTCGACGCCGAGCCCGCCAACGAGCTGGCCAAGAACGCCCTGGCCCAGGTCAAGTTCACCGCCCGCGCCGAAGCGGCCGACCCGGACGCCCGCACCAAGGCCGACGCCGACCCGTCGAACCTCGACGCCCAGCTCGCGGCCGCCGACCTGGAGATCGCGGAGCAGGACGTGGAAGCCGCGTTCACCCGCCTGATCGACACCGTCCGCCGCACCGCCGGCGACGACCGCAACCGCGTCCGCGAACACCTGGTCGCGCTCTTCGACCTGTTCGACCCGGCCGACGAGCGCGTGATGAAGGCCCGCCGCAACCTGGCGAGCGCCCTGTTCTGACCCGTTCCACCACGAAGGCCCCCGATCCGCGATCGGGGGCCTTCGTCGTCCGGCGGCGAAACGATCGTGCTCCACTAGCCTCACGGACGTGCGCATCTCCAGCCTGCGAGGAAAAACCGCCCTGGTCACGGGCGCCGGTCGCGGACTGGGCCGCGCCCTCGCCCTGGGCCTGGCCGAACGCGGCGCCGAAGTCGTCCTCGTCGCCCGTTCCGAGGCGGAGCTCGCGAAGACGGCCGAGCTCGCCGCCGGCCCCACCCGGGTCATCCCGGCCGACCTCGGCAGTCCCGCCGAAGTCGCCGCGCTCGTGGAGGGGGCCGGCCCGGTCGACGTGCTGGTCAACAACGCCGCCGTGACCCGGCCCGTCGCCCCCACGGCCGAGGTCGACCCGGCCGATTTCGCGGCCGCGATCGCGACCAACCTCACCGCGCCGGTCACGCTCACCCTCGGCCTGCTGCCCGGGATGCTCACCCGCGGCTGGGGTCGCGTCGTCAACGTCTCCAGCGGCGTCGCCACGCACCCCGGCTCGCTCATCGGCGGCAACGCCTACACCACGACCAAGGCCGCGCTGGAAGCCCACAGCCGCAACCTCGCCGCGGAGCTCGCGGGCACGGGCGTGACCGTGAACGTCTACCAGCCGGGCATGGTCGACACCGCGATGCAGACGGAAATCCGGGGCGACCTCGGCCGTGGCCTCGCCGAACCCGTCCGCCGCGGGTTCGCCGACGCGTACGAAAACGGCGTCCTCATCACCCCGGAGGCGTCCGCGGCGGGGCTGCTCGACCACCTGCTCGGCGACGACAACGGCGTCACCTGGGACGCACCCGGCTTCGGCTGAACCTCGGCCAGGCGCGTTTCCAGCATTCCTGGAAATTCCGGCCACACCGATTTTCCAGCCTGGGTGGAAAATCGGGTCAGCCGTACTGCTTCGAACAGACCGAAGACCCCTCGAGATACCCCCGCCGCAGGGACTCGACTCGGTCGAAACCGCTGTCGGGCCGCTTGCCGTTCACGTCCGCCGACACCAGGCCCTGCGGCCGCAGCAGATCGGCGATCGCCTCGTCGAGGTCGCCGGCGGACAGACGCAGCGAGCCGGGCCGGTTCGTGAACGCCGCCCAGGCGCCGACCAAGCACGACGTCCGCAGCCCGGCGTTCGGGTTGTCCAGCGAAGCCCCCACGCCCTTCTGGATCCCCAGCGCGTATCGGGACGCCACCTCCGCGAACGCCGCGAAGTCGCCCAGGCCCGAACTCTGCTGCCCGGACGCCTCGGCCTCCTCGTCCACCGGCTGAGCCAGCGCCGTGAGCCGCGAAACGTCGATGTTCACCGTGTTGTCGGCCGGGCAGTAGGACGCGGGCGGGGTCGACGGCCCACCCGAGCAGCTGCCGCTCCCGGGCACGATCGTCGGCGCCTTCACTCCCGCACCACCGAACGCCGAGTCGAGGCTCGACTTCAGCAGCGCGAGGGTCTGCTCGGAGATCTTCGCGTCGCCCTTGCCCTTGTCGCCGCTGTCGAACGGCCGCTCGGTGAGCCGCTCCTGCACGTTCTGCGCGTTCATGCCCGCGCACTCCTTCGGGCCCTTCTCGAACCCGGACTGGAACGCGAACGTCCGGTCGAACGCGGTGCCGTGGGCTTGGCGGTCGGTGGCGCTCGTGCCGGCCTGGTCGCGGATGAAGAACATCGCGGCCATGATCTGGTCGAGGCCCTCGGCCGTGGACACCTGGTAGTACTTGCTCTTGCCCTCGGCCACCCAGCGGAAGTAGCTGCCCGCGAAGCAGTCGGCCTGCTGCTCCTTCACCACGCTCGGCGTGCTCTTCGTGATGCCGGCCTTCGGCCCGAGCCGGTACTGGATCGCGTGGCCGAACTCGTGCGCCAGCACGGTGACCACCGACATCGGCCCGAAGCGCTGGCGCAGCATCGGCAGCAGCACGCCGCGGTCCCAGGCCACCGAGTCGTCGGCGGAGCAGTAGAACGCGTTCACGAGCTTCTTCACGCTGCCGCACGCCGTGTTCTCGGTGTCGGTGCGCGAGTCGTAGGACAGCAGCGACGTCACGGGCTTGAAGTCCTGTCCGAAGTCGGTTGGCAGGGCCTCGCCCCAGTAGGCCTCGACGTCGGCGATCGCGGCCGTGGCGAGCTGGTCGTCCTGGCCGCCCTCGGCGTTCTTCACGGTCAGGTTCGGCTTCGGCGCGCCACTCTTGAGGCCGCTGTCGAAGTGGGTCACGGGCAGGCCCGCGACGTTGCCGGCCCCCGGCGTGATCGGTCCGGCCGAACCAGTTCCGCACGCCGCCGCGCCCAGCGCGGCCACCACCGCGAGCGCCAGCAGCGCTCCCCCTCGCCTCATCACGCCCGGGACCCTACCCAGCGGGTGTGCCCGATGTGAGCGTTATCCCCGAACGGGTCACGAGCGCCGGGACCGGCGGCCCGATATGGTCGCTGACCATGCGTGCTGTCCGCCGGTTCACCGTCCGAGCCAGCCTGCCGGAATCGCTAGCGGGCCTTGGCGCGCTCGCGACGAACCTGCGCTGGACGTGGCACCCACCGACTCGCGACCTGTTCGCGTCGATGGACGCCGAGCTCTTCAACGCCATCCGCGACCCGTTGCGGATGCTCACCGCGCTGCCGCCCGAGCGTCTCGAAGAGCTGTCGGTGGACGAGGACTTCCTGCGTCGCACGCGCGAAGCGGCGGCGGGGCTGGAGCAGTACCTCACCGAGCCGCGCTGGTACCAGCGGCGTACCGACGAAGGCCTGCCCGCGGCCGTCGCGTACTTCTCGATGGAGTTCGGCGTCACCGAGGCCCTGCCCAACTACTCGGGCGGCCTCGGCGTGCTCGCAGGCGACCACCTGAAGGCGGCTTCGGACCTCGGCGTGCCGATGGTCGGCGTCGGGCTGCTCTACCGGTCGGGCTACTTCCGCCAGAGCCTGTCGCTCGACGGCTGGCAGGTCGAGCACTACCCGGTGATCGACCCCAACGCGTTCCCGCTGGAGCTGGTCACCGACGGCGGGCACGCGGTGCTCGTCGAGGTCGCCATGCCGGGCGGGCGCACGCTGCACGCGCAGATCTGGCGCGCCCGCGTGGGCCGCATCCCGCTGCTCCTGCTCGACACCGACATCGAGACCAACGACGAGGACCTGCGCCCCGTCACCGACCGGCTCTACGGCGGCGACGCCGACCACCGCATCCGCCAGGAGATCCTCGCCGGCATCGGCGGTTTCCGGGCCGTGCGGAAGTTCTGCGAGCTCACCGGCCACCCACAGCCGAACGTCTTCCACACCAACGAGGGCCACGCCGGGTTCCTCGGCCTCGAGCGCGCCCGCGAGATCATCCAGGCCGACCGGCTCGGCTTCGACGAGGCGCTGCCGGCCGTGCGCGCGGGCACGGTGTTCACCACGCACACACCGGTGAGCGCCGGCATCGACCGGTTCCCCGTCGACCTCGTACAGCGCTACTTCTCCGACGGCCGGCTCGTGCCGGACATCGACGTGCGCCGCGTGCTGCAACTCGGCGCGGAGGACAACCCGGGCCTGTTCAACATGGCCCACATGGGGCTGCGGCTCGCGCAGCGCGCCAACGGCGTCTCCGAGCTCCACGGCCGCGTCACCCGGCGCATGTTCTCCCGCCTGTGGCCCGGATTCGACGACGACGAGGTGCCCGTCTCGTCCATCACCAACGGCGTGCACGGGCCGACGTGGGTCGCGCGCGAGCTGAGCGCGCTGCTGGGCGGCAACCACGACGAGTTCGGCCACGAGGGCCGCACGCCGGACAGCTCGCTGCGCGACGGCGTCACCGACCAGCAGCTGTGGGAGCTGCGCCGCGAGCTGCGGGAGAAGCTCGTGGCCGAGGTGCGCCGGCGCGTGCGGGCGGCGTGGATGCAGCGTGGCGCTTCGGCGCTGGAGCTGGGCTGGACGGAGCGCGTGTTCGACCCGGACGTGCTGACCGTCGGCTTCGCCCGCCGCGTGCCCACGTACAAGCGCCTCACGCTGATGCTGCGCGACCCCGACCGCCTGCGTGCCCTGCTGCTCGACGAGAAGCGCCCGATCCAGATCGTGATCGGCGGCAAGTCGCACCCCGCCGACGAGAACGGCAAGCAGCTCATCCAGCAGATCGTGCGGTTCGTCGACGACCCCGCCGTGCGCCACCGCATCGTCTTCCTGCCCGACTACGACATGTCCATGGCCCGCTACCTCTACCGCGGCTGCGACGTGTGGCTCAACAACCCCGTGCGGCCGCTGGAGGCGTGCGGCACGTCGGGCATGAAGTCGGCGCTCAACGGTGGCCTCAACCTCTCCATCCGCGACGGCTGGTGGGACGAGTGCTACGACGGCTCCAATGGCTGGGCCATCCCCACCGCCGACGGTGTCACGGATCCCTTGCGCCGCGACGACCTCGAGGCCGCCGCGCTCTACGACCTGCTCGGCCAGCAGATCGCGCCGCTCTACTACGACAAGGACGCTTCGGGCGTCCCCTCCGGCTGGCTGTCGATGGTGTGGCACACGCTGGAAACGCTCGGCCCGCGCGTGCAGGCCTCGCGCATGGTCCGCGAGTACGTGGACTCCGGCTACCTGCCCGCGTCGCGCATGGTCGCCGCCGCCGTCGGCGACGGCTACGCGGGCGCCCTGTCGCTCGCCGACTACCGCACCAAGCTCGAAGTCTCCTGGCCGCGCGTGCGGATCTTCGACTCGGAGCTGCTCTACGACCACTCCTCACGGTTGGTCGTCGGCACCGAGGTCACCGTCCGCGCCCGCATCGACCTGGCCGGCCTGAACCCGTCCGAAGTGGACATCCAGGCCGTCGTCGGCCAGGTCGGCGACGGCGACGAACTCACGGACACCGTCACGGTCCCGATGCAGGGCGACGGCATCGGCGCGTTCTCCGCGTCCCTGCGCCTGCCCCGCGCAGGCTCGGTCGGCTACACGGTGCGGGTGCTGCCGAAGCACCCCCTGCTGGCGAGCCCCGCGGAACTGGCCCGCGTCGTCCTCGCCTAGTGCCGGCCCTGATCGCCCCCACCACCCGGCTGCACCGAGCCTGGCTCGAAGCGCACGCCGAGTGGGGCCCCGGCAGCCACGAAGACGGTTTCGGGCTGGTGCCTGCCGATGAGGTCGGCTCGCCGCCGGGGTTCGCGACCTGGGTGGCGCGGCTAACCGGCGAGTCGGACCGGGTGACCTACCGGTGGCTCGTCGAGGACGACCGGGTGCTCGGCGGAATCGCGCTGCGGCACGGGTTCGACGACGTCGTCCGCGACGTCGGCCACCTCGGCTTCGGCATCCGGCCCTCCGCTCGGTGTCGCGGGTTGGCCGCTTGGGCGCTGGGCCGCATGGTCGACCAGGCGCGTGGACTCGGGATGGACCGCGTGCTGCTCGTCTGCGAGGCCGGCAATGTCGCTTCGGCGAGGACGATCGAGCGCCTCGGCGGTGTCAGGGAAGAGTGCCGGGACACCGAACACGGCCCGGTGCTGCGTTACTGGATCCCCCTCGGCGAATCCGGCCCGTGAGCCCCTGAGCCGTGCTACGGCACCGCCGGCGAGCCACCCTCCACCACGGGCAACCCAGCCTCCGCCCAAGCCCGGAACCCACCCTCGAGATCCGTAGCGTTCTTCAACCCCAGCCGCTGCAGGTCCGCCGCGGCCAGGCTCGACGAGTAGCCCTCGTTGCACATCACGATCGCCGTCGTGTCAGGAGTCACACCGTCGAGCCGCCAGTCGCTGTCCGGGGCGAGCCGCCACTCCAGGTGGATCCGCTCGACGACCACGGCGCCGGGGATCTCGCCCTCGGCGGCGCGGTTGGCGTGCGGCCGGATGTCCACGATCAGCGCGCCTTCGGCCTGCAGCGAAGACGCGCGCTCCGGCGAGGCCCGGTCCAAGGAGGACCGGGCGCCGGCGAGGAAGTCGTCGATCGAGCTCATCGGCCGAGTATGACCGGCAGCGGCGGGATTTCGCCGGGCACGTCGGCCAGCGTCGCGTATTCGCGCGTGGGCACCAGCGGCGGCGAGTACGCGTGGACGCTGGCGGCCGGCTGGTCGCCGAGGCCGGTGACCTGGTGCGCCCGCCCGGCGCCGAAGCCGATGCTCTCGCCCGCCGTGTGCGTGCGGCGCCGGATCGGGCCGCCGGGATAGCGGTATTCCTCACCCAGCTCGCCCTGCAGCACGGTGAACGAGCCGGCCGCGCCACCGTGGTCATGGGGCTTCGTTTGCTGGCCGGGCAGCCACGACAGCAGCCACAGCTCCAGCCCGTCGGTGAGCGCGAGCCGCGCCCACCAGCGGCTTTCCTCGTCGAAGCGCAGCACCTCGCGCAGGCTGGAGGTGAGCTCGGTGGTCACGGTCTTGGTGAGGTCGGCCAGCTCACGCGGCGTCCACAGCAGCCGCTCGGGCTGAAGCAGCTGCGCCAGCAGCGGATCGGTCAGCCGGGGGTGGATCTCGAAGTCGGGACGGGTGATCGACGTGGTCAACGCGGGTGCTCCTCAAACGGGGGTGACGGCTGGCAAGACGGCACAGCGCGGCACGAAACCCGCGTTCAGCAGGCGCGCCGCGCTCGCGTACACCCGCACGAGGCCACGAGGAGCAGGTCGATCGTGCGACGGCGCCAGAACGAGCCCCGGGCTGCGGGGACGGTGGCGGACGCGGACCTGGACACGTCACCGATCGTGCCACAGCTCGCACTTTGTACGCTGCTTCGTCCCATCCGCTGGACGTCGGCGCGGGGTCACACGCGCGCGGGTGCGTTGTCAACCCCGGGCGGGTGCGGACGCGCGCGCGTGGACGGCCACAATGGGCCCGTGAGCGAGCCGATCCTGCCCAGCGACCTTGACGACCTCGTGGTGCGGATGTCCGGTGTCGGCGTCCGCCGGAGCGGAAACGACCTTCTCGCGGACCTCGACTGGAGCGTCGAACTCGACGAACGGTGGGTCGTGCTCGGGCCCAACGGCGCGGGCAAGACGACCCTGCTGCGGCTGGCCGCCGCGGAGCTGCACCCCACGGCCGGCACCGTCGACCTGCTCGGCGACCGCATCGGCCGCGTGAACATCTTCGACCTGCGCCCCCGCATCGGGTTCACCTCCGCCGCCATCGCCCAGCGCATCCCGGGTGACGAGCGCGTGGAAGACGTGGTGGTGAGCGCCGGCTACGCCGTGATGGGCCGCTGGCGCGAGGCCTACGACAGCCTCGACCTCAACCGCGCCGCCGAGCTGCTCGGCACGCTCGGCATCGCGCACATGGCGAAGCGCACGTTCGGCACGCTGTCCGAAGGCGAGCGCAAGCGCGTGCTGATCGCGCGTTCGCTGATGACCGACCCGGAGCTGCTGCTGCTCGACGAGCCGGCGGCGGGTCTGGACCTGGGCGGGCGTGAGGACCTCGTGGCGCGGCTGTCCGACCTCGCGATGGACCCGGACGCGCCGGCCATGGTCCTCGTCACGCACCACGTCGAGGAGATCCCGCCGGGCTTCACCCACGCGCTGCTGCTGCGCGACGGGCACGCCGTGGTCGCGGGCCTGATGGACGACGTGATCACGAGCGAGAACCTGTCGAAGACGTTCGACCAGGACCTGGTGCTGCAGCGTTCGGGCGAGCGGTTCTTCGCCCGGCGCCGGTAAGTTCGGGCGTACCGGCCGGTAGCCTGCCGGCATCCGTCAACGAGGAGGAAGTCGCGTGGGAGAGTTCGTCAACCTCGAGGTCGAGAACGGCGTCGGCACGATCCGCCTGAACCGGCCGCCGGTCAACGCGATCAACAACCAGCTGCAGACCGAGCTGGCCGAGGCCGCGCGCGAGGCGTCGAACCGCGAAGACGTGCGTGCGGTGATCCTCTACGGCGGCGAGAAGACCTTCGCCGGTGGCGCGGACATCAAGGAGATGGGCGACCGCACCTACCCGGAGATCTCGAAGTTCGGGGCCGAGCTCACCGCGTCCTGCTCGCTGGTCGCGGCCATCCCGAAGCCGGTCGTCGCCGCCATCACCGGCTACGCCCTCGGCGGCGGCCTGGAGTTGGCGCTCACCGCCGACTGGCGCGTGGCGGGCGACAACGTGAAGGTCGGCCAGCCGGAGATCCAGCTCGGCATCATCCCGGGTGCCGGCGGCACGCAGCGGCTCTCGCGCCTGGTCGGCCCGAGCAAGGCCAAGGACCTCATCTACACCGGCCGGTTCGTGAAGGCCGACGAAGCGCTGAAGCTCGGCATCGTCGACGAGGTCGTCGCGCCGGACGACGTGTACGCCGCCGCGCACAAGTGGGCCGCGCAGTTCGTGAACGGTCCCGCCGTGGCGCTCAAGGCCGCGAAGGCCGCCATCGACTCGGGTCTCGACGTCGACCTGGCGACCGGCCTGAAGATCGAAACGCAGCTGTTCACGGCGCTGTGGGCCACCGAGGACCAGAAGAACGGCATGAAGTCCTTCATCGAGAACGGCCCCGGCAAGGCCACTTTCGAGGGGAAGTGACCGCCGTGACCGACCCGGCCCCGAACCCGCACGCCACGGCCGACGAGGTCAAGGCGGCCTACGCCGACCCGAAGCTCGCCAACGTGCTCTACCACGACTGGGAAGCCGGGACGTACGACGAGAAGTGGTCGATCTCGTACGACGAGCGCTGCATCTCGTATGCCACCGACGTGTTCAACGCCGTCGCGGGCGAGGACGGCCAGCCCTACACCCACGCGATGGAGCTGGGCAGCGGCACCGGGTTCTTCCTGCTGAACCTCATGCAGGGCGGCGTCGCGAAGAAGGGTTCCGTCACGGACCTCTCGCCGGGCATGGTGCAGGTGGCGCTGCGCAACGCGGAGAAGCTGGGCCTCGACGTCGACGGCCGCGTGGCCGACGCGGAGCGGATCCCGTACGAGGACAACACTTTCGACCTCGTGGTGGGTCACGCCGTGCTGCACCACATCCCCGACGTGCGCCAGGCGTTCGGCGAGGTGCTGCGCGTGCTGAAGCCGGGCGGGCGGTTCGTCTTCGCGGGCGAGCCGACCAAGGTCGGCGACTTCTACGCGCGCAAGCTCGGCCAGATCACCTGGTACCTCACCACGCGTGTCACGAAGCTGCCCGCGTTGACCGGCTGGCGGCGTCCGCAGTCCGAACTGGACGAATCCTCCCGTGCGGCGGCTCTCGAAGCCGTGGTGGACATCCACACCTTCGACCCGTCGGAACTCGAGGGGATGGCGCGCGGCGCCGGGGCGCAGGATGTGCGCGCGGTGACGGACGAGTTCTCGGCGGCTCTCGCGGGCTGGCCGATCCGCACGTTCGAGGCGGCTGTCCCGCAGGAGAAGCTCACGGTCCGGTGGCGCATGTTCGCCTACCACCTGTGGCTGCGGCTGTCCGCTTTGGACAAGAAGGTGCTCTCGAAGGTGCTGCCGCGTGAGCTGTTCTACAACGTGATGATCACCGGGACCAAGCGGCCTTCCTGAATTGGCCTACGGTTTCTCGCTCGACGACGTCGCCTTCCTGCGCTCCGCCGCGGGACGGGCGGCGCTCGCCGACTGCGCGGCGCTGCCGCTGACGGACGCTTCCCGCATCGCCGACGTCGCCGCCGTGCGCCGCTCGGTGGGGGAGCGGTTCGCCGCGGCGGTGCTGGAAACGGTGGTGCTGCGGCGGAAATCGGCTTCGAAGCTGTCTCATGCGGACTCGTGGCTGTTCACGGGCGACGCGTTGCAACAGGCGAGCGCGACGGCGGTGGCGCGGCACCGGGCGTCCCGGTTGGCCGGCCGCGACGTGCACGACGTGACGTGCTCCGTCGGCGCCGACCTGGTGGAGCTGGCGCGGGTCGCTTCTCGGACGTTGGGGTCCGATGTGGATCGCGTACGGCTGGAGATGGCGCGGCACAACGCTTCCGCGGCTTCGGTCTCGGTCGGTGTGGTGCAGGCCGACGCTCTGCGCCCGGTCAGCCGGGACACGGTCGTGGTCGCCGACCCGGCCCGCCGCGACTCGGCCGGGCGGCGCACGTGGAAACCGGCGGACTTCCTACCGCCGCTGGACGAGCTAGTCGACGCCTACGGCGGGCGGACGTTGTCGGTGAAGTGCGCGCCGGGCCTGGACTTCGCCATCGCGCCGTGGGCTTCGGAAGTGGAGCTGGTCTCGCTCGACGGCGCCGTCCGCGAGGCCTGTCTCTGGCGGGGCTTGGAGGGTGGTGTCTCCCGTCGGGCCACGGTGCTGCGCTCGGACGGTACTCAGTGGACGGTCACCGACACCGATCCGGACGACTTGCCTGCGCAGCCGCCGGGGGAGTGGATCATCGACCCGGACGGCGCCGTCGTGCGTGCCGGCCTGGTCCGCCACTACGCGGCGCGCCACGGCCTGTGGCAGCTCGACGAACGCATCGCGTACTTGACCGGTGACACGCCGCCGCCGGGCGTGCGCGCCTTCCGCGTGCTGGAACACGGCCCGTACAGCGAAAAAGCCCTGCGTGCCACGCTGAAGCGCCACGGCGTCGGCCGCCTGGAGATCCTCGTCCGCGGCCTCGACGTCGACCCGGACGCCTTGCGCCGCCGCCTGAAACCACGGGGCAGCGCGGAGTCCACTGTGGTGCTCACGCGCATCGGCCGGTCGCCGGTGGCCTTCGTCTGCCGCGCCGAACGCATCCCTTCGGAGGGTTCTCCTGCCGCCTGAGGTGGCGTAGATTGCGGGCGCACTTTACCTGAAGTTCACTTGGAGGGGTTCGCCGTGTCCCGTTTTCCCGTTTTGCTCAAGCTCGCCGCCGCGGCGGCGATCGGCGCCACCGTCGCGGGTGGTGCGACCGCGCTGGCCGGCTCCGACGCGGTGACGGCCGCCCACGGTCGGGAGCCGGCGAACATCGGCCAGGTCAAGAACGACGTGAAGGCCTACTACGGCGACTACCTCGACGCGTCGGGCAAGCACCACTACTCCGACTCGAGCAGGTTCGTCACCGACACCAAGCGGGTCGTGGCCGACGCGAAGCGCTACCTCACGCAGAAGCTCGGCAAGGTGAAGAACCCGGCCATCGTGCTCGACGTCGACGACACGTCGGAGGTCACCTACGGCTGGGAGGCCGACAACGACTTCGGGTTCGACCCGGTCAAGCAGCAGCAGGCGATCGACAACGGCACATTCGTGGCCAACAAGCCCGTGCTGGAGCTGGCGAACTGGGCCGCGCAGCGCGGTGTGAAGGTCTACTTCCTGACGGGCCGCAGCACCCCGCAGGGCCCGCAGTCGCTGAAGAACCTGGCCAACGAGGGCTACCCGGCGCCGGCGGGCGCGTTCTTCAAGCCGGCCGGCACGGCGCCGGACTACCTGCCGTGCGGCCTGACCTGCACCACGATCCAGTACAAGTCGGGCACCCGCGCCCACATCCAGGCGACGGGTGCCCACATCGTGCTCAACCTGGGCGACCAGTTCAGCGACCTCGAGGGCGGCTACGCCGACAACCCGGTCAAGCTGCCGAACCCGATGTACTACCTGCCCTGACGGCCTCTCCCGGCCTGGGCGTCCTCAGTGGACACCCCGGCCGGGCGGCCGGTCAGCCGTTGTAGCCGGAGAAGATCTTCGAGAACTCGTAGGGCTGCTGGGAAACGTTGGTGCAGCGGTAAAGCGCTCCGTTGCACGCGTTCGCGTCGCGGCCGGCCTCCCAGAACGACAGCATGCCGAGGTGCACGCTCTTCGCGAAGTTCACCACGGCGGTGGCGTCCTTCTGGTAGAAGATCTCGTTCTGCGAGTCGTTGACGCCCAGCATCGGCGTCAGCCCGACCTTCTTCCACGCGGCCGCGTCCGACAGCCCGAAGATGGACTTGAGCTGCGCCTGCGTCGCCTTGGCGGCCGAGATCGCCTTCGCCCCTTGGTCGCCCGCGCCCTGGTAGTAGTCCATGGCCATCACGTTGACCAGGTCCAGGTTCACGCCCGCCGCCTTGGCCGCGTTGACGACGCCCAGGCCGTTGCTGTCGAGCCCGTTGGGCAGCACCGGCAGCGTCAGCGAGATCTTCAGGCCGGGATTGTTGTTCTGCACCGTCTTGAGCGCCTGCGACCGCCGCTGGATCGACGCCGTGTCGGCCACCGCCGCACCCTCAATATCGAGGTCGATGTACTTGAGGCCATACGCCTTCACTACCGCGTCATACTCCGCCTCGAGCGACGATACACTGCTGCACGCCTGCGCCAGCTCAATCCCCGACGCCCCACCGAACGACACCTTCACATCACCCCCGCCCGACCGGATCTTCGCGATCTCACTCGCCTGCCACGCCGAGCGCGGGTCGTACGCGTTGAACCAGCTGGCCTTGCACCCGGCGCCCGTCACGAACCCGAGCGTGAACCCCTTCACCCCACCCTTCGACGACATCGTCGAGAGCACCGGCGTCGGCCACGCCCCCATATCCACATACGGCGCCACCGGCGCCGGCGACCCGGCCGCCGCCGGCACCGCGGGCGCCGCACCCGCCGGCGCAGCCAACCCGGCGGCCACAGCCGCCAATCCACCCAACGCAGCAATCAACTTCCGGGGAGAGGGGAGCCTCATGGTGAAACCTCCACAGCGGGGACCTGGAGAGCGGGGAAACCTTGTCCAAATGGTATAGACCAATAATGTGAGCCGGGCCATAGGCCATTCGGATGCCACGCAGTCCCGATCACCGGCAACGCTGCGGCTGACCTGCGCTTTCCGTGGGTCTTGCCTCTCCGTTCGCCTTCGCCCGCAACTTCGGCCGGCCGGCCACCGCGGCTCTCCCCGAGCTCCCCCGCTCGACTCTTCGCCCGTCGAGCCCCCTTGACTCCTCAGAGTCCTTTCCGGTCATCCACAACCCGACATCAGATGTGGATAACTCCCGCTCACGCCGGTTCCTGTCGGTACACCCCGGTAAAATGGATCATGGGCGGCCCCCGGGAGGGTGGGCCCTTGCCAACGCGCGGGTTGCCGCGTCACAAGGCACGCCACCGACCGCGAACGAGCGCAATTTCCACCGCTCGCCAAGATCCCGCCTCCAAGCACATATCGCCGTGGCACCCCGCGCGATCTCCGCTATCCAGGAGCCACACCGCCTGCGACCTTCCCCGAGCCACGATCGCACTGCCCGCTGACCACCGCCGAGCACCCCACACGGCAGCTCGACGCGCCACCAACAACTCGCCCCCGACCAACGCGATCGCCGCCACCCGTTCCCGTCAGCTCCGCGAACTCCAGGCGCCACCGTCATCTGCACACCTCAACCGGCATCCCGCAAGCTCCACAAGGCGGCAGTCAACTGTCCATCGCAACCGTCATTCCGCAAGCCCGACATCGCCGCCGCGCATCGAGCATCGCGCGACTCCCGCAGCACCGCCGTCAACCGAACTCCCCAAGCGGCATCGCGCAAGCCCTACATCGCGCCCGCCAACTGCGCACCGCGACCGGCATTCTGCAAGCGCCACACTGCGGCCGTCAGCGCGATCCGCAACCGACACCCTGCAAGCCTCGCAGAGCGGCCGTCAACTGCGCGCCGCAACTGGCATCGCGTAAGCCCCACACCGCGGCCGTCAACGCGACCCGCATCCGACATCCCGCGAGCTCCCAATGCGCTGCCATCAACCGAACACCCGACCGGCCGCGCGCCCCGCAGCGCCGCCGTCAACTGCGCACCGCATCGGGCATCGCGAGAGCCCCGCATCGCGCCCGCCAACTGCGCACCGCAACTGGCATCGCGTAAGCCCCACATCGCGGCCGTCAACGCGACTCGCATCCGACATCCCACGAGCCCGACGGCGCTGGCATCCGCCGAACACCCAACCGGCATCGCGCGAGCACCACACTGCGGCCGTCAGCGCAACCCGCATCCGACATCCCTCGAGCCCCACAGCGCTGCCGTCAACCGAACTCTCCAAGCGGCATCGCGCAAGCCCTACATCGCGTCCGTCAAGTGCGCACCCCAGTCGGCATCCCGCGACCTCCGCAGTGCGGCCGTCAGCGCGACCCGCATCCGGCATCTCGCTAGCGCCACAGCGCTGCCGTCAACTGCGCACCGCATCCGGCATCCCGCGAACCTCGCAGTGCTGCAGGCAACCCAACTCCCCAACCAACCTCACCCAACAGCGAGCGCAGTAACCCCCGAGACATACCGCCCACCCTTGACATCCCCCAATGGCACCAACCGCGGCAGGTCCAGCGCCTTCCCGTCCTCCACCGTCGACAGCAGCAGCGGCCGCCCGCCCACCGAAGCCTCCGCCAGCGTCACCGCGGCCCATAGCCGCCCGACCCAACGGCGACCACCGTCTTGTCCGACGTCGGCAGCACACCGGCCAGCAGCAGCACCAGCGAAAGCCCCGGCCCCGACTCCGTGTGCGTCTGCTGCCCCGCGTCCGACCCGAACTTCGCCGTCACCGTCCGCCGCGGCAGGTGTGCGAGCAGCTCCGGCGGCAGAGTCACGACGCGCCGCCCCACCGTCACGCGCACCGCGCGCGTCGCCGAAGCAGCGTCGGACACAAGCACCGTCACCGACCGTACGTCCGTCACCGTGCGCGAAGCGTTGCGGTCGCCCGGCACCGTCAGATCCACGCCATGCCGGCCCGTCCGGAACACCGCCGGGTGATTGCCGAACGACGGATCCAGCTCCGCCAGCGCGAACGTCACGGCGTGGTTGGTGCCGCGAACCGTCACCGTCACCCGCAGCATCGTGTTCTTGCCCGGCGGCAGCATCGGCGACAGCCCCGTCACCACCTGGTCCAGATCCGCGCCCGCCAGCTCGGCCGCCGAGAACGACCGCGGTTTCGCCACCGCGCCGCCCACGCTCACCGACGTCGTGGCCGACGCCACCCCCGCCGCCCCGAACGCCGCGACGACCACCGCAAGAACAACGACGAGCCTGCGCATCCGCGCCTCCCTCGACCGGTTCCGTCCGCACTCGCGGACGCGCGGGCGAAGTTTAGCCGCTTTCCCGGAGTTCGGCGCCGACTCGGCGCGCGGCCACCGCCGGCCGCCGTCGCCGCGAAACGGCGACACCCCCGAGCACCACCACCATCCCCACCACCACGCGCGCCCCGATCTCCTCGCCCAGCACCACGGCACCGAGCACCACCGACACCACCGGCAGCAGATACCCGACGGTCGCCGCCGCCGTCGGCCCCTCATCGGCGATCAGGCGGTAGTTCAGGTAGAACGTCACACCGGTCCCGAACACCCCGAGCACCACCACGGCCACCACCGACAACACCGTGACGTGCGGCGACAACGACGCCGAACCAACCGGCAACGCCAGCGCACTCAGCCCCGTCGCCGCCAGCAACTGCGCGGCCGACAACGCCAACGGCTCCGTCCCGCGACCCACGAGCTTCCGACCCATGTACGCGTACGCGACCGCGTAACTCACCGCCGCCCCGAGCAGCGCGAGCGAACCCCAGCTCGCCAGTCCCGCCCGCGTCCACGGCGCGAAGATCAGCAACGTCCCCGCGAACCCGATCAGCAGACCCGCCAGCCGCATCGGCCGGATGCCTCGCTCGACACCAAGCGCGAGGCCGATCAGCAGCGACCACAGGGGAGTGGTCGCGTTGAGCACGCCGGCCACCCCGGAGTCGACGGTCCGCTCGCCCACCGCGAACAACCCGAACGGCACCGCGTTGCACAACAACGCCGCCACCGTCAGCCGCCCCCACGTCGTCCGGTCGCGCGGCAGCTTCTGCCGCGCCGCCACCGCGAGCCCGAGCAACACCAGGGACCCGAGTGCGCACCGGACCACCGTCACGACCACCGGCGCAAAGCCTTCGAGGGCGAGTTTGATCCACAGGAACGTCGAGCCCCACAGCACGGCCAGCGCCGCCATCCGCACCAATGTGCCGCTGCCCGACATCCGCGCTCCCCCTGGTCGATTCGCCTTCCACGCTGCCAAAGCCCGATCGACAGGACAAGTGAAAGATCTTGGACGAATCGTTAAGGAGAGCTGGACGATGTCAGCCGACGCCGCGCTCCTCCAGATACTGCTTCCCGACCTTCTTCGGCACCCGGCACAGCCACCCTTCGACGAGGGCTTCGTCAAGCGTCGCCAAATCGATCTCGGCCAGCCGAACGAGCACCGCCGGATACCCGTCGAAATGCGGCGTGGTGAAGAAAACGCCCGGCTCGTCCACCAGCAACGCCTCCTTCGCCCCGACATCCGGCACCCGCACCGCCAGCACGTCGCCCTCCGGCGCCGCGTCCCCGAGCGCGTCCAGGTCGGTCTTGCGCAAGGGCCGCTCCCACGCGTACGCCTTACCCTTCACACCCCACGACCGCGCATCCCTCTTGACGACCAGCTCCGTCCCCGGCAGCCGCGCCCCGAGCCGCGCCACGTCCTCCCAAGTCGCCATGCCGCCCAGGCTAACTCGCCCCGCTCCGCGCGGCGCCCCTTTTCACCCGCCCACCAGCCACTCACCCCTCACAGGCGAATACCGTCGCCGCTCAACGACGAATCGCGCGGCCGGTCGCCACTGACCGGCGAACGTCGCAACCTGTCGCCGCTCACGGGCGAACGCCGTCGCCACTCAACGACGAGCCGCGCGACCCGGTCACTAGACGGCGAATGGCTCGAGACGTCGCCATCAAACGGCGAGAGGCGTGACCCCTCGCCCCTCAACCATGAACGTCGCAACCCGTCGCCACTTGCCGGCGAACGCCATCGCCGCTCAACGGCGAGCGCCCGCGCGACCCGTCGCCACTCACCGGTCAGCGCCGTAGCCGCTGAGCGGCTGCGCGACCCGTCGCTGCTAAGTGGCGAATAGCGCGACCTGTCGCCACTGGCGGGCGATTGCCGTCGCCTCTCAACGGCGAGCCGCCGCACGACCCGTCGCCACTCACTGGCGAACAGCGCGACCTGTCGCCACTCGCGGGCGAACGCCGTCGCCTCTCAACGGCGAGTGGCAGCAGGCGCGATCGTCACGTACTGCTGGGGTCGGTCTGCTGACCGCCGCGGGCAACCCGGCGGCGGGACCCGTTGCCACTGAGTGGCGAATCGCGTGACCGTCGCAACCCACTGGCTAATGCCATTGCCGCTCAACGGCGAGCGGCTGCGCGACCCGTCGCCCCTGAGCGGCGAATCGCGCTACCCCTCGCCACTCACGGGCGAACGCCGTTGCCAGTGAACGGCGAGCGGCCGCCCGACCCGTCGCCGCTGAGCGGCGAATGGCGCGGCTGGTCGCCACCTGCAGGCGAATCGTCGCTTCTCACCGGCGAGTGCCGGCGCTCCCCGTTGCCGCTGAATGGCGAATGGTGCGACCGTCGCAACCCACTGGCGAATGCAGTCGCTTCTCACCGGCGAGCGGCGGCGCGACCCGTCGCCGCTGGGCGGCGAATGGCGCAACCTGTCGCCCCTCTCGGGCGAATCGTCGCCTCTCGCCGGCGAGTGCCGGCGCTCCCCGTTGCCGCTGAATGGCGAATGGTGCGACCGTCGCAACCCACTGGCGAATGCCGTCACCGCTCACCGGCGAGCGGCGGCGCGACCCATCGCCACTGAACGGCGAATGGCGCGACCCGTCGCAACCCACCGGCTAACACCGTCGCCCCTGAACGGCGACAACAGCCGCACGCCCCCGACAACCCCGGCCGGACACCCGTCGCCACCCAACGGCAACAGGTGCCCGACCAAGGAACTCACCGCTTGCTCGCCACCAACACCGTGTCGCGAATGGACACTTCATGCCCCTCGATCACGTGCGCCCGCTCCCGCGCGTCAGTCACCACGGACTCCCACGACTCATCCAACGTCGCCGCCACATCCTCGGCCAAGAAGAACATGTCCGGCACGTTCGGCCGGTGCGCGGCGCCCTCCACGTCGGTCGGGTGGTGGCCGACGATGAGCAACGTCCCACCCGGCGCCACGGCATCCGCGAGCCGCGCGAAGATCGGGACGCGCTGGGCCGTCGGCAGGTGCAGGAAGTGCGACGTGACGAGGTCGTACTTCTCGTCCGGCACCCACGTCGTGAGGTCCGTCGTCAGCCACCGGATCTGGTCGCCCAGGCCCTGTTCGGCCGCCTGCGCCGCACCCCGGTCGAGGGCGGTGGCCGCGAAGTCCGCGGCCGTCACGCGCCAGCCGTTCTGCGCGAGCCACAGCGCGTCGCCGCCTTCGCCGGAGCCGGCGTCGAGCGCGCTGCCCGGGCGCAGCTCGGCGGCCTCCGTCACGAGCTGCGCATTGGGCCGTCCACTCCAGATCGCGGGCTTCGACCGGTACCGCTCGTCCCAGGAATCCTGGTCGAACGGGACTTCTTCGTGCTGCTCAGCCATCGTCACACCCCGTGCTTCGTCGAGCCGCCGACCAGCGCGGCAACCTGTCGTTCCATTTCGTGCGCGAACGGCTCCCGCGCCCGCCGTACGTCCTCGGCGACGAGATCGCCGTTGATCACCGCGCCGGCCGTCAACCCGGCCGCTGCGGACACGACGACCTGCGACTTCATGTCCGTCACGTTCCCGGCCACCCACACCCCGGGCACCGACGTGGCGCCGTTCGCGTCGGCCGGCACCGAGCTGCCGATCACGTGCCCGTCGACCTCCAGCTCCACCGGCTCCAGCCCCAGCGACACGAGCACGTCGGCCCGCGCCGTGAACCGCGGCGCGACCACCACGGCCTCCCGCGCCACCACCTCACCCGAGCGCAGCACGACACCGGTGAGCGCGTCGTCCTCCACCCGCAGCGCCGTCACCTCGCCGTCGACGACCCGGATCCCGCGCGCGCTCAGCTGCGCCAGCTGCTCCTCGTCGAACGCGGCCGTGTGCCGGAAAACGACCACGTCATCCGACAGCTGCCGCCACATCAGGGCCTGGTGGACGGCCATCGGATTCGTCGCCAGCACGCCGATCGCCTGGTCACGCGCCTCCCAGCCGTGGCAGTACGGGCAATGCAGCACATCGCGTCCCCACCGCTCGGCGACGCCCGGAACGTTCGGCAACTCGTCGACGAGCCCCGTCGCCACCAGGAGGCGACGCGCCCGCGTGGTCCTCCCATCGGCGAGAGCCACGGCGAACCCGCCGCCGTCCAGCGCAACGGCCGAGGTCACCGCCCCGTCGACGATCTCGCCCCCGTACCCGAGGACCTCTTCACGCCCAGCCGCCAGCAGCTCGCCGGGCGGCGTGCTCTCGCGGGCGAGGTAGTTGTGCACGTGGCCGGCCGGCGCGTTGCGCGGCTCGCCGGCATCCACCACGAGCACGGAACGCCGTGAGCGCGCAAGTGCCACCGCGCCGCTGAGGCCCGCGGCACCGCCGCCGACCACCACGACGTCATAGTTCTCGTTCACCTGGTCCTCCTGTAGTTCGTCCCTCCCCTCGGACTATCCGCAGATCTCGCCGACTTGACAAATACGTTTGCCGAAGTAGCAAATGGAGTCATGGACGGTGAACTCCCGGACGTCGACGGCGTCCTCGAATCGGTGGGCCCGCGACTGCGCGCGCTCCGCCAGCAGAACAACGCCACGCTCGCCCAGCTGTCGGAGACCACCGGCATCTCGGTGAGCACGCTCTCGCGCCTCGAGTCCGGCCAGCGCAAGCCGACGCTCGAGCTCCTGCTCGCCCTCGCACGCGCCCACCAGGTGCCGCTCGACGAGCTCGTCGGCACCGCGCCGACCAGCGACCCTCGGCTGCGCACGCACTCCTTCGTCCGGCACGGCGTCACGTTCCTGCCGCTCACGCGCCGGCCCGGCGGGCTGCGTGCGTACAAGCAGATCTTCCCGCCGCACTGGCCCGACACGGACCCCGATCCGCGCGTGCACGAGGGGTACGAATGGGCCTACGTCCTTTCCGGACAGTTGCGGCTCATCCTCGGCGAGCACGACGTGATCCTCAAACCGGGTGAAGTCGTGGAGTTCGACACGCACGTTCCGCATTGGTTCGGCAACCCCGGCGACGTGCCGTGCGAGGTTCTCGCCCTTTTCGGGCCACAGGGGGAGCGGTTCCACGTCCGCGCCCGGCCGGCGTCCTCTTGACACATACCCATATGGGAATACGATGGTCGGCGTGGCACGAGCAGCGACGACGACCGACGTGTTCAACGCCGTGGCCGAACCGCGGCGACGGGAGATCCTCGACGTGCTCGCCGGTGGCGAGTACCCCGTCAACGACCTCGTCCGGCTGCTCGGCATGGGGCAGCCGCAGGTGTCGAAACACCTGCGCGTGCTGCGCGAAGTGGGCGCGGTCGACGTCCGGGACGAAGGACGTCAGCGCTTGTACCGGCTCAACGGCCGTGCCCTGAAACCGATCCACGACTGGGTACGGCAGTTCGAGCGCTCCTGGGAGGAGCGGTTCGAGCTGCTGGACTCCGTGCTGGAGGAACTCGAACGCACCGACGACCGATCCACGGGCGAGGAGAGCGACCATGACCGAGACGACAACGGGCACGGCGAAGGTGACCCTGCCGGCCGATGACCAGATCCTGATCACCCGCGAGTTCGCCGCCCCGCGGCACCTCGTCTACCGCGCGTGGACCACGCCTGAGCTGGTCAAACGCTTCTGGGCGGGCCACCGCGGCACCATGCGGTCCGTCGAGATCGACCTGCGCGTCGGCGGCCGGTGGCGCTACGTCCTCGACGCCAACGGCGGCTTCGAGGTCGCGTTCCACGGCGAGTACCGCGAGATCGTCCCGAACGAACGCATCGTCAGCAGCGAGGTCTACGAAACCCCCGGCGCCTCCGACGACGACGCCGCGATCACCACGACGACCTTCGCCGGCTCGGGCGACCGCACCAGCCTGTCGATCCTCATGGAGACGGGCAGCCGCGAAGTCCGCGACGCCATCATCGAGTCCGGCATGGAAGGTGGGATGCAGGAGCAGATGGACCTGCTGGAGGAGCTGGCCGCGTCCCTGGCCTGACTCGCGGACTTGTTCTGCGGCAACGGGTTCTGCCCCGGTCGTCTCGGCCGTCGCGAAGGGACCTGCGGTGCCGACCGCGGTGTGCGCGAATGGACCCGTCGTGCCGGCTCTGGTATCGGCGAAGGGACCTGCCTGCCGGATCCGTCGTCGCGGAGTAATCCGCGATGCCGACTGCGGTGTCGCGAACGGACCGTTCGTGCGGAATCCTTTGTTGCGAACGGACCCGTCGTGTCGAACCCGGTGTCGCGAACGGACCTGCCGTTCCGGATGGGCACGACCGGTCCCTGAGCGCCGAATAGGCACGGCGGGTCCCACCGCGCGGAATGGGCACGGCGGGTCCCGCCGCGCCGCGCGCGTTCGCAACGGCTCAGGTCTGGGCCGTGGGCCGCACCACGATCTCGTTCACGTCCACCGCCGCCGGCTGGCTCACGGCGTAGGCGATGGCGTCCGCGATGGCCGAAGCCGGGATACCCAGCTGCTCGCTCGCCGCACGCGCCGCCGCCTGTGTCTCGGGATCGCCGCCCTGGTCCGCGAGTTCGGAGTGTGTGAACCCCGGACTGACGATGGTGACGCGGACCTTCGTGTTCTCCTGGCGCAGACCTTCGGAAAGCGCCCGCACCCCGAACTTCGTGGCGCAGTACACAGCCGCCGTCGGGTCCACGCGCAGGCCGGACGTCGACGCGACGTTCACGATGTGACCCCCGGTTTCGCCCATCAGCGGCAACGCGGCGGCGATCCCGTGCAGCGTGCCACGCAGGTTCACGTCGATCATCCGGTTCCAATCGTCGACGCGGAGCTTGTCCAGAGTGGACAGCGGCATCACGCCGGCGTTGTTCACGAGCACGTCGACCCGGCCGTGCGTCTCATGCGCGGCCGTCACGAACGCGCGCACGCTCTCCAAGCTGGTCACGTCGAGTTGCCGGAAATCGGCAACACCGCCGTTCGCGCGGATCTTCTCCGTGACCGCCGCGAGCCGGTCGGTGCGGCGGGCGCCCAGGACGACGTGGTGACCGTCAGCGGCCAGTCGCAGTGCGGTGGCCTCCCCGATGCCGCTGCTCGCGCCCGTGATCAGCGCGATCTTGCCGTTCATGCGTACTCCTCGTGAGGTTTGCGCGGTCGTGGGGACCGTCGTGACCTCGAGGCTGCCCGCGGCGAAACGCATCCGGAAGGACGCCGTTGCCTAGGAGCGGCACACCCTGGTTCGGCTCACCGGGGCTGGTCGGCCACCGCGCGCAACGACCCCAGCAACGCCAGCGCGTCGGCACTCGCGCTGTTCGGCTCCGCGATTCCCACGAGCAGGTACTGGCCGGACGCGTCGCGCACGTCGAACGTCTGGTAGTCCAGCACGATCCGGCCGACGGCGGGGTGGTGGAACGTCTTGCGCGTCCCCGCGAGCCCCTTCACACCGTGGTTTCGCCACAGAACGGCGAATTCCTCGCTCGTGGCCAGCAGTTCGTCCACGAGCTCGCCGACCTCCTCGCGGTCGTAGCCACTCGCGAGCCGCAACGCATCGACGGCGCTGGCCACGATGTCTTCCCACTCCACGAAAAGCTCGCGCGCCGCCGGTTCGTGGAACAGCGTGCGCACCATGTTCGCCGGCTTGCCGACGGGGGACAGGAGCGCGTCGGCGAGCGCGTTGGTCGCCAGCAGGTCGAGGCGCCGATTGGTGACGTACGCGACCGCGTTGGGGAAGGTGTCCATGAGTCGCAGGAGCTCGGGGGAGACGTCGTCGCGAGCGTGCTCCGGCACCCGCGGCACGAGGCCGGCGAGGCGATAGGTGTGCCAGAGGGCATCGGCGTTCAGCCGCAGCGCCCGCCCGATCGCGTCCAGCACCGGCCCGGACGGGTTGCGCTCGCGCCCCTGCTCCAGGCGCGCGTAGTAGTCCGCGCTGACGCCCGCCAGCACCGCGACCTCTTCGCGCCGCAGCCCGCTCACCCGCCTCGGACGGTGGCTGGTCACGCCCGCGTCCTCAGGCGCCAGCCGGGCCCGCTGCGCGCGCAGGAACTCTCCCAGCTCGTTGCCGCTCACGTCACCACGCTACCGGGCGTCCCGGCTTCCCGAAGGTTACTGAGCACGCCGACTCACCGCAGGCAGATCAGGCGGTCGGACCCCGTGGACCACCCCGTGGCGAACGAGAATCCGACGCCACCCGCAAGCAGCCGGCGCCGTTGCCGAAACTCGGCGACACCGAGGGCATTGCCGATTTCCGGCCCGCGATCGGGGCCGGATCCGGACCTCAGGAGGCCGGCTCCAGGTGCTGCCTCAGCACGTCGGCTTCCGCGCGCAGCCGCTCCGCGGCCTCGGTCCGGCCGAGAGTCTCGTACTCGTCCGCGGCAGTCGTGCGCTCCAGAACCTCGTTCTCGACGATCGCGCGGACGTCCGCCTCCGTCAGCTCACGCCGCTGGGCCTCCGAGGCCCCGACGCCCAGCGCCGCGCCCACAACGTGTTCCGTCCCGGTCGCCGTGGACAGCTGATCGACCGGCACGGCCTCGGCGTTGTCGATCGCCGCCAAAGCCGAGCGCAGGGCGGTGGTGGCGACGCGGTCGCGGTTCTTGAGTGCCGTCTTCAGGCCGGCACGAAGGCTGGCGCGCATAGTGCGGATTCCATCCGGGAGTCGGGACGAACGAACCCGACGCTAGCAGCCGATCACCATCTCGAGCGCGCCATTTCCGCGCCTTCACCCCCCGCGAACACCTGAAAACGGGAACGTCCCACCACCCGAAATCGTCACCGATCCGGTGAACACGTCGCCATCGACCGTGCCCACCACGCCGATGTCGAACCGCGCCGGATCGGTCACCACGGCGGTGAACTCCAGCCGACGACCGTCGATGCGGCCCGACACGAGGGGGACCGTCACGCCCAGCTGAGTGTCCACGATGGACCCGGTCACGCCGTCTTCCCCGGTTTCGAGGTCCAGCACCAGCTCCTTACTCCCCGCGGGGTGCGTGAAGGTGATGTGCCACGTCCCGTCGACGACGGTTTCGCCGCTGAACGGCGACGCGCCGGCCACGACCGGTCCCGCGACGACTGCCGGCGCCACGCGTTCACCGAGTTGCAGCTGCCCCGGCTTCACCTCGACGCCCGCCGAGTTCAGGAACCCCGCCATCATCCGGTAATAGCCGACGAGGAACAGCACCTCGAGGATCGTCGCCTCATCGAACGTCGACGCGAGAGCCGCCCACGTTTCGTCCGAGACGAACGCGTCGGCGCACAGCTCGTCGGCCGCCCGGAGCACCGCGTCGTCTCCGGGCGACCACACCGCGGCCGGATCCGACAGCGCGTTGATCTCCTCCGCCGTCGCGCCGGCGCCGAGCGCGGCGGGCACGTGGTTGGCCCACTCGTACGGCGCCTCACACCGCAGCGCGACCCGCAAGATCGCCAGTTCCCGGACCCGCGGGTGCAGCTTGCCTTGCGACAGCAGGTGTTCGCCGAGTGCCGACGAAGCCATCATCAACGACGGGTTCCGCGCGAGAACCCGGATCACCTCATCAGCACCGAGTTTCGCGAGCTTCTGCTCCTCCGGCGCCATTTCCTCCCACGGAAGCGGCGCGATCCGGGGTTGGGTCGCATGAGGCATGACAGGTTCCTCCCAAAGTCACTGGTGCCGCTCGATCTCGTCGAGCGCTTTCCGCGCATCGTCGGCGCTGAGCATCGGGTGCGAGTAGAGGTCGATCAGGGCGCGCGCGAGCAACACGTCGCCCTCGACGCTGAACACGTCCACGCCCATCGCGCGCGACACGTGCTCGTGCAGCACCGTGATCGACAGCGCCATCGCGGTACTCACCGCCGCCCGCACCTCGGGCGCGACGCTCGGCGCGTCCGGCCGCGTCCGATCGACGTCGGCGAGCCACCGCGCCCCCAGCCGCACCATCTCGTCGAACAACGGCGCGGCGCCACCGTCCACCAACGCCCGCGCGAGGTACGCCTGATACGGCCCGACGGCGATCCGCGCGGCCGCCACGTGGTTGCCGCCCGCGCCCGCGAGCGCCTGGTCGTTGAGGCGGTGGATCAGCTTCACCAGGTGCGCGTCGCACGCCTCGCGCAACGCCTGCTTGGACCCGAAGTGGTGCCGCACCAGACCCGACGAGACGCCCGCCGCCTCCGCGATGCCACGGATCGTCGCGCCCTCGAACCCTTGCTCGCCGAACAGCCGCATCGCCGCGTCCCGAATCCGGGCGCGTGCCGTCAGATCGCCGGGTTCGTCCACGGCATCCTCCTCGCTATATGAGCGTGCAGCTGACTATACGCTTGTGTAGTCGGAAAGCGAGACCCAACTGCAAGACCGCGCACATGGCTGAGGGAGCACCAGGCCGCCCGGGCCGTCCCGCGCGCTGGTCGCGTGCCGTCATCGCCGAGACGGCCGGCCGACTCGGCGATGACCGCGCTGCAGGACACCGTCACCCGCTTCAACACGGCCACCGACGCCGCCCGCGACGACGACTTCCGCCGCGGCGAAACGTGACCTACTTGACCTGGGGTTGGATCGCGCGGACCGACGCGCCGCGACCCTCTTGATCTGGGGTCCGGCCGCAGGGACCGACGTGGTGTGACCTTCTTGACCTTGGGGCTGGGTCGCGGAGACCGACGTGCTGTGACCATCTTGAACCGGGTCTGGGTCTGGGTCCGGGTCGCGAGGTCCGACGTGCCGTAGCCCCGTCAGGCTGTCGGCCGCCCCGCGCCCGCGTAGTCGTCTCCGGGCTTGCGGTACGGGTGCACCTGCACGGCCTGGCCCGTCTGCGGGGCGTCTATCATCTGCTGGTTGCCGATGTAGAGGCCGACGTGGTGGATCTTCGTGGTGGGTTCACCGTAGAAGATCAGGTCGCCCAGCTGGGGTTCACTCACGTGGGGGACGCTGTGGAACTGCGTGTCCGCCGTGCGCATGAGCTTCACGCCCGCGCTGCCGTACGCGGCGGTCGTGAGGCCGGAGCAGTCGAAGCCCGGGTCGGGGTCGCTGCTGCCGTTGCCGCCCCAGACGTAGGGGAGGCCGATCTGGTCGATCGCGAAGTCGACCGCGCTCAGCACAGCGGGGTTCGGCGCCTGGCTGCTCTGTCCGACGGTGCCGTAGACGTTCACCGTCGCCAGGATCCGGTGCAGCGAAACGGGCGCGCCCTGCAGTGACGAAACGGCGTTCCACCAGTCCGTCGCCAAATCGCGGCCACCCGCGCACAGCGCGCGGCCCGCGGTGAGGGCCGCGTCGTCGATGTTCTGTGGATCGGGCTTGCCACCCGACGCGCTGCGCTGCCACTTCGACCACACCGCCGGCGCCAGCTGCATCGGCCCGGACGCGTTGGCCGTCGACACGACGCGGCCGTAGAAGTCGCGGACCTCGACGGTGCCCAGCGGCTTGGTCATCGCGCCGTCGGTACCGACGTGGTCGCCGTGCGCGCGCCCATGGTCGCTCGCGACCTTGCCGATCGCCGCGAGCGTCACCCACGACAGGTGGCACGCGGGTTGTTCCTTGGTGAGCGTGACGGTCGCCTGCGCATACCCCGTCATCGCCCGAAGCGGGATGTCCAGCCACTGGCTCGTCTTCGACGCCCACGCGTCGAACTCGCTGGGCTGCGGCACGTTCGGCTGCGTCGTCGGCACCGCCGCACTCGACGCGGCCGCCGACGGCACCGGCGCTTGCACCGACGACGAGTCCCCCGCAGCCTTCGTCGCCGGCTGCCCCGACCCCGGCGCGAACTGCACGGCCACCACCAACGCCGCGACAGCCACGACGACCGCCGCGACCGCCACAACCGCCCGCCCCCGCCGCGACTTCCGCTTCCCGACCTGGGCCTTCTCCCCGTCGCCACTCAGCGGCGACAGCTGCTCCGTCATCGCCGCGGAGAACGGCGGCAACGGCTCGACCGGCCCCGAAAACCCATGCCCGACCTGGCCGTCGCCACTGATCGGCGACGCTCCTAAGCCCGCCCTCTCGCCTTCGAACGGCGACCCGCCAGCACTCCCGTCGCCATCCATCGGCGACGGCTCATCGGCCTCTCCGCTCTCGCCGTCCAGCGACGACGCCGCGGTCGTCTCGTCGCCATCCAACGGCGAAGCCTCACCGTCTTCCTGCGCGTCGCCATCGAGGGGCGAAACGTCGGCGGCCTGGTTGTCGCCATCCATCGGCGACGCTTGAGCGCTCGCCGGGCCCTCGCCGCTAATCGGCGACAGCTCCCCGGCGGCTGAGCCCTCGCCTCTGGCCGGCGACGGTTCACTAGCGGCCGAGCCGTCGCCTGTGGCCGGCGACGGCTCGACGGCAGCTGAGCCCTCGCCGTCGATCGGCGACGGTTCTTTGGACGCTGATCCATACCCTCCGTCCGCCGACGGCTCGCCGGCCGCTGAACCAATGTGTCTGATCGGCGACGGTCCGCTGGCGGGTGAACCCTCGGTGCTGACCGGCGACAGTTCTCTGGCGGCTGAGCTCCCGCCGTCGATCGGCGACGGCTCGTCGGCCGCTGAACCAATGTCTCTGGCCGGCGACAATTCGCTGGCAGGTAGACCGTCGCCGCTGGCCGGCGGCGGCTCGGTCGTGTGGTCGTCGCCCCTGGCCGGCAACTCGGCGCCGCCCGGGTTGTCGCCGCCAACCGGCGAAGGCTCGCTGACCTGGCCCTCGCCACTGAACGACGACACCGCGTTCTCGTCGTCGCCACCCAGCGGCGACGGCCGCGAACCCTCCGGCGGCCTCGCCATCACCGGCCCCCGGCGAGTCTCGAAAGCACGAACTCCCGCAGCCCGTCGAGGTCGGTGTCGACCGCGACCTCGATCGGCCGGCCCGTCGGGTTGACCGGCACCGCGCGGCGGTCGACGAGCGTCATGCCGCGCGCGGGCCCCGCGGTCACGTCGATGTCCACCGGGTAGGTCTCCGTCTGGAGAATCCCGGGGCTGATCGCCTCCGCGACGGCCACGGCGTCGTGCATCACGATGCCGTCGTAGCCCAGGACCTGCCGGTAGTGGGCGAGGTAGTCCGGCGTCAGCCCTTCCAGCGTCCGGCCCAGCGGCCCCGACGCGGCGAGCTTCGCCAGCCACGCGCTGTCCACGGCGCAGCGGTGCGTGAGGTCGAGGGGGACCATCACGCACGGCACGTCGTCCTCGGCGATCACGCGGCGCGCGGCCTCAGGGTCGGCCCAGACGTTGAACTCGGCGACGGCCGTGCTGTTGCCGCGCGCGACGCCGCCGCCCATCAGCACGATGCGCGAGATCTTCGACTTGATACCTGGGTGCGCGGCGAGCACCGCGGCGATGTTCGTGAGCGGCCCGATCGGCGCGATCGTCACCGGTTCGTCGGACGCTTCCAGCAGCGAGACCATCAGCCCGACTGCGTCCAGCGACTCCAACGGCCGCGTCGCCTCGGGCAGCGAGCCGGCGTGACCGGAGAGGCCGTCGTTGCCGTGGACGTGGCTCGAACCGCGCTTGCCCAGGTGCACCAACGGCCGCGAAGCCCCGGCGGCGACCGGCACGTCGGGGCGGTCGCACAGCTGGAGCAGGCGCCGGGCGTTGGCGGTGGTGCTGGTCAGCGGCACGTTGCCGAAGACCGTGGTCACCCCCAGCAGCTCGACGTCGGCGGAAACCGCCGCCAGCGCGATCGCGAAAGCGTCGTCGACACCGGGGTCGGTGTCGATGATCAGCTTGCTCCCCATCCGTGCTCCCCTTGCCTGTGGCCGGCGTCCCCACACAGGTTACGGTCAACGGCATGACGTCGATGTGGGGTGCGCCCGCGTTGTCCCGCGTGCGTGCCTGGCGGCGGGCCCGGCGCGACCCGCACCAGGCGAAGTTCCTGACCCGCGACTCGTTGCGTTGGGTTTTGCGCAATCGGGCGTACACGCCGTGGTACCTCGTGCGGTACTTCCGCCTGCTCAAGTTCCGGCTCGCGAATCCGCACATCATCCTGCGCGGCATGGTGTTCCTCGGGAAGGACGTGGAGATCCACTGCCGCCCCGGCTACGGCCGGCTCGAGATCGGCCGCTGGGTCCACATCGGTGACGGAAACGCGATCCGCTGCCACGAGGGGTCCCTTCGCATCGGCGACAAGTCCGTGTTCGGGCGGCAGAACGTGATCAACTGCTACCTCGACATCGAGCTCGGCGCCGCCACCCTCGTCGCCGACTGGGTCTACATCTGCGACTTCGACCACGTGACGGCCGACATCCACGTGCCCATCAAGGACCAGGGCATCGTGAAGTCGCCGGTGCGCATCGGTCCGGACACGTGGCTCGGCACGAAGGTCAGTGTCCTCAAGGGAACGCGCGTCGGCCGCGGGTGCGTGCTCGGCGCCCACGCCGTGGTGCGCGGCGACATTCCGGAGTACTCCATCGCGGTGGGCTCGCCCGCGCGCGTGGTGCGCAACCGGAAGGACGACTACGCCGCCGACGCCGCCCGCCGCGAAGCCGTCGCCGACATGGCGCGCAAGGCGAACAAGGCCCTGCAGAAGACGCTCGGCGAGGGCTGAAGGTTTCGCCGCTGAGTGGCGACGGCCTGGTTGTCGCCACTGAAAGGCAACGACAGGACAAGGACTTTCGCCGCTGAACGGCAACTCGTAGCCATCCAGCGGCGAATCCCGTCACTCCTCGAACGACATCTCCGGCGGCGGCCGGCGGAACCCCCGCGTCAGCGCGACCAGGTAGACGATCCCGATCCCCAGCCACACGAGGCCGAAGGTCAGGGCGAGCCCGTCGAGGTTCACCAGCAGCCAAAGATCGACCAGCGCACCGATCACCGGAGCGACCAGCCACGTCAGCACGTTGCGCGAAGCCGTGTGCCGCGTGCGGATCCAGGTCGCGATCACGCTCACGTTGACCATCGTGAAGGCCGTGAACGCGCCGAAGTTGATGAACGACGTCGACGTCGTCACGTCCAGCGCCAGCGCGATCAGCCCGACGACGCCGGTCAGCACGATCGCGAACGCCGGCGTGTTCAGCTTCGGCTGCAACCGGCCGAAGACCCGCGGCAGCACGCCGTCGCGGCCCATCGCGAACATCAGCCGCGACGCGCTGGCCTGCGCGGCGATGCCCGACGCGAACTGCGCCACCACCAGCCCCGCCAGGAAGACCGCGCCGAACAGCGAGCCGCCGATGTGACGCGCGATCTCGAACGCGGCCGACGACTCGTCGTCGAACAGAAAACCCGGGTGCACGAGCTGGGTGACGTACGCCAGGACGATGAACACGCCGCCACCGATGAGGGCGGTCAGCAGGATCGCGCGGGGGATCGTCCGCTTCGGCTCCACGGCTTCCTCGGTCAACGTCGTCACGGCGTCGAAGCCCAGGAACGAGTACGTCGCCAGTGCGGCACCGCCCGAGATCGTGCCGAACGTGCTGCCCGGGTGGAAGAACGGGTCACCGCTCGCCACCGAGTGGCCATCGGCGAGCACCTGCTTGAGTGAAAGCACCACGAAGAACACGATCACCAGTACCTGGAAGGCCATGAGGACGAAGTTGGCCTTCTCGGCGATCTTGATGCCCAGCACGTTGAGCAGGGTGGTCAGCACGATGAACGCGATCAGCCACAGCCAGCTCGGCACGTCCGGGAACTGCGCCGACAGGTACGCGCCGCCGATCAGCCAGATCACCATCGGCAGGAAGAAGTAGTCGAGCAGCACCGCCCAGCCGACGAGGAAGCCGAGCCGGGAGTCGATGGCCTTGCGCACGTACGTGTACGCCGAGCCGGCGACGGGGTGCGTCGCGGCCATCTTGCCGTAGCTCGCGGCGGTGAAGAGCATCGCGACCAGCGCCACGACGTACGCCGACGGCACCGTGCCCTGGGTCGTCGTCGCCACGACGCCGAACGTGCCCAGCACGATCAGCGGCGCCATGTACGCGAGTCCGAATAGGACGACGCCGGGCAGCCCGAGCCGTCGTTCGAGCTTGGCTCCGGGGGTCACCTTCGTGGTGCTCATCGGGCTCCTTCTCCTCGCGGACGCCACCGGTCCGGCTCGATGCGGCCCCCGTACAGGGGGAGTTCCAGCGGTTGGTCACCCGGCGTGAACTGATCCCACATCCGGTTGACGCCGGCGGTCCCTTCGCGACGGACGCGGGCGACCTCGTCCAGGTCGACCGTGCTCGCGAGCACGCCGGACGCGCCGCCCGGCAGCTCGCCGAGCACGGTGCCCTCGGGGTCGACCAGGATGCTGTCTCCTACCCCGACGGGCCCGGCCGTATTCACACTCGCCACGAAAACCTGGTTGGTGATCGCGTTGGCGCGCGCGAGCACGAGCTCCTGCGCCCGGTCGGGCGTGGTGGTCTGCACCGGGTTGAGCACGAGCTCGGCGCCCAGCCACGCAAGGTGGCGGGTGACCTCGGGGAACCAGGCGTCGTAGCAGATCGAGAAGCCGATTCGCCCCTCATCCGCGAGATCGGCGACCACGAAACGGTCACCCGGGTCATAAGGCTCATACGGCCGCCACGGGAACACCTTGCGGTAGCTGCCGGCGAGCTCGCCTTCGGGCGAGAAGACCAGGGCGGTGTTGAACAGTTCGCCGTGCTCCCCGCGTTCGCAGACGCTGCCCGGCGAAAGCCAGACGCCGAGGTCGCCGGCCAGCTGGGCCAGGTCACGAGTTCGCGGGCCGTCGAGGGGCTGCGCGGCGGCGTTGAGCTGCTCGGTGCGTTCGTCAGCGGTCCCTTCGACCCCGCAGAGATGCAGCTCGGGAAAGGCGACGAGGCGCGTTCCGGGGTGCTCGGCCAGCACGGTCCTGACCTGGTCCGCGAACGCCGCGACGGAGTCGGTGTACGGCCGCGGTGGCAACTGCGCCAGCGCGATCGGCAGGGAGCGGGGCATGCGCCGAAAAATAGTCCATCTTGCTCACTTAAACAATAGTGTTCACTTTGAGATGTTTTATTGGGTAAGGTCTCCGCATGGCTGCCGACCTGGGTTCGCCGGCGCTGACGGGCATCCGGCGCCTGTCCGCGCTCGACACCGTGCGGGCGCGCATCGCCCTCGCGATCGAGCTGGGCCTGCTGGGCCCGGGGGAGCGGTTGCCGCCCAACGGCGAGATCGCACGTGCACTGGGCGTCGGCGACATCACCGTGCGCCGGGCGCTCGTGTCGCTGTGCGAAGACGGCGTGCTGGTGCGCCGGCGCGGCCGCAACGGTGGCACGCACGTCGCCCCCGACGCGCCGGCGGGCCGGGTCGGCGCGGTGAACGCCTACCGCGAGTCGTCGGACGAGGTCCACGACCTGATCGACCACCGGCTGGTGATCGAGTCGGGGCTGGTCCAGCTCGTCGCCATTCGGCGAACCGACGAGGACGTCGAACGGCTGCGTGACCTCGTCCGCCGCATGGACGACGCGGCCGGGTGGGCCGAGTTCCACGAGCTCGACGCCGAGTTCCACCTCGCCGTGGCCGCCTCGGGCGCGCCGGCGGCGGCGGTGAAGCAGTACGAGCTCGTGCTGCGCGAGCTGTACCGCTTCTACCTGCCGTACCGGATGTCGGCGCTGCGGGCGTCCAACCGGGAGCACGAGGTGATCGTCCGCGCCATCGCCACGCGCAACCCCGACGAGGCGGCGATCATGACCCGCGCCCACGTCGGCGATCTGCACCGGACGATGTTCGTCGGACTGTCGGACGTGTCGGGTTCCTGACCCGCGAAAGTCCACTACGGACTGATCTCGGCTCATCGGTGACGCACATCAGCCGATCGGCTGATCCGGATCATCACGCGCGGACCCGATGATCATCAGCATGCCGAAGTTCCGTTTACTCGTCCCGGTTGTCGCGGCCGTCGCGATGGTCCCCCTCGTGCCGGCGCTCGCGTCCGCGCAAGGGCTGGACTGGAAACCCTGCGTGTCCATCGCGAAGGGCTGGGACGTCGACGACCAGCGCACCGAGTGCGCGATGGTCACCGTGCCGCTCGACTACGCCGACCCCGCCGGCCGCACGATCGACATCGCCGTCAGCCGAATCCGCGCGACGGGCACGCGCACGGGCGCGATCGTGTTCAACCCCGGCGGCCCCGGCCAGTCCGGGATGAAGATGCCGCTCACCATGGCGGAGAGCAAGGCGTCCGGCCTGCTGGAGCACCACGACCTCATCGGCTTCGACCCGCGCGGCGTCGACTACAGCGCGAGCCTCCAGTGCGACGAGGACGACGCCCAGCCCGACCCGGCGTTGTCCGAAAAGGACCAGGCGCGCTTCCTCGCCGACCACAAGGCCGCGGCCAACGCAGCGTGCTTCGCGAAGGACCCCGCGCTCGTGAAGTCGTTCACCACGCCCAACATCGCCCGCGACGTCGACCGCATCCGCGAAGCGCTGGGCGAGCAGAAGATCGGCTACTACGGCGTCTCCTGGGGCACGGCCCTCGGCGCCGAGTACCGCACGCTCTTCGACAGCCACGTCGACAAGATGCTGCTCGACTCCGTCATGCCGCCGCAGCTGAGCGTCACGACGATGGACGACGACCAGGCCGCCGCGGGCGAGAACACGTTCCGCGAGTTCGCCGCGTGGGTTGCGCGCTACGACTCCGTCTACCACTTCGGCGGCATCGAACCCCAGGTCGAGAAGGCTTTGCTCGACCTACGTGCCGAGCTCGCCGCCCATCCGCGCACCGGCCCCGACGGTTCGCCGCTCAACGGCGAAACCGTCAACCAGTTCTTCGCCTACCCGCGCCGCCAGTGGGTCGAGGCCGCCGGCCAGCTCGCCGCCATCCGTGACGGCGGCGCTCCGACGGGGCAGCCCACTACCACGCCGAAAACCGGCTTCGGCTGGGACACCGAACGGACCGGTGGCAACTTCTTCCAGCAGAACGCCCTGCTCTGCAACGAATCACCCAGCCCACGCGACTTCGACACGGTCTGGCAGCACCGCGTCGACCGCATCAAGGCCAACCCGGTCGCGGGCTCGTTCGGCATCTACGAGCAGATGTGCGTCGGCTGGCCCGTGCCCGCGACGCAGTGGCAGTTCAGCGCCGGCAAGAGCCCGCTGCAGCTCGTCGGCCACGCTTTCGAGCCGGTCACGCCGATCGGCTGGGCTCTCGCCATGCAGCGGCAAATCGGCGGCTCCCTCATGACCGTCGAGGACGACGCCCACGGTTCGCTCTCGAGCCTGCCGTGCGCCGCCGCGGCCGTGACGTTCTTCGACACCGGCCAGACGACGACGCAGTCCTGCCCGGGCGAGCCGATCCCGGCACCGAAGGCGTAGTCGCCGAACGGCGAAACCCACGTGACGCCGCGGATACCCTCACCTCGTGAGCGAGATCCTGCGGCGTCACGTGGCCGCGTTCAACAACCGCGACCTCCGCGCACTGCTCGCGGGTTTCACCGACGACGCCGTCTGGATCACGGGCACGACCGTCGCCCGTGGCCGCGCCGAGCTGGCCGACCTCTTCGAGAGCGCCATGACCCAGCTCCTGCCAACGCTGACCGTCGACGAGATCCTGATCGACGGCGACCGCGTGGCCGCCCAGCTGACGGAGCGGCTCACCCACGCCGGCGACGAGCACACGTTCCCGATCGCCGGCTTCTACCACCTTCGCAACGGCCGCATCGCCTCCGCCAAGATCTATCGCGAAGGCAGCGCGGAACTGGCCTGAACCCGTTGCCGTTCAGCGGCGAATGCTGCTGACCAGCGGAAACGTCAGAGCAAGAAGTGGAACAGCGGGCTTCCCGGCTCCACCTGCTCGACCTGCAGCGGACTCGCCTCCAGCCGCTTGAGCAGGCCGGGCAGCTCGGCCGGCCGCGGGATCTCGATGCCGATCAGCGCCGGGCCGAGCTCGCGGTTGTTGCGCTTCACGTACTCGAAGCGTGTGACGTCGTCCTCGGGTCCGAGGATCTCGTCGAGGAACCGCCGCAGCGCGCCCGGCTCCTGGGGGAAGCTGACGAGGAAGTAGTGCTTCAGCCCTTCGTGCATCAGCGAGCGTTCGAGGATTTCGCTGTAGCGGCTGACGTCGTTGTTGCCGCCCGAGACGATGCAGACCACCGTCTGCTCGGGTTCGACCAGCACCGTCGTCCCGAGCGCGGCCGAGGCCAGGGCGCCCGCGGGCTCGGCGATCACGCCGTCGGCCTGGTACATCGCCAGCATCTCCGTGCACACGGCGCCCTCGGGCACGGACGTGAGCTCGGCGCCGCTGTCGCGCACGAGCGGGTAGGTCACGCCGCCGGCCTCACGGACCGCGGCGCCGTCCACGAACGAGTCCACCGCGTCGATCCGCACCGGCTCGCCGGCCTCCAGGGCGGCGGCCATGCACATCGCGCCGGCCGGCTCGACGCCCACGACGCGGATCTCGGGGTGCCGCTCGCGCACCCACGTCGCGATGCCGGCCAGCAGGCCACCGCCGCCGACGGGCACCACGAGCACGTCCGGGACAAAACCGAGCTGATCCACGACCTCCAGCGCCACGGTGCCCTGGCCGGCGACGGTGCGCGGGTCGTCGAACGCGGGCACGAGCGTCGCGCCCGTGCGCTGGGCGTCGTCGTTGGCGGCGGCGAACGCGTCCTCGTACGTCTCGCCGACGACGATCACCTCGATGTGCGCGCCGCCCAGCGTCGCGATGCGCTCGCGCTTCTGCCGAGGCGTGGTGCCCGGCACGTACACGCGGCCATTCGCCCCCAACCGGCGACACGCGTACGCCACGCCCTGCGCGTGGTTGCCGGCGCTCGCGCACACGACGCCGCGCGAGCGGGTGGCTTCGTCGAGCTGCACGATGAAGTTGTAGGCGCCGCGGATCTTGTACGAGCGGACCGTCTGCTGGTCCTCCCGCTTGAGCCACACCCGCGCGTCCACGCGGGACGACAGCCGGGCGTTCGGCTCGAGCGGCGTCCGGGTGACCACACCCGTGAGCCGCTCGGCGGCCTGTTCCACCATCTGGGCACTGACGGTATCGATCCGTTGCACGATCGTTGAATCTACTTCCCGCTCATCGCGACGCCCGAGGCGGTGCGGGCGGCAGCTTGCGGTCAGCCGTCACCGAGTGTCGGGGGTACGGCCTGATTTGCGCAGTCGTGAACGTTTCGGACGAGCCCGGTCGCGGCCTTTCATCGGCCACATCGCGGCGTGCCGATGCCCGCTTCCGACGCCTACCTCCGCCTCTGCAGCTCACGAACTCTTCGGCACCGCCGGGTACGGGACGAACGTGCTCGTGTTCTCGTCGACCGTCAACGGCTTGCCGATCGCCGGGAACGCACGCTGCGAGCACGCCGGGCGTTCACAGACTTTGCAGCCCATCCCGATCGGCGTCGCCGCGGCGGGCTCGTCCAGGTCGAGGCCGGTGGAGTAGACGAGCCGGCCCGCGTGGCGCAGTTCGCAGCCGAGGCCGACGGTGAACGTCTTGCCCGGGCTGCCGAAGCCGCCGATGTTGCGCGAGACCGTGCGCGCGACCCAGAAGTAGCGTTTGCCGTCGGGCAGGGCCGCGATCTGTGTCAGGATCTTGCCCGGCGAAGCGAACGCCTCGTAGATGTTCCACAACGGACAGGCGCCACCGACGCGCGAGAAGTGGAACCCCGCGGCCGACTGGCGTTTCGACATGTTCCCCGCCCGGTCCACGCGCACGAACGAGAACGGGATGCCCCGCTGCTTCGGCCGCTGAAGCGTCGACAGCCGGTGGCACACCGTCTCGAAGCCGACGCCGAAGTGGTCGCACAGCCGCTCGATGTCGTAGCGGAACTTCTCCGCCGTGGCCAGAAACGGGCCATACGGCAGGATCAGCGCGCCGGCGAAGTAGTTCGCCAGGCCCACGCGTGCCAACGTCCGCGCGGCCGGCCCCGAAAACGCCCACGAGTCGGCCAGCTCGGTGATCAGATCGTCGTACTCCAGCAACGCGATCTGCGAAGCCATCCGGAACGCCTGTTGCCCCACGCGCAAGCTCGGCGCGAGCCGCAACACGCGCGTCGCCGGCTCGTAGCGGTGCTGCTGACCTGCGGCTTCGTTGAGCCCTTCGCTCGTCACCTCCACGCCGTAGCGCTGCCAGAGGCGATCCTTCAGCGACGTCAGCGCCGAGCCTCGGCGCAACGGGATCTCCGCGGCCATGCGTTCGGCGCGCTCGTCGAGCTCAGCGACGTAGTTCTCCCGCTCGTAGAAGAAGTCGCGCACCTCTTCGTGCGGCAACGGCGCGGCGGCGCTGCCGTGCAGGCCGAGGCCGTTTTCCGTGGTCAACGCGACCGTGCTCTCCACTGCGTTGCGGTAACTGCGATGCAGCTTCACCAGCGCCTGGGCGATCGAGGGCAGGTTGGACGCCAGCTCGTTGAGCTCGCTACTGGTCACCTCGACGCCGACGACCTCGTCGAGCAGCGCCTCCTTCACGTCCGCGACCAGGCGAGACGTGTCGTTGTTGGCGAAGAACTCCGTGTCGACGCCGAACGCCTGCGTGATCCGCAGCAGCACCGGCACCGTCAACGGCCGTGAGTTGTGCTCGATCTGATTCAGGTAGCTGGGTGAGATCTCGAGCACACGAGCGAGGTCGGCCTGGCTCATCGAACGGCTCTCACGGAGATGCCGTAGCCGCGCCCCGGCGAAAGTTTTGTCCATCGCTCCTCCGATCGGCCGGAAGGTTTCCGGCCCTGAACGATTACGTGAACGATCAAGGCCGTGGATTTTCACCCAGCTTGCCAACCGATGATTCGCAAGCTTTGCAAGATGCTACGCATCCTTCACACAAATTGGCAAATTGGAGCTATGGACCGCCTTTTCGTGCTCGTGTCAGGGTCGTAACCAGGCAAGGCGAGCAATCGCAAACTTCGCAACACGGGAGAGTCCGATGACCGAGCAGGCCAAGCAGCTCGACCAGGCGGCGGCCGAGCTGGCCGAGCAGTGGAAGACCGACCCCCGCTGGGCGGGCGTCCAGCGGACCTATTCCGCCGCCGACGTGGTGAAGCTTCGCGGTTCGGTCGTCGAGGAGCACACGCTCGCCCGTCGTGGCGCGGAGCGGCTGTGGGAGCTCCTGCACACCGAGGACTACGTCCACTCGCTGGGCGCGCTGACCGGTAACCAGGCCGTGCAGCAGGTCCGCGCGGGTCTCAAGGCGATCTACCTGTCCGGCTGGCAGGTCGCGGCCGACGCCAACCTGGCCGGCCAGACCTACCCGGACCAGAGCCTCTACCCGGCCAACTCGGTCCCGGCCGTCGTCCGCCGCATCAACAACGCGCTGGGCCGCGCCGACCAGATCAACTGGGCCGAAGGCAACACCGACATCGACTGGTTCGCGCCGATCGTCGCCGACGCCGAGGCCGGCTTCGGTGGCCCGCTGAACGCGTTCGAGCTGATGAAGGGCATGATCGCCGCCGGCGCCGCGGGCGTGCACTGGGAGGACCAGCTCGCGTCCGAGAAGAAGTGCGGCCACCTCGGCGGCAAGGTGCTGATCCCGACCAAGCAGCACGAGCGCACGCTCAACGCCGCCCGCCTCGCCGCGGACGTGCTGAACGTGCCGACCCTCGTCGTCGCCCGCACCGACGCGCAGGCCGCGACGCTGCTGACCAGCGACGTCGACGAGCGTGACCAGAAGTACCTGACCGGCGGTCGCACGGCCGAGGGTTTCTACGAGGTCAACAACGGCATCGAGCCCTGCATCGACCGCGGCCTGGCTTACGCGCAGTACGCCGACCTGCTGTGGATGGAAACGTCCACTCCGGACCTCGAGATCGCCCGCAAGTACGCCGAGGCGATCAAGGCCGAGTACCCGGACCAGATGCTGGCCTACAACTGCTCGCCGTCGTTCAACTGGAAGAAGCACCTCGACGACGACACCATCGCGCGGTTCCAGCGCGAGCTCGGCGCCATGGGCTACAAGTTCCAGTTCATCACCCTCGCCGGCTTCCACGCGCTGAACTACTCGATGTTCGACCTGGCCCACGGCTACGCCCGTGAGGGCATGACCGCCTACGTCGGCCTGCAGGAGCGCGAGTTCGCCTCCGAGGCGCGCGGCTACACCGCGACCAAGCACCAGCGCGAGGTCGGCACCGGGTTCTTCGACCTGGTGTCCACGGCCCTGAACCCGGAGAGCTCGACCACCGCGCTCAAGGGCTCGACCGAAGAAGACCAGTTCCACTGACGTTCTCCGCGGGCCGGCGACTCGGTCACCGGCCCGCACCCCCTTCTTTCCCTCGCGGAGGTACGAGATGGCCGACAAGCTGAACTACCGCATCGAAATCACCGGTCCTGCCGGTGACCGGTTCGCCGAGATCCTCACCCCGGCCGCGCTGGAGTTCGTGGCCAAGCTCGACAACGCCTTCGCCGGACGCCGCCGCGAGCTGCTCGACGAGCGCCGCCGTCGTCGCGAGCGCGTGCAGTCGGGGGAGGAGCAGCTGGACTTCCTGCCGGAGACGCGGCGCATCCGTGCCGACGACAGCTGGCACATCGCGCCGCTGGCGCCCGGTCTCGAGGACCGCCGCGTGGAGATCACCGGCCCGACCGACCGCAAGATGACCGTCAACGCTCTGAACTCCGGCGCGAAGGTCTGGCTCGCGGACTTCGAGGACGCGACTTCGCCGACGTGGCACAACATCGTCGACGGCCAGCTGAACCTCTTCGACGCCATCCGCCGCAACATCGACTTCACCACCGAGTCCGGCAAGCGCTACACGATCGGCGAGGACCCGGCGACGATCGTCGCCCGCCCGCGCGGCTGGCACCTGGTGGAGAAGCACATCCGCATCGACGGTCGCCCCCTGGCGGCGAGCCTGGTCGACTTCGGGCTGTACTTCTTCCACAACGCGCGCCAGCTGATCGCCCGCGGCAGCGGCCCGTACTTCTACCTGCCGAAGCTCGAGAACCACCTCGAGGCGCGCCTGTGGAACGACGTTTTCCTGTTCGCGCAGAACGAACTCGGCATCCCGCGCGGCACGGTCCGGGCGACGGTTTTGATCGAGACGATCACCGCGGCGTTCGAAATGGACGAGATCCTCTTCGAGCTGCGTGAGCACGCCGCCGGCCTCAACGCGGGACGCTGGGACTACATCTTCAGCGTCATCAAGAACTTCTCCGAGCACGGCGCCGACTTCGTGCTGCCGGACCGCGCGCAGGTCACGATGACGGTCCCCTTCATGCGCGCCTACACCGAGCTCCTGGTCCGCACGTGCCACCGCCGCGGCGCGCACGCGATCGGCGGCATGGCGGCGTTCATCCCGAGCAAGGATCCTGACGCCAACGCGACGGCGTTCGAGAAGGTCCGCCAGGACAAGGAACGCGAGGCGGGCGACGGGTTCGACGGCTCGTGGGTCGCGCACCCCGGTCTGGTTCCCGTCTGCCGCGAGGTCTTCGACAACGTGCTGGGTGGCTGGCCCAACCAGCTGGGCCGGCTGCGTGAGGATGTCGACGTCACCGCCGCGGACCTGCTCGACGTCGCTTCCGCTGGCGGCGAGGTGACGGAGGCCGGCGTTCGCGCCAACATCAACGTCGCCCTGCGCTACATCGACTCCTGGCTGCGCGGCACGGGCGCCGCCGCGATCCACAACCTCATGGAAGACGCCGCGACGGCCGAGATCGCGCGGTGCCAGGTGTGGCAGTGGATCCGCAACGGCACGAAGTTCGCGGACGGCACCGCGCTTACTCGCGAGCTGGCTGTCGAGTTCCTGGACGACGAGTTCGAGTCGGTCCGCGCCGACCTGCCCGCCGGCCACCGCCTGGACGACGCCCGCGCCATCTTCACCGAGACCGCCCTCGGCGAGAAGCTCCCCAGCTTCCTCACGACGAGCGCCTACGCCCGCCACCTGTGCGACGCGCGGTGACCACGCTCCGGCCGCCCCTGACCTGACCGGGGGCGGCCGGTTTCCCCGCACTGCTTTTTGGGACGGTGCGGCGAGACGGGTCCGGTGGCGGAGGCTCCCCGCCACCGGACCCGGGTTTTCGTCTGTTGCCATCCAGTGGCTATGTGCTGGTGGGCGGCGCTTTTTGGCCTTTCGCCCGTGGGCGGCTATGGCTCTGTCGCCGTTATTCGGCGACACGCTCTTGGGTCGCTGTTTCGCCGCGCCGGACGATCGCCGCGCGTACCCTTCCGACCGCGTCGGGGCAGGTACGGCTCGCCGTTGGGTGGCGATTTGTCGACGACGGCGCCGGTTGCCATTTAGTGGCGACGGCCCGGCCGGCCGTTCAGCGGCGAATTCGCGACGCCCGCATCGCCGCCCAACGGCGAATCCCCGACGCCCTGCTGCTCAGCGACGTCATGACGGCGCGATTGGCCGTTCAGCGGCGACATGACGACGCCCCGATTGGCCTCTCAGCGCCGAGGTGCCGACGGCCCGGCTGGCCGTTCAACGGCGAAGTCCCGACGGCCCGACTGCCGTTCAACGGCGACGTCACGATGGCGCGATTGGCCGTTCAGTGGTGAAGTCCCGACGGTGCGATTGGCCGTTCAACGGCGAAGTCGCGGCGGCGCGGCTGGCCGCTTGAGGTGACGTCACGATGGCGCAGCCGGCCGTTCAACAGCCAAATCACGACGCCCGACTGACTGTGCGGCGACGAATCCCCGACAGTCTGATTGGCCGTTCATCGGCGAATTCAGGGCCGCGGGTTATCGCCGCGCGGCCAACAGCGTCGCCGCCGCCGCGCGGGCCGTGCCGGCCTCGCCGGGGTCGCCCTTGATCGCGGCGAGCACGGTGGCCCCCTCCATGAGGGAGAAAAGCTGGTCGGCGAGGTCGTCGTCGGCGACCAGCCGGCGCAGGTACGCGCGTACTTCGTCCTTGTGGTGGTGGATGGCCGCGGCGACGCCGGGCGCGAGCGTCCCGAACTCGCCGAAGGAGTTCACGAACGCGCAGCCCCGGAAGTCGGGCTCGCTGAACCACTCGTGCAGCCAGTCGAAAACGGCCAACGGGTCGTCGCCCCGGGCGGCCACGAAGTCGCGCAGCGACCGGCGCCAGCGTTCGTCGCGCGTGTTCAGGTAGGCGGCCACGAGGTCGTCCTTGGACGGGAACACCTGGTAGAGCCGCTTGAGCGAGACGCCGGAGCGGCTGCGCACGGCGTCCATGCCCACGGACTGCACGCCCTGGGCATAAAACAGGTCTTCGGCGGCCTCGAGTAGCCGTTCGGTCGCTTCCGCGGTGTTCACGTCGTGTCCCTCTGGTGTGGAGAATCAACGTTCTCTATGCTAGCCGAACCAGGGAGAACGCACGTTCTCCCGTGATCCGCGCAGGAGCCCGCCATGACACCGCGTCCGCCGTTCCCGCCGTTCGACGAGAACACCGCCCGCCAGAAAGTCCAGGCCGCCGAGGATGCCTGGAACACGCGTGACCCCGAGAAGGTCTCGCTCGCCTACACCGAGGACTCCGTGTGGCGAAACCGCGACCAGTATGTCGTCGGCCGCGCGGAGATCGTCAAGTTCCTGACCCAGAAGTGGGAGCGCGAGCTCGACTACGCGCTGCGCAAGGAACTGTGGGGCTTCCGCGGCAACCGCATCGGCGTGCGGTTCCAGTACGAGTCGCACAACGCCGAGGGCCAGTGGTTCCGCAGCTACGGCAACGAGCTGTGGGAGTTCAGCGACGAAGGCCTCATGCGCCGCCGCGAGGCGAGCATCAACGACCGCCCGATCGCGGAAAGCGAACGCTGGATCTTCGGCAAGCGCCCGGAATCCGAATACGGCAAAGAGTTCCCGATCTTCTGATCCTCGGCCGTGAGCGAACGCGCGTGATTTCTCCCTGACGTGCCGCCAGGATCCAGTCATGAGCCTGGGATTCAGCGGAGAAGTCACGGAGTTCTACCACCGCTATCGCCGCGGCTACCCGACGGCGGTGTTCGATGCGATCGCCGCCGAGTTCGCCCTGGCCGGGGACGACGTGGTCCTCGACCTCGGGTGTGGCACGGGACAGCTCGCTTTGCCGATGGCCGCGCGGGTCCGCGCGGTCGCGGGCATGGACCCCTCACCCGACATGCTTTCGCGCGCCCGCCGCGCCGCGGCCGACGCGAGCGTGACCAACGCGTCGTGGCTCCTGGGCGGCGACACCGACGTCACCGCGCTGAGTTCCCTGCTCGACGGGCTCGGCGCCGTCACGATCGGGCAAGCGCTGCACTGGATGGACCACCCGACGTTGTTCGCCGCCGTGAAGCCCATGCTCCGGCCGGGCGGCGGCATCGCGGTGGTCACCAACGGTTCGCCGCTTTGGCTCCAAGACAGCGACTGGTCGCGAGCGCTGCTCAACGTGCTGTCCGACTGGTTCGGCCACCCCCTCACGGCGACCTGCGGAACGGACGACGCCAGCCAGGACCGCTACCGCGCCGCACTGACCGGCGCCGGCTACGACGTCGGCCTCCGCACCATTGACTACACGGGCGACCTCACCGCCGACGAGATCATCGGCGGCGTCTACTCGGCCATGGGTGAGGACGAGTTACCACCCAGCGGCGAACGGCCGGCCTTCGAGAACCGCATCCGCTCGGCGATCGAGCCTCACGCGCCGTTCAGCGAACCGGTGCGCGTGACGATCCTGACCGGCCGCGTGCCCTGAGCCTCGTCGCCACTGAGCGGCAACAGATCACCGACAGCAGGATTTCGCTGGTCAGAGGCCGGTTTCGGCCGGACTTCCGAGCTCGGCCAACTCCGTGGTGATGGCGTCGAGGTGAAGGGGGCGAAGGTCGTTCACGTCCATCCCGACGTTCAGCTGCCGGCCCCGCTTGCGCCACGCGCCGTGGACGTGACCGTGCAGCAGCCACAGCCCCTCGTCGGGCAGGCGGTACTGCGACCCGCGGTCCTCGCCGACATGGTCGCCTTCGTAGGGGAAATGGCTGAGCAGCACGTTCTGCCCCGCGATCAGCCGGCGCGCAAACGCTTGCACCGTGGCGAAATGCTCCAGCCACGCGCGTTGGTGCCGATGCGCTTGGCGCAGCCCCGGCCACGGCTCGTCGTGGTTGCCGGTGATGAGGTGGATCTCGCCGTTCAACTGCCGAAGCGTGTCGGAGAATCGCGCCAGCCGGCCCATGCCGACGTCGCCCAAGTGCCAAACCTGGTCGCCCGGCCGGACGGTGGCGTTCCACCGCTCGACCACGAACTCATCGTGCTCGGGCGGCGACTCGAACCCGCGCAGGCCGGCCACCAGCTGGTGGTCGAAGTGGGTGTCGGCGGTGAACCAGACGTCCATGATCGGGCTTCTCCTCATTGTCGACGTCGGCCCATCGCCGGGGTGGCGACGCACGCATACCTTGCGCCCTGAACCGCCGATCGTGCCAGGGATTTTCGCCGTTCGGCGGCGATCGTCACTGTCCGTTGTGGATAGTGGGATGAAGGTCCCCTTCATCCCTTCCCGAGGAGCCGCATCACGGTCGCGTCCGACACCTGGGTGAAGTCGACGTACCAACGGCCCACGGCGCTGAATCGCCTCGGCGCGGCGACGGCGATGAACTGGTCCACCTCGCCCTCGAACTCCGCGACGGCGTCCGGCGCGCACACCGGTACAGCCAGCACCACGCGTCGCGCGTCGCGAAGGTCGCGGACGGCGGCCATCGCGGTGACGCCGGTCGCCAGTCCGTCGTCGACCACGATCACGTCGTGGCCGGCCACCGCGACTTCCGCGCGCCCGTCGCGATAGGCCGCCAAACGGCGACGCGCCTCGGCCCGCTCGAGCGCACACGCCGGCTCCATCGCCTTCGGCGTGAGCCCGAACGCGCGCAACGCCGGCGTCGAGTAGTAGGGCGGCCCCTCCGCCGTCACCGCGCCGACGCCGAACTCTCGCCGCCCAGGCGCCCCGATCTTCCGAGCGACCACGACGTCCAGCGGAGCCCCGAGTACCTTGGCGACCTCGGCCGCCACCGGCACGCCCCCACGGGGCAACCCGAGCACGACAGGTTCGACCCACGGCTGCCTGGCCAGGATCCGCCCGAGTCGCCGTCCGGCGTCGATTCGATCGAAGAACAATGTCCTCACCACGGCCTCGTCACCGGCCCAGGCAGGGCGGAACGCGGATCGTTGAACAATCCATGGGTCGAAAAACGGCAAAAGACTGGCGCACAACGCATCCCGACGACAGCCGGGACGAGCCCGGCCGCGTGGTCGATGAGCGGCGACACCATGCGTTCCACGTTCCCGCGACGAAGCCGGACGAACCGGTCACTCGCCGCGTTCAGGTAGGCCTACCTACTGCTTCCCCCATTGTTTCGCGCGCGACGACCGACGGATGCTTCGAACACCCACCGAAAATCCAAGGAGCCGTCGTGACCAGCAGATCCAGAGCCGTCGTCGCTGCTTTACTCGCCGTTTTCGCCGTTGCTCTCACCGCGACGCCGGCGGTTTCGGCGCCCGCGTAGGCGCACGCCGCGTGCGTCCGGCCCTGCCACTTCTGACGGCGGGCCGATTCAGAGTTCGAACGCGTTGCCCGTCGCGATCTTCGGGCGTCCCAGCTCGATCGGTTCACCCATGCGCGCGCGCCGGTAGACCTCCGCGGTCGCCTCGGCGATGCGTCCCCAGTCGAAGTCCGCCGCGAGGCGCGACTGGGCCGCTCGCGCGCGTCGGGTCGCGGCGACGGCGTCGCCCAGGACGGTCGTGACCGCCGTGGCCAGACCCGCGACGTCGCCCGGTTCGAACGCCAGGCCCGTCTCCCCGTCGACGACCACCTCGCCGAGTCCGCCCGCCGTCGACGCGACGAGCGGCGCCTTCGCGGCCGCGGCCTCCAGGGCGACGATCCCGAATGGCTCGTACCGGCTCGGCAGCACCACCGCGTCCGCCGCGGCCAGCAGCGCGCGCAGGTCGCGGTCGGGCAGGTGACCGACGAAGTCCACCGCGCGGCGAATCCGCAGCTTGCGCGCCTGCGCGACCAGCTCGTCGTGGTGTCGTCCCTTACCGGCAACGACCACCCGAGTGCCTGGAAACTGGCGACGGATGCGGGGGAGCGCGGCCAGCAGGTCCTGCACGCCCTTCTCCCACTCCAGCCGGCCGAAGAACAGCAGGAACGGCGCGCCGTCGGGGCTGTGCCGTTCGCGCATCTTCGCCACCTCGGCGGCCGAGACGCGCCAGCTGCGTTCTTCGATGCCGTTGTGGATCACGGTGACGTCGGCGGCCTCGATCTCGAACAGGTGCGCCACTTCCTTGCGCATCGCCTGCGAGCACGTGATGACCGCGTCGGCGCGGTTGGCCAGCCACCACTCGACGGAGTGCACCTGCTGGTTGAGCGGGTGCGAAAGCCAGCCGGAATGCCGGCCCGCCTCGGTCGCGTGCACGGTGCCGACGAGCGGCGCCCGCGCGGCCTCGGCGATGGCGATCGCCGGGTGGGTCACGAGCCAGTCGTGCGCGTGGACGACGTCGGGCTGCCACGTGCGCAGCAGGTCCTGCGCGGCGCGGATCATGGCGTGTCCCATGGCGAGCGTCCAGGCGACGAGGTCGCGCTCGAACGTCAGGTGCATCGGGTCCTCGGCCACGCGGATCAGCCGCACGCCCTCGACGTCGCGGTCGCTGCGCGGGTGCGTCGACGCGTCGGTGCCGGCCTGGTGACGGCAGAGAACCACCACGTCGTGGCCCTGCTGGGCGAGGTGCCGGGCCAGCGCGTGCACGTGCCGGGCGAGCCCGCCGATGACCACGGGCGGGTACTCCCACGACAACATCAGCACGCGCATGGCCAGAGGTTACTCGCCAGTCGCTTCCGCCGGGCGGCCCGGCTGTCGCCGCCTTCGAACTCTGTCACCATCGGAGGTGATGACTTCCAGCCAGCCCGAGTGGCAGCGCGCGGACCCGCCCCTGACGACGCCGTGGACCGACCTCGTCAGCCCCTCCGACGTGCTCTCCGACTACCCCAGACCGCAGCTGAGGCGGCCGCGGTGGCTGAACCTCAACGGCGTCTGGGACTACGCGGGGTGGCCGTCCTCGCCCGAGGGACCCCGGCCCGTCGGCTACGGCGAGCGCATCTTGGTCCCCTTCGCACCGGAATCGGCACTCTCCGGGATCAACCGGCGCGACGAGGTCGTCTGGTACCGGCGGTTGTTCGTGGTCCCGGACGACTGGCGTGGCGAACGGGTGCTACTGCACTTCGGCGCGGTCGACCAGACGGCGAAGGTCTGGGTGAACAACCAGCTCGTGGTCACCCACGAGGGTGGCTACACGGCGTTCGAGGCGGATGTCACCAATGCGCTGCGTGCGTCCGGGCCGCAGGAACTGACCGTTCGCGCCGAGGACCGCACCGACATCTCGCCGTTCCCGCTCGGCAAGCAGCGCAACGCGCCGGGCGGCATTTGCTACACGCCGACGTCCGGGATCTGGCAACCGGTGTGGCTCGAACCGGTGCCCTCCGACCGCATCGAGGACCTGGAGATCACTCCGGACCTCGCGGGCTTCACCGTGTTTCCGCAGATCAAGGGTGGCGCGCAGGTCGAGCTGAGCGTTTCGCCACCCAGCGGCGACGAGATCGTGAGCGTCCGCGGAGCGGTCGGCACGCGGCTGCGGGCGGACGTCCCGGAGCCCCACTGGTGGACTCCCGACGATCCGTATCTCTACGACCTCACCGTGCGCCTGCTCGACCACCACGGCGAGGTGCTCGACGAGGTCACCAGCTATGGCGGCCTGCGCACCGTGGAGCTCGTCCCGGACGCCGCCGGCCGCCCCCGCATCGCCCTCAACGGGCGGATCACCTTCCTCCACGGCCCGCTCGATCAGGGTTATTGGCCCGACGGCGGCTACACCGCGCCCACCGACGACGCCCTGCGGTTCGACCTCGAAAAGACGAAAGAGCTCGGCTTCAACTTCGTGCGCAAGCACGTGAAGGTCGAGCCCGCGCGCTGGTACCACTGGGCCGACCGGATGGGGCTGCTCGTGTGGCAGGACATGCCGTCGCTGGTGGTGTCGTTCGACGGGCCGCCCGGGCCGGCGCCGGACCCGGTGCCCGAGGGTAAGGAACGCTTCGAGGCCGAGCTGCGGGAAATGGTGCGGCAGCTGCGCAACGTGCCGTCGATCGTCGCGTGGGTGCCGTTCAACGAGGGCTGGGGCGAGTTCGACACGGCGCGGATCGCCGAGCTGGTGAAGGAACTCGACCCGACTCGCCTCGTCGTGGCCAACAGCGGCGTCAACTGCTGCTTCTCCCGCACCGACGTGGGTGCCGGCGACGTCTACGACGACCACACTTACGTCGGCCCCGGCGAGCCGCGCGTGCAGGACCACCGCGCGCTCGTCGACGGTGAGTACGGTGGCCTCGGTCTCGTCCTCGACGACCACCGCTGGCCCGGCCCGCCCAACGCGTACGAGATGACCGCTGACGCCGAGCACCTCACGCGCCGTTACGCGGAGCTCAGCACCCGGCTGGAATCCCTCGTGGACGAACTGGGCCTCTCAGGCGCGATCTACACCCAGACCACGGACGTCGAAAACGAGGTCAACGGCCTCCTCACCTACGACCGCCGCTTGACCAAACTCGACGCGGATGTCGCGGCGGCCCGCAACCGCGCCGTCATCGCCCGCGGCTCGTCCCCGGCCGTCGAAGCCGCCCAGGAGCAGCAAAACCCCAGCTAGAGACGTTTCGCCACTGAACGGCGACACGGAAAAAGGGCGGGAACCCCAACGGAGTCCCCGCCCTTCGCCGACGTCAAAATCAGGCAGGCAGCACAGCCTCGATCGCCTTCACCACGGTGTCGTCCTCGGGCTCGGTCCGCGGACGGAATCGGCCCACGACATCACCGTCGGAGCTGATCAGGAACTTCTCGAAGTTCCACTGCACGTCGCCCGCTTCACCCTCTGCGTCCGCGGTCTGGGTGAGCGTGGAGTACAGCGGGTGACGGTCGTCGCCGTTCACCTCGACCTTCTCGAACAGCGGGAAGGTGACGCCGTAGGTGGTGGAGCAGAATGTCTGGATCTCGTCGGCCGTCCCGGGCTCCTGGCCGGCGAACTGGTTGCACGGGAACCCGACGACGGAGAAACCCTTGTCGCCGTAGCGTTCCTGCAGCCGCTCCAGGCCGGTGTACTGCGGGGTCAGGCCGCACTTCGAGGCGACGTTGACCACCAGCAGCGCCTTGCCGCCGAGCGCGCCCAGGGTGGTGTCCTCACCCGAGAGCGTCTTCAGCGGGATGTCGCGAATGCTCATTCCTCGGTGTCCCTTTCACTTGTGTGGCAGCAGCTGCCGTGCGTCCAGCTGTCCGAACGGTCCATCGGCGCGGCGGTACTCCGCCGCGAGCTCGTGCGCGCGGGCCCGGTCGCCGGAGCGCAGCAGCCCGGCGAGCTCGTCGAACCGCGAGGTGTGCACGCGGGCGCGCCGGCGCGCGTAGTCCGCGGCGGAGTCCTTGGTGACCATGAACGCCCAATCGCTCGACAACGCCAGCATCGCCTCCGCGACGGCCTGATCGGCCACGGTGTCGCGAGCGGTCCCCCCGTGCTCCCCGAAGTGCCCGGAAACGAGGTCCAGCAAGCGTTTCTGCAACGCGGTGTTGTCCTGCACCATGTCGGCCACCTGCTCGCCGTCCCACACGCGCCAGTCCTTGCCCGAGCCCCACGACGACGCCGGCAAGTCGATCGGCGCCCCCACGTGGCCGGCCTCCAGTGCGCCCTTCAGCGTCGTCACGCGCACACCCGCCTCGGGCAACGCACGCAGAACGCCCTCAAGCCACGCGGGACCCTCGTGCCACCAGTGCCCGAACAGCTCCGTGTCGTACGCCGCGACCACCAGCGACTCGCGCCCGTGCTGCTCCCGCAGCGAACGCAGCCGCGCGACGACCGTGTCGACGAAGTCCTTCACGTGCGTACCGAGCACACCGGCCGCCAGCGCCGGGTCGTACGGCGCCTTCTCGTGGGGCGGCACCTGCTTGCCGGTGACGCGCGAAGCCTTCAACCCCACTTCGTGCGCCCACGTGTGGAAATCGCGGTACGCCGCGTGGCCGGGGTAGCCGGCTTTCGGCGACCAGACGCGGTACGTCACCTCGAGGTCGCGCCCGAAACACATCACGTCCGAGGAGCCCACCGTGCGCGCCGCCGACGTGTCGCCGTGCAGCGACGGCCCGTCGACCAGGAACCGCTGCACGCCGGCCGCCGCGTAACCGCGCTCCATGCCGGGCTCGTAGCCGCATTCCGGAGCCCAGATGCCCTCCGGCCGCCGCCCGGCGCGCAGCTGCGTATCGGCTAGGCCTTCGCGCAGGGCGAACGAGCGGACGTCCTCGTCCAGCAACGGCTGGAACGGGTGCGCGAGCGGTCCCCCCAGCAGCTCGATCGTGTCACTGTCCACAAGCGACCGCAGGATCGGCGAGAACCCGTGGCGCCAGCGCGTCTCCAGCTGCTCCGTCGCGCGCGCGGCCGTCTGGTGTTCGGCCGCGGCCAGGTCGCGCAGGAGCGGGTCGCCGCCCCACAGCGTCGACGCGTGCTGCGCGCGCAGCTGCCAATGGCCGAGCCAGTCGTGGCACGCGCGGATCGCGTACGGATCGTCGAGCTGCGCCGCGAGCACGGGCGTCATGCCGAGCGTCAGGACGTCGCGTCGCCCCTCAGCGGCGAAACGCTGCAGCAGGTCGACGACCGGCAGGTACGAATGCGCCCACGCCTGGTAGAGCCACTCCTCGCCGACGGGCCAGCTGCCGTGGTGCGGCAACCAGGGCAGGTGGCTGTGCAGCACGAGGCAGAACGTGCCTTCCGAGGCGGGCGGAGTCACGGGCGCACCGCCACCGCGACCAGATCGAGGCTCGCGTCCAGGTCAGCACCGCGGACGGAGAAGTCCTCCGCCCCGATCGCCGCGACGTCGGCGAGCAACCCCGCCGGCCACACGGCCTGCCCGGGCAGCGAGCCCATCACCACTTCGAGCTGCGCGTCGATGATCGAGCCGCCGTACGCGCGTTCCAGATCCTGCAGCCGGTCCCCGTGATGCAACCCTTGTAGCATTTGGACGGCGAACCCGGCGGCGCGCAGCAGACCGTCCAATTCGGACGGTGCGAGCTCCCGCGTGTGGAACGGGTTCAGCGGCGTGTCGGAGTCCGGCGTGAACGTGAGCCGGTTCGGCGTCGTGACCAGCAGTTTCCCGCCCGGCCGCAGCACGCGGAAGCACTCGGCGAGGAACCCGTCCTGGTCCCACAGGTGCTCGATCACCTGGAAGTTCGCGACCACGTCCACGGATTCGCCCCTCAACGGCAAATACGCCAGGTTCGCGCGTGCCACCGCGACCTCCGGGTACCGGCGCGCGACGTGCTCCGTCGTCGGCACGTCGTAGTCCAGCGCCAGCACGCGTCGCGCCGTCTTCGCGATCAGACCCGCGCCGTAACCCTCGCCGCAGCCCGCCTCCAGCACCATCGCGCCGGCGCAGTGGGGGAGCAGGGCGACGTAGGCGGCTTCGTGGCGACGGAACCAGTAGTTCTCCTCGGGGATGCCGGGGACGGTCCGTTCGCCGGTGAGGTGAAGTGCCTCGGCCCGGGTGGCTGCGTTGGTCACCTGCGCGACCCTAGCGCGTGTCACGTTCCCGACCGCCGTCTCGTTCCCGCCCCATGCAACGGACCCTCACGCGCGTACTGCTGGTGCTGCTCGGCGTCGTCACGGCGGCGACGGGGCTGTGGCCACTCCTGTCGCCCCTGGGCTTCTACCAGGACTTTCCCGGCTTCCGCCACGGCTGGGTCAGCATGGACGGAGCGTTCGACGAACACCTCATCCGCGACTTCGGCGCCCTCAATCTGGCGCTGGCCGCGACGCTGACCGGCGCCGCCGTGATCGGCACCACAGCCGTCGCGCGCCTGGCGGCCGTCGCGGCGCTGCTGTTCGCCGTGCCGCACTTTGTCTACCACCTCGGGCACGTCGGCCACTTCGCGACGGGCGACCGAGTAATGATCCTGTCAACGCTCGCGCTGGGCGTGCTGGTGCCGCTCGTCGTGCTGCTCGTACCGGGACGGAAGCCGGTCAGCTCGGCGACACCGTGATGCTCAGCGCGCCCGGGCCGACGTGCGCGCCGATCACCGTGCTCGCGTCGCCGACCACGACGTCCGTGATCCCGGGGATGCGGTCCCTGAGGCGCCGCACGACCTCGGTTTCGTCGGAGCCGAAGCGCGTCACCGCGATGTCCACGCGCTGGTCGCCCGCGGCCTTCACCGCGAGGTCCACCAGACGGTTCATCGCGCGTTTCGTGCCGGGAACGCGCGCCAGCGGCGACACTTCACCGTTACGCACGGTGAGCAACGGCTTGATCGAGAACGCCGTACCCACCAACGACTGGGCGGCTCCGACGCGTCCCGTGCGCCGGAGGTATTCGAGCGTGTCCACGTAGATCAGCTCGGTGGCGGCGCGAACGCGGCGCTCGGCGGCTTCGAGCACGCGCGCGAGCTGGCCCCCGGCGCCGGCGACGCGCGCGGCGGACACCGCTGCGTAACCGAGGCTCATGCTGGCCGTTCCGCTGTCGATGATGTGCACGGGGATCCGGACCTGCTGCGCCGCCTCGCGGGCCGCCTGCACGGTCTCCGAAAGGCGGCCGGAGATGTGCAGGCTGACGATGGCGGACGCGCCGCGTGCGGCGGCGTCCTGGTACGTCCAGAAGAACGCACCCGGGTCGGGCGGCGAGGTGGTGACGCTGTGGCCGGTTTTCATGGCGGCGATGAGCTCGTTGCGGTCGAACCGGTGTTCGTCGTCCGTCTGATCCCCGACGTGCAGCTGAACCTGCACCACGCCGATGCCCCAACGGGCGGCGAGTTTGTCGGGCAGGCACGAGGTCGAGTCCGTGACTACGGCGATGTGCGCGGGCATGGTCGGGGAGGTTAACGCCTGTCGGCCTACTGCCAGTAGCCCACCGTTGGTCCGATCGGGCGAGCGGTGTGCTGGACGGGTTAACCGGCGGACTATCGGGACGATGGTCTCAAAAGATTGCTCATCCAGGTGAATGCCGTCACCTCGGCGGGTCCCGCCGCCTGAATGGCCCTAATCTACCGGCCAGTAGAGCACTGTCCCGCGGCCGAGAGCCGGCCCCAACCGGGAGGTCGAAGAAGACCCATGACGAACATCGTTGTCCTGGTCAAGCAGGTACCGGACACCTATTCGGAGCGGAAGCTCTCCGGTGCCGACAACACACTTGACCGCGAATCCGCAGACGCCGTGCTCGACGAGATCAACGAGAAGGCCGTCGAAGAGGCGCTGAAGATCAAGGAGGCGGGCGAGGGCGAGGTCACCGTGATCTCCGTCGGCCCCGACCGCGCCACCGACGCCATCCGCAAGGCGCTGTCCATGGGCGCCGACAAGGCCATCCACGTCTCCGACGAGGCGCTGCACGGCTCCGACGCCATCGCCACCGCCAAGGTGCTGGCCGCCGCGATCGGCAAGGTCGAGGGTTACGACCTGATCATCGCCGGCAACGAGGCGTCCGACGGCCGCGGCGCCGCCGTGCCGGCGATCGTCGCCGAGCTGCTCGGCCTGCCGCAGCTGACCTACGTGCGCCAGCTGACCGTCGAGGGCTCCAGTGTGAAGGCCGACCGCGAGACCGAGGACGGCATCACCCACCTCGAGGCGAATCTGCCGGCGCTCGTGAGCGTCGGCGAGAAGATCAACGAGCCGCGCTACCCGTCGTTCAAGGGCATCATGGCCGCCAAGAAGAAGCCGGTCGAGACGTTCACCGTCGCCGACCTCGGCATCGACGCGGGCGAGGTCGGCCTCGCCAACGCGTGGTCCACCGTGCTCGAGTCGTCCCCGAAGCCGCCGCGCACCGCGGGCGAGAAGGTGGAGGACGAGGGCGACGGCGGCACCAAGGTCGCCGAGTACCTGGTCGCGCAGAAGCTCATCTGAGACACGGTTTCGAGGAGGATCACGAAAAATGGCTGAAGTACTCGTCCTCGTCGACCACGTCGACGGTGATGTCAAGAAGGTCACGCTCGAGCTGCTGACCGCCGCCCGCGCGCTGGGTGAGCCCTCGGCCGTCGTCGTGGGCCCCACGGGCACCGCGGCCAAGGCCAAGGAAGCGCTCGCCGGCCACGGCGCCGCGAAGGTCTACGTCGCCGAGGGCGACGACGCCACGAGCTACCTGGTGACCCCGAAGGTCGACGTGCTGACGAAGCTTGCGGAGCAGGCTTCGCCGGCTGCCGTGCTCGTCGCCGCCAGCGCCGAGGGCAAGGAGGTGGCGGCGCGCGTCGCCGTGCGGCTGGGCTCCGGTCTGCTCTACGACGCGGTGGGCGTGAACGCCGACGGTTCGGTGGACCAGTCCATCTTCGGTGGCGCGTTCTCCGTGAAGTCCAAGGCTGCCAAGGGCACGCCGGTGATCTCGGTGCGTCCGGGTGCCGTCGAGGCCGAGGCCGCCGACGGTGCTGCCGCTGAAGAGACCGTCGAGATTCCGGCGCAGGACGCGGCGAAGTCCGCGAAGGTGACCGGCATTGAGCCGATCGTCGGTGGCGACCGTCCGGAGCTCACCGAGGCGTCGATTGTCGTCTCCGGTGGCCGCGGTGTCGGTTCGGCCGAGAAGTTCGACGTCGTCGAGAAGCTGGCCGACTCGCTCGGCGCGGCTGTCGGCGCTTCGCGCGCGGCCGTCGACTCCGGCTACTACCCGGCGCAGTTCCAGGTGGGCCAGACCGGCAAGACGGTGTCGCCGCAGCTGTACATCGCGCTCGGCATCTCCGGAGCGATTCAGCACCGCGCCGGCATGCAGACGTCGAAGACGATCATCGCCGTCAACAAGGACGCCGAGGCGCCCATCTTCGAGATCGCCGACTTCGGCATCGTGGGCGACCTGTTCAACGTCGCGCCGCAGCTGACGGAGGCCGTGGAGAAGCGCAAGGGCTGACGTTTTCCCGCACCGAAGGCCGCTGGGCGATGTACCGCTCAGCGGCCTTCGGCGTATGTCGGACCCTGAGAAAAGCCTGAGAACCTGCAATTAACTCAACGTGCACTAATCGGTCATCGATTGGCACTCTCCGCGGTTTCCAGGTCGCAGGTACACAGTGTTCATGACGTCGTCTCAGCTCCTCGTCAGCACTGATCAGGCGGGTGTCGAGCTCCCGGCCGATGCGCCGAGGTACTCCCTGCTCGTGGCCCACGCGAACGAAGAAGTGCTCGCCGCGCAGAAGCTGCGGCACCAGGTTTTCGCCGAGGAGATGGGGGCCCACCTCAATTCCCTGAAGCCTGGTCTCGACGTCGACTACTTCGACGAGTTCTGCGACCACCTCGTGGTGCGCGACGACAAGACCGGCGACATCGTCGGCTGCTACCGCATGCTGCCGCCGGAGCGCGCCTCGCAGGCCGGCAGCCTGTATTCCGACAGCGAATTCGACCTGACAGCCCTTTCCGGCCTGCGCTCGACGCTCGTCGAGACCGGCCGCTCCTGCGTTCACCCGGACCACCGCAGCGGCGCCGTCGTGAGCCTGGTGTGGGCGGGGATCGCGCGGTACATGCTGCTTTCCGGCCACCGCTACCTCGCCGGCTGCGCGTCCGTGCCACTGAGCGACGGCGGCAGCTACGCCGCCGGCGTCTGGGATGTGTTGCGCGCCAAGCACTACGCCGACGAGACGCGCCGCGTTTCGCCGCTGCACCCGTGGGATTCCGACTCCGTCGCCCGCCCCGACCGCGCCATGCTGCCGCCGCTGATCAAGGGCTACGTGCGGCTCGGCGCCGAGGTCTGCGGCCCGCCGGCACTCGACGAGGACTTCGGCGTCGCCGACTTCTTCGTGCTGCTCGACCTGCACAAGATCGACGAGCGTTACCTGAAGTTCTTCCTCGGAGTGCAGGTATGAGCCACGCCTGGATGCCGACGTCGCCCTGCGGCGATGGCTGCCTCACCGAAGGCGCTGCCACAGTCTCGTTCCCGCGCCGCGTGGTTCGCTTCGCGTCTGCGATCGGCGTCGTCCTCGCGGCTCTCCTGACCGCGCCCATGCTGCTCGTGCTGCGCGGCCGGGGCCGGGAACGCCTGGTCCGGACCATTTTCCACTCGGTCCTGCGCGCGTTCGGCGTGAAGCTGGTCGTCCAGGGCGGCGCCGACTTCCTCGCCGCCCCCGCCGGCCGCGGCGCGCTGGTGGTGAACAACCACATCTCGTGGCTGGACATCGTCGCCATCAACGCCCTGCGTCCGATGCGCGCCCTCGCGAAGGTCGAAATCGGCTCCTGGCCGGTCCTCGGCACCCTCGTCCGCCGCGGCGGCAGCATCTTCCTCGACCGCGAACGCCTCCGCACGCTGCCCGACACCATGACCGAGCTCGCCGACGCCCTGCGCTCCGGCTCGCTCGTCAACGTCACCCCCGAAGGCACCACGTGGTGCGGCCTCGCGTCGGGCCGCTTCACCACGGCCACCTTCCAGGCCGCCATCGACGGTGGCGTGCCCGTCCGCCCCATCGCCCTGCGCTACCGCCTCGCCGACGGCCGCGAGACCAGCATGCCGGCCTTCATCGGACCGGAGTCCCTCATCGCCTCCCTGCGGCGAGTGGCCTCGCTGCGCGGCTTGGTCCTCGAGGCGCATGTCTGCCCTGAGATCGCCCCGGGGCGTGCGGAAGACCGCCGCTCGCTCGCCGCCCTTGCGGAGGCGTCGGTGCACTCGGCGCTTGGGACAGTCCGGATCCCGGCCCAGGGTCGCCGTCGGGTGTCCACGGCTCCTCCGGCCAAGGCGTCCGTCGAGACGGCCGAGGCGCAGCCGGTTCACTGAGCCGGCTTTGATGCTTGACCTGCAGGTTCGCGGGTGTCGCCACTGAACGGCGACACCCGCGAACCACTGTTTTGCTCTGATGCAACGCTCGCGTCGCCACTGAGCGGCGACACCCGCAAACCGCTGTCTACTCAGACGCGGCGGTCGCGTCGCCTGGGCGTCGCCACTGAACGGCGAAACCCGGCAAGCACGTGCGACCGACCTCGCGTTCGCGCTTGCCGTGAGACGCCGGACTCTGGTTGCCGCCTCGCGGACGTCGCCCCAGGCGCCGTTCGCAGGCCGTCGCCACTGAGCGGCAAATCCCGTGCGAGCGGTTCTCCGGCCAGCCACAGAACGCCGAGCCCGGACGACGTTTCCCGCGTGTCGCCACTCAGCGGCAACGTCGGCGAGCACCCCTCCAACCAGCCTCCGGAGAAGACCTCACCAACCGACCCGACACCATCGCCTTTCAGCGGCAAAACTCTCTGACCAGGCAATTATCCCAAGAAATCGGCGTGATGATCGAAGACCTCCACACGATCAGGTGGAGCTTGTCTCAGCCGAACCACCTCCGGCTGAGACGTTCGACCCCTCAGATCGTCAGGAAACGACGATCGTGATCTTCCCTCCCGGATGCCCCGCCTGACTCTCCTCCTGTGCGGCCGCGGCGTCCTCCAGCGGATAACTCTTGCCCTGCGCGATCTGCAGCCCGCGTCCCGCGTACTCGAGGATCTCCTCCAGCACCTCGGGCTTCTGGTCGTCCGCGCCACCGGCCGAGAACGGCAGCCCGAGCTCGAACGCCGCCCCGTCCGCGATGGTCACCACCCGCTCCTTCGACCCGCGAAGCTCCACGGACTCCGGCAGCACGCCGTGACCCGACGCGTCGAACACGGCGTCCACCGGCCGGTCTGCCGCGTCGCGGACGCGCTCCGGCCAGCCGTCGCCGTAGAGGACGGGGATGGCGCCGAGCGACTTCACGTCGTCGAGGCTGCGTTGTCCCGCCGTGCCGATGACGGTTGCCCCGAGCGCGACGGCCGCCTGCGTCGCGAAGCGCCCGACAGTGCCGCTTGCGCCGTGGATCAGCAGCAGGTCGCCGGCCTTGACGTCCAGCAGCCGCAGGACGCGTAACGCCGTTTCGCCGGCTACGGGCAACGCCGCTGCGTCTTCCCACGACAGGCTGGCCGGCTTGCGGGCGATGGCCGTGGCCAGCGCATACTCCGCGTACGCGCCGGTGGTCGACCACCCGAAGACCTCGTCGCCGACGGCCACCGTCGCGCCGTCGCCCACCGCGTCCACGACGCCGGAGAACTCGGCGCCGGGGATCTGCGGGGTCTTCGGCGCGGAGCCCTGGGCCATGGCGCCGCTGCGGATCTTCCAGTCGATGGGGTTCACGCCCGCGCGCCGCACGGCGACGCGGACCTGCCCGGGGCCGGGTTCGGGCAGCGGGACGTCGCTGAGCTGCAGGACGTCCGGGCCGCCGTACGCGGCGAAGGTGATGGCTCGCATGGTTCCTCGTACTTTCCTTCGATTCGGGACGGTCGTTCGTCCTGCTTCGAGTCAACTGTCCCGCGTCGCGATCCGAACCGCTCGGACGAGTAGCGTTCACTATCCGGAAGAGCAGGACCGGTCCCTTCGTACGCGCCTACCGTGGACACATGGACGCCTCCTGGACGAACCCGGCCCACGTGCTCGACGTCGCCGTGCGTGTCATCTCCGCACCGCGGCCCGAGATGCTGCCGCGCTTCTCGCAGGAGCTCGCCGCCGTGCTGCCGCACCGCGCGGCCGCCATGCAGACGGGCGACTGCCCGCGCAGCCCGTTCAAGGTCACCGGCGACACGACCATCACCGGTGCCGTGACCAGCGCGGAGCTGGACCACCTCGCCGAGCGAGCCGTCCCGGGTGAGGCCGTGGTCCTCGACGGTGTGCTCGCCGGCGTCGAACGCCGCCTGGTCCTGCTCACCTCTCGTCCCGCCGTCGGCAACGGTGCGGTGATCGCCCTGGTGCCGTCCGTTGCCGAGCCGTCCGCCGAGGCCTTGGGGCTCGCCGCCCGTCTCTGGCACCTGACCAGCACAGACGCCGGTCAACGCGCCGTCGACCCCGGTCCCGACGTCCTCGCGAGCAACCTCGCCGCCGCGTCCGCGCGCGCCCAGACCGTCACCGACCTCGGCCAGACGCACGCGGCCACGCTCGTCGCGCTCCTGGCCGTCCTGCGCTCGGGCCGGCTCGGCGACGCGGCCGCGCGCCAGACGGCGACCGACCTGGCCGCTCGCGCGCTCCTGGACCTGCGCGCGGTTGCGGACCGTGACCAGGCGTTGTCCGCGGAGTCCGCTCGCGCCGCGTTCGGCGTGCTCGCCGACCAGCTTTCGCCGGTGGTCGGCCACGCCGACGTCGCCGTCGACCTCGTCGCCCCCACCGACGACCGCCAGCTGCGGCAGGACATCGCCCACACGGCCCGCACCGTCACGCGCGGCCTGGTCATCGCGGCCCTCGACCGCCCCGGCACGACCCGCATCCGCGCTTCCTGGCGCCTCGACGGCGCCGCCCTCCGCATCACCGTCCGCGACGACGCGCCGGACATCCCCGACGTCGTCCTCGACCCGGGCCTCACCGAACGCATCACGCCCCTCGGCGGCAGCTGGGAGGTCGACGCCGTCCCGGGCTGGGGCGCGACGATCACCGCCGCCCTGCCGCTGGACACCGTCGAGCCGCCCGAACTGCGCCCGCTCGACCGGCTCAACGCGCGGGAGGTCGAAGTCCTTTCGGGCATTTCGCAGGGGCTGCGCAACCGTCAGATCGCCGCGCAGCTGCAGCTCAGCGAGCACACGGTGAAGTTCCACGTGCGCAACCTCCTCGAGAAACTCGAGGTCAGCTCCCGCGGCGAGGCCGCCGCGCTCGCCCGCGACCTGAGGCTCGATCCGGTGGCGGTGCACCGGACCGCGTGAAAAGCGGCTTGACCTCCACAGGGCTGGAGGTTGCAGGCTGTCGATCATGAGCCGAACCGTCGATGCCCAGGCCCAGCCCCGAAGAAGCGTGCTGTGGAGCCGCGAGCACCGGCTCACGACGATCGGCTTGTTGCTCGTGGTCACGTTGGTGGCCTTCGAAAGCATGGGCGTCGCCACGGCCATGCCCACGCTCGTCGCCGAACTGCACGGCCTCGCGCTGTACTCGTGGCCGTTCACGACGTTCCTGATCGCCAGCGTCGTCGCGACCGTCCTGTCCGGCCGCAGGGGCGACCGTCGCGGCCCGGCACCCGCGCTCCTGGCCGGTCCGGCGCTGTTCGCCGCCGGCCTCGTGGTGGCCGGCACCGCAACGTCGATGCCCATGCTCCTGGCCGGCCGCGCCCTCCAGGGTCTTGGCTCAGGCTTCCTGCTGGTCGCGGTGTCCCTGCTCATCGCCCTGACGTTCACCGACCGCGAACGCCCCGTCATCTACGCCGCGAACGCCGCCGCCTGGGTCCTGCCCGCCGTGATCGGCCCTTCGGTCGCCGGCCTGATCACCGTCGGCATCGGGTGGCGCTGGGTATTCCTCGGCCTGGTTCCGCTGGTCGCCCTCGGCGTCGCGCTGCTGGTCGTCGTCGTTCGCGGCTTGCCCGATCACGTCCCGGCCGCGGAGGCGCGCCGCGCCGGCGCCGTCCCGGCCGTCGTCGCCGCGCTCGGTGTCGCCGCCTTGACGTGGGCCGCTCAGCACCCGTCGCCTCTCGCCCTCGTCTACGGGGCCGTCGGCCTCGTGGCGCTCGGTTTGGCGCTTCGGAAGCTGCTCCCCGCAGGCACTTTGACCTTCCGCCCCGGTCTGCCCACCGTCGTCGCCTCCCGCGCTTTGCTTTCCGGCGCCTACGCAGGGATGGAGGCCTACCTGCCCCTCACGATGAGCGCCGTCCACGGCTACGGCCCCGCCCTGGCCGGCTTGCCGTTGACGATCACCGCCCTCGGCTGGTCGGCCGCCTCCGGACTTCAGGGACGGTTCCTGGACTGGTCCCGCGAGGCGACGCTCCGCATCGGCTTCGGCCTGGTCGCCGTGGCCTTGGTGGGCTTCGGCTTCATCGCGCAGCCCTGGTGCCCCGCGTGGCTGGCCTTCGTGATCTGCGCCATCGGCGGTGCCGGGATGGGCATCGCCATGCCGGCGATCTCCGTCCTCCTGCTCCGCTACTCCCCGGAAGGCGAACGCGGCTTCAACACCTCCGCGATGCAGCTGGCCGACTGGGTCGGCTCGGCCCTGCTCATCGGCCTCGGCGGCGTCCTGCTGGCCGTGGTCGCCTCGGCCGTTCACCCGTCGCCGGCGATGGCGATCCTCGCTGTTGCCCTCGTTCTGCTCGCTTTGCTGGGAGTTCGAGTGACCAGCCGATGGCCGCGGAAGGTGTGACAGGCCACTTCCGGGCCCAGGGTGGACTTCGTCACGGGCTGGAGCGGACTACCCTGATGTGGCGATGACCTATCTCGACCATGCGGCGACCACCCCGATGCTGCCCGAAGCCGTTGCGGCGATGACCGAGGCTTTGTCCACCGTGGGCAACGCCTCCGCACTGCACTCTTCGGGCCGCCGCGCACGCCGCGTCGTGGAGGAGTCCCGCGAGATCATTGCCGAAGCCCTGGGCGCCCGCCCCTCCGAAGTGATCTTCACTGGAGGCGGCACGGAGAGTGACAACCTCGCGGTCAAGGGCATCTACTGGGCCCGCCAGAACGCCGACCGTGGTCGCCGCCGTGTCTTGTGCAGTGTCGTGGAGCACCACGCCGTCCTCGACACCGTCGAATGGCTCGAGTCCCAGTGTGGCGCCGAGATCACCTGGCTCGAAGTCGACGACCAGGGTCGCGTCTCGCCGGCCACCTTGCGCGCCGCGATCGAGTCCTCGCCCGAGACCGTCGCCCTCGCAACGGTCATGTGGGCCAACAACGAGGTCGGCAGCATCAACCCGATCGCCGAGCTCGCCGCCATCTGCGCCGAGCACGGCATCCCGCTGCACACCGACGCCGTCCAGGCCGTCGGCGCCGTCCCGGTCGACTTCGCAGCCAGCGGCTCCTCCGCCCTCACCTTGACGGGCCACAAGCTCGGGGGCCCGTACGGCGTTGGCGCCCTCCTCCTCGGCCGCGACACCGAGTGCACCCCGGTTTTGCACGGTGGCGGCCAGGAACGCAGCGTGCGTTCCGGCACCCTCGATGTCCCGGCCATCGTCAGCTTCGGCACCGCTGTCCGCGTGGCGGCCGAGGGCCGCGCCGAATACGCCGCGCGCGTCGAGAAGCTCCGCGACGAACTCATCGCGGCGGTCCAGCGCGAGGTCCCCGACGCGATCCTCAACGGCGGTCGCGGCGAGCGCCTGCCCGGCCATGCCCACTTCACGTTCCCCGGCTGTGCCGGCGACAGCCTGCTGATGCTGCTGGACGCCAAGGGAATCGAATGCTCCACCGGCTCGGCCTGCACCGCTGGTGTCGCCCAGCCGAGCCACGTGTTGCTGGCGATGGGCGCCGACGCCGCGGCTGCGCGCGGCTCCTTGCGCTTCTCGCTGGGCCATACATCGATACTGGATGACGTGACCGCGCTCGCGCGGGAGATCGGCGGGGTCGTCGCCCGGGCGCGGCAGGCAGGACTTGCCGGCATGCGCAAGCAGACCCAGAAGCAAGAGGTGTAAGCGATGCGGGTACTGGCTGCAATGAGCGGAGGAGTCGACTCGGCCGTCGCCGCGGCGCGGGCGGTTGACGCGGGCCACGACGTCGTCGGCGTGCACCTGGCGCTGTCCGCGAAACCAGGCACGCTGCGGACGGGTTCGCGCGGCTGCTGCACCATCGAGGACTCACACGACGCCCGCCGCGCAGCCGACATCCTCGGGATTCCCTTCTACATCTGGGATTTCGCCGAGCGTTTCACCGAAGAGGTCGTCGAGACGTTCGTCGGTGAGTACGCGGCCGGCCGAACGCCCAACCCGTGCGTGACTTGCAACGAGAAGATCAAGTTCGAGGCGTTGCTGGAAAAGGCAATGGCGCTCGGCTTCGATGCGGTGGCCACTGGCCACTACGCGCGCCTGGCGACGGTTGATGGCGAGCTCGAGCTTCGCCGGAGCGCCGACGAGGGCAAGGACCAGTCATACGTGCTGGCTTCCCTTACACCCGAACAGCTCAGCCACGCGATGTTCCCGCTGGGCGACTCGTGGAAGTCGGACGTCCGCGCCGAGGCGGAGCAGCGTGGCCTTTCGGTGGCTCACAAGCCGGACAGCCACGACATTTGCTTCATCCCCGACGGTGACACCAAGCAGTTCCTTGAGAACCGCCTGGGGCAGCGACCGGGTCAGCTCGTCGACGCGGAGACTGGAGCCGTTCTCGGACAGCACACGGGCGTGCACGGATTCACCGTCGGCCAGCGCAAGGGCCTCGGCATCGACGCGCCGGCCACTGATGGGCGACCCCGCTACGTGCTTTCGCTCGAGCCTGTTTCGGGCACGGTGAAGGTCGGGTCGTCGACCGGCCTCGGCGTTGACGTGATCGAGGCCGACCGGGCGATCTGGCCCGGCGGGCGCGTACTCGACGGTCCGACCGAATGCGTCGTGCAGGTTCGAGCGCACGGCGGTATCGCCGAAGCCGTGGCCGAGGCCAATGGCGAGCACGTCAGCGTCCAACTGCGCGAGCCGCTCCGGGGTGTTGCTCCGGGGCAGGTCGTGGTCTTGTACCGGCCGGACGCCGGTGCGGGCGATCTCGTCCTCGGCAGCGCGAAGATTTCCAGCACGCGTTGATCTCGTCGCTCAAGCTCCCTTGCGCGTCTCCAAGGGCTGCTTGACCTGCTGGTCAGGCTCATGCAGCGGTGGCGGGACGCTCTCGACCGTTTGGCCGGTCGGCGTCGTGATGACGAGCTTTCCGTCCTCGATGACCTGATACTTCCAATCGGCTCGATTCTTGAGACGTCGGTGGCGAATGCAGTAGCTCAGCGTCTCATCGGCGTCGGTTGCCGAATCGGCCTTCGTCGGCGTCGGTTCAGTCAGACAGTTGTGCGCGGGCCGCGGGCACCCGGGCTGACGGCACTCTCGATCCCGGACCCGTACGAACTCCTCGACGTCGATGCTCGGCCGGTAACGGAACTTGCCGACTTCGATCACCTGCCCGGTGAGCGGGTCGGTGATGATCCGCCGCAGCGTCGTGTTGGGGCCGGTCGCGATGTGCCGAGCAACCTCGGCCGGAACGTGCCCGTGCCCGGCCATCTCGGCTGGGTTGTCATTGAGCCCGAGGTAAGTCTGGAGATCGACGTACAGGTAAACCTCGGCCTGCTCGGCGGCGCCGCCCTTGTCGGTCAGGAGGAGGTCGAGCGCGACGTCCGCGCGCAGCTGGTCGAGAGTCCGCTTCTCGTCGCTTGTCTTGAGAGTCCGGGCGATTTTGTCGATACGGAGATAAGCGGCAGTGGCCTTCTCCGTGGGCGCATTGTCGATGGACAACTGCGAGATGCCCTCGGACTGGTGGTGCAGGACGGCCCGGCGTTCAGCGCGCCGTTGCGTGACGCGGTTCGCCGCGCCTTCGGGGTCGGTTTTCATCGCGGCGTACGCAGTGGCTTTGCGGATCTGCGTCGGGTTCTTGTCGGACAGGCGGTCTTCCAGCAGGGTGTCGACGATCCGGGCGTGATGGTCGGACAGCCACACGGTGCCTTCAGTGACCTTCATGGCGCGATACAGGTCGACGAACCCGCTGTCCATGAGGCGAAAGGTCCTGGGAAGTCGGCTCGCCAGCGCCTCGGCCGCGGAAATCATCGCGCCGGCGCGGTTGTCCGTGAGGTGCAAGGTCAACGCTACTTCAGACGCCAGTTCTCGGGCGTCCGATCTTCGTCTGCGCAGCCCGGCGAGGCAGTGGAGTTGAAGCGCTTGAAGTCGGGCGATCTGGTGACTCGCGTCCTTGGCCACCTGCATGAGCTGCCCCGTCTGCAAGCGCTCGAAAATCTCGAGATTCCCTTGCATAGCACGGAGAAGGAAGTCGAGATCGGCGGTTTCGGGGCTGTTGGAATCGTCGGTGACTGTGGTCGCCGACTTCGATTTGGTCATGGCGGCGACGATACGCATCAGTGGGTGCGTGGTCATCAAAATGGCACGAACGGGCCGTTCGCGCACTTTTCTTGGCGTCACGTTTGATTTGTGGCAACGTGGAGTCGTCGGGCGTAGCGGCGGCCAGGGGAGACCTGTGCTGAATGGCAGTCGGAGGAAAGGTCAGAGGTGCAGCTTGAAACCGGTGTGGCTGGCCACGAAACCGAGTCGTTCGTAGAACCGGTGGGCTGCGATCCGGGAAGTGTCGGAGGTGAGCTGTACCAGGGCACATCCGCGCCGCCGCGACTCGTCGATGGCCCATTGGACGAGGTCTCCGCCGACGCCGGCGCTTCGGTGGTCGCTGCGGACCCGCACCGCTTCGATCTGCCCGCGGAGGGCGCCATGACGAGCGAGACCGGGGATGATCGTCAGTTGCAGCGTCGCCACGGGTTCGTCGTTCGACGTTGCCACGACCAGAAGCTGTTGCGGATCGGCGTCGATGGCATCAAAGGCGCGCAGGTAGGGCTCGAGGTCGTCGGCTGAGTCCCTGGTCGCGCCGAGTTGGTCGTCGACGAGCATGCGCACGATGGCTTCGACGTCGTCGCGGCGGGCTTTCCTTACGGTGATACCGGGCATGGTGATCAGTATTCCAGCGTGGGTGACGTCGTTGTCGCTGCTGTTGTCAGGAGATCAGTTCGTCCGGTAGTGGCGAACTCCATCGATCTGCTGGACTGTCAGCTTGTTCTGCGAGACCAGGAGGTCGAGATGGGCGCCCGTTTCGAGGACGGCGAGCATCTGGTTGAACGCGTCCATTTCGGACAGTTTGCGGCCACGTCGGGTCCAGCCCAGCCGGCTGGCTGTTTCGAACGCGGTGCTGGCTCCGGCGTCGACTTGGGCGGCCATCGTCTCGAGGCGCTGGCGGTGGTGTTCGAGCAGCTCGTCGATGCGTTTGTGCACGCTGTCCGCGACCGGGCCGTGGGCCGGCAGCATGCGCTGGTCAGGCAGGGCACGGACCAGGCGCAGTGAGTCGAGGTAGTCGTTGAGCGGCAACTCGGCCGGCACCGGTTGGAAGCCGATCGACGGTGTGATGTGGGGCAGGACATGGTCGCCCGAGAACAACAGGCCTGCGGCGTCGTCGAGGAAAACGACGTGGCCGGTGGTGTGGCCAGGGGTGTGGACCACTTCGAGCTGGCGGTTCGGCAGGACCTGGCGGCGGCCCGGGGTGAGCCACTCGTCCGGGTCCTCCCACAGGTCGAGGTCGGTGCGGCTGGGGACGTCGGCGAACATTCGCCCCAGAGCGGCGATGACTTCGTCGGCGCCGGAGTGGCGAAGGAGCTCGATCTGGGCGTGCATCGGAAGCTGGTCCGGGTCGGCGGTGACCTTTAACGAAGGTTCCTCCAACTGGCCCAAGGAGATCTTGTTGCCGAATTCGCGCCGAAGGGCGACAGCCTGGGTGTAGTGGTCGCGGTGCACGTGGGTGACGAGGAACTCGCGCACGTCACCGAGTTCGGCGCCGATGCCCTTGAGCGCCTCGGCCAGGAGCTGGCGCGCTTCGGTGAGGGCCCAGCCGGAATCGACGAGGGCGAGGGTGGTGCCATCGGTGACGGCGTAGACGTTCACTGCGCGGAGGGCGTCGTTCGGCAACGGCAACGGGATCCGGTAGACGCCGGCGGCCACTTCGTAGACCCCGGCTTCTGTCCAGTTCCGGTTGCTGTCTTCGGGCAACGGCTCCACGGCGACCTCCGTCCAGGCAGGACTCCGGCGTCCCGGCCTTTCGCCTCACATTGGGCCGTCACCGGCGCGGTGTCCACCTGGGCGGCCTGAGACAACGGTCACGTGGTCAGGTGGTCTGGCGGGTGAGGGCCGTGTCGATCGTGAGCGTTGTGGCGACGACCATGCTGGCCAGGGGTTCGGGCAGCTGGTCTGGGATTTCGACGAGGTAGGTGTCGCCGGCGATCGGCGAGGGCCCGGACGGCGCGCGGCTGACGCGGGCGACCTCGGTGTCGGCGTGGTTCCTGATGGCCACGTCCCACGCTTGGCTGCCGGTGGCCGCGACGCGGCCGACGGTGCGGCCGTCGACGACGAAGGTGAAACGGGTGTCGCCCTGGGCGCGGGCAGGGACGATTTCGCCGATCGGGGTTTCGTCGGCGCGGGTGACGACGAAGCGGGTGCGCAGGTCCCTGGCCGGCCTCGCCACTTTCAGCACCGTGCTGTGGTTGGCGTCGCGGACTTCGAACTTGTGGGTGACGTACTGGTCGTATTTCGGCAACAGGCGCGCGGCCTTGTGGAGGAACCCTTGGCTGACGTCGGCCACACCGCCGACGCGGGTGCCGTCGCGGTCGAAGACGCTGTATTCCTCGGTGGTCTCGACGACCTCGGCGCGTCGGCTGACGATGAGGACCGCTTCGGTGAACAGGGTCCCGCCGAAGGAGCGGCCCGGGTAGCGGCGTTCGGGGATGCGCGGCTCGTCGTCCCACCGGCCCAGCCGGGTGGGACTCACCTCGTCGGGGTGCCGGCCCGGCGGTGGTGGCGAGGAGCTCGTCATGGCCATCCAGAGTATCGCTGTCTCCGCGAATTCGGTGCTGGCAAAGGGATATGCGGCGAATGTCCGGCTCACTCGGGTGACCCCGGCGAGGGCGGTGGGAGGCATCGGGGTGGGTTCGGCGAGAATTCGCCCCGTGACTGAACGAGCTTGGCCCGACGGCGCGGCGACCGCGATCGGCTCGATGCCCGGGGCGGACCCGGCCGAGGCGGCCGCCGTGGTGTTCGGCGAGCTACCCGACTTCCCGCACCTGCCGGAGTTGCCGGGGCGTGGGGTGGGGGCCGACATCCTCGGTCGCACCGCGGCGTTGCTCGTCGACCTGGCCGTGGAGGTGGTGCCGAGCGGGTACCGCGTCGCGGGGCGGCCTGGGCACGATCACCGGCGAGGGCGGGACCTGCTGCAGTGGGATCTCGATGCCGTGCAGGAAGCGCGTGAAAAAGCGGGCGTTGTGCCGCCGGTGTTCAAGACGCAGGTGGCCGGGCCGTGGACGCTCGGTGCCGGCATCGAGCTGCCGCGTGGGCATCGTGTGCTCACCGACCGCGGCGCGCTGCGGGACTTCACGTCCTCGCTGCTGGACGGCTTGGCCCAGCACGTCGCGGAGCTGAAGGCGCGGATCGGGGCACCGATCGTCGTGCAGATCGACGAGCCGTCGCTGCCGGCGGTGCTTGCCGGGAGTCTGTCGACGCCGTCGGGCTACGGGAACGTGTCGGCCGTGCCCGAGCCGGAGGCGCGAGAGCTCCTGTCGACCATGATCGAGGGTGTGCGGGCGATCACGGACCAGCCCGTCGTCGTGCACTGTTGCGCGCCGAAGCCGCCGCTCGCGCTGCTCAGGGCGGCCGGCGCGGACGCCATCGCGTTCGACGTCACGCTGCTCGGCAAGGCGTCGGCCGAGACGCTGGACGCGATCGGCGAAACGTGGGACAGCGGCACTTCGCTGTTCCTCGGCCTCGTCCCGGCGACGGACCCCGGTACGCGCCCGACGCTCAAGGACGTCGCCGACCCCGCCTTCAGGCTCGTGGACCGCCTCGGCTTCAACCGATCGATCCTGGCCCAAAGCGCCGTCCCGACGCCGACCTGCGGGATGGCCGGCGCCACGAACGAGTGGATGCGCCGTGCCCTCGCCCTCACCCGTGACCTCGGCAAGGCCTTCGTGGAGCCGCCCGAGACGTGGTGAGCGCGCGGTAGCGTGGCGGGCAACGATCGACAACGGGGGATGTTCCATGGGCCTGTTCCGCCGCCGCGCTGCCCGCACCGGCGCCGACACCGATGGCAAAGCCGCGCCGCCCGACCCGCGCACGCCGTGGCCGGTTCAGGCCGTGCCGTCGGACGTCGAGGCGGCCGCGGCGAAGTTCTGGGAAGGCTGGTTCGAGCTGCTCCCGGAGGTCAACGCGGCCCTGGGCGACCGCGAACCGCACCGCGTCGAGCACGATCTCTGCGTGCTGGTCGAGGCTCTGCACCCGCGGCTGCACTTCTCGCTCGAACGCGGCCATCAGGCCATCTACGCGCTCGTGGTCACCGGCCAGGAAGACCCGGAGCTGCGGCCGTTCACCGATGCCTGGAAGGCCGCCGCCCCGCCGGACGACGCCATCTGGGAGCACCACGACTCGGTGCCGCCGGTCCCGGACCCGACCGAGGTCACGGTGAACCTCGGCGACCACCGCATCTCGCTGGCCGACGTGCGTGTCGTCGCGCAGGTGGACGAGGACGTGGTCGACGTGGCCGTCTACCACCCCGCGCTGGCCGACCTGGAGCCGGCGGCGCGCACCACCATGACCTTCCTCCCGCTGGATGCCACGCTCGGTGAGCGCGTCGCCGCCGAACGGCTACGCCGCGTCGAGACCGCGGAGGCGGAGCCGGAGGGCACGATCAGCCTCCTGCAGCTCCGTGACCTGGTCCGGGGTCTGAACGGCCAAGAGGACGAAACTGTCGGCACCTCCGGCTAGGGTTACCACCCGTGAGCAGCGACCTTCCCCACGACCAGCTGGCCGCCCCCGCCGAACCGGCAGCGGAGGTGCAGGACGTCACCGACGTTCCCGCCGACGTGCGCGAACGCCACGCCGCCCTCGCCGAGGACGTCCGCGGCCATCAGTTCCGTTACTACGTGCTGGACTCGCCCATCGTCTCCGACGGGCAGTTCGACGCGCTCCTCGGCGAGCTGCAGGGGCTCGAAGACGAGTACCCGGCGCTGGTCACGCCGGATTCGCCGACGCAGAACGTCGGCGGCACGTTCTCCACCGAGTTCACCGCGTACGACCACCTCGAACGCATGCTGAGCCTGGACAACGTCTTCGACACCGACGAGTTCCTCACCTGGGTGGAGCGCGTCGAGAAGGAGATCGGCTCCACGGAGTACCTGGCCGAGCTGAAGATCGACGGCCTGGCCATTAACCTCCTCTACGAGGACGGCAAGCTCACGCGCGGCCTCACCCGCGGCGATGGCCGCACGGGCGAGGACGTCACGCTCAACATCCGCACGCTGGAGCAGGTCCCCGACGAGCTCACCGGCACCGACGAGTTCCCCGTGCCGAAGCTCATCGAGGTGCGCGGCGAGGTCTTCTTCCGCGTCGAAGACTTCCTGGAGCTCAACGCGAAGATGGTCGAAGCGGGGAAGCCGCCGTACGCGAACCCGCGCAACACGGCCGCGGGGTCGTTGCGGCAGAAGGACCCGCGCATCACCAAGGAACGCCGGCTGCGGCTGATCTGCCACGGTCTGGGCAAGCGCGAGGGCTTCGAGCCGGTGACGCAGTCGCACGCGTACGACGCGCTCGTGGCGTGGGGCCTGCCCGTTTCGCCGCACACGCGCGTGCTGCACACGGCGAAGGAGCTCACCGACCACATCGCGTACTGGGGCGAGCACCGGCACGATGCCGAACACGAGATCGACGGCGTCGTGATCAAGGTCGACCAGGTCGCGCTGCAACGCCGGCTCGGCACCACCTCGCGCGCGCCGCGGTGGGCGATCGCCTACAAGTACGCGCCGGAAGAGGCGATCACGACGTTGCTCGACATCCAGGTGGGCGTCGGGCGCACGGGGCGCGTCACGCCGTTCGCCGTCACGGAACCGGTGAAGGTCGCGGGCTCGACGGTGGCGCGCGCGACGCTGCACAACGCGGAAGAGGTCAAGCGCAAGGGCGTGCTGATCGGCGACCGCATCGTGATCCGCAAGGCGGGCGACGTCATCCCCGAGGTGATGGGACCGGTCGTCGACGCGCGAACGGGGAACGAGCGCGAGTTCGTCATGCCCACGCACTGCCCGGAATGCGGCACGGAACTCGCCTACCAGAAGGAAGGCGACAAGGACATCCGCTGCCCGAACACCCGTTTCTGCCCCGCGCAGCTGCGGGAACGGCTGCTCCACCTGGCCGGGCGCGGCGCGTTCGACATCGAGGTGCTCGGGTACGAGGCGGCCGTCGCGCTGCTCGACGCGCGCGTGGTCGCCGACGAGGGCGACGTGTTCGACCTCAGCGAGGACGCATTGTCCGAGGTGGAACTGTTCCGCACCAAGGCCGGCGACCTCTCGGCCAACGCGCACAAGCTCCTCGCGAACCTCGACGCGGCGAAGGACCGTCCCTTGTGGAAGGTGATCGTCGCGCTGTCGATCCGCCACGTCGGGCCCACGGCGGCGCAGGCGCTGGCGCGCGAGTTCGGGTCGATCCAGCGGGTCGAGGAGGCGAGCGAGGAGGAGCTCGCCGACGTCGACGGCGTCGGGCCGACCATCGCGCACGCCGTGCAGGAGTGGTTCGAGGTCGACTGGCACCGGGAGATCGTCGAAAAATGGCGACGCGCCGGCGTGCGGATGGAAGAGGAACGCGACGACTCGATCCCACGCCACCTCGAGGGGCTGTCGATCGTGGTCACGGGTTCGCTCGACGGGTTCTCCCGCGACGAGGCCAAGGAAGCCATCATGGCCCGCGGCGGCAAGGCGGCGGGGTCGGTGTCGAAGAAGACGGCGTTCGTCGTCGCGGGCGAAGCGCCGGGGTCGAAGTACGAGAAGGCCGTGCAGCTGAAGGTGCCAGTGCTCGACGAGGACGGTTTCCGCGTGCTGCTGGAGCGGGGCCCGGACGAGGCCGCCGAGGTGGCCCTGGACACCGTCGCCGGCGAGGAGGCGGCCGGGGAGCCGTCGGATGGGTGACGTCGAGATCAGGCCGCCGCGGGCCGAGGAGTTCGCGGCGGTGGGGGAGCTGACGGTCGAGGCGTACCGCCTGGACGGCCTGCTCTCCGACGAGGTCGGGTACGAGAAGGAGCTGCGCGACGTCGCCCACCGGGCGGAGCACGCCGAGCTGCTGGTGGCTGCGGAGGGCGACGCGGTCCTCGGGACGGTCGCGGTGGTGCGACCGGGCACCTCGTACGCGGAGATCTCGCGTGAGGGAGAGCTGGAGTTCCGGATGCTGGCCGTCACCGGTGCCGCGCGGGGGCGTGGGATCGGCGAGGCGCTCACGCGGGCGGTGCTGGAGCGGGCGCGCGAGTTGGGGCTGGGGAAGGTCGTGCTGAGCAGTCTCGATCGGATGCGGACGGCTCATCGGCTGTACGAGCGCATCGGGTTTCGGCGATTGCCGGAGCGGGATTGGCGGCCGTTGCCGAATGTCAGCTTGATCGCGTATGAGTACGATTTGTAAGGGGTTTGGGCTGGTCAGGGTTTTTTGCCGCTGAGTGGCGACGGGTTGGGCGGGACTGGAACCGGGCGCGTGGGCAGGGTCGGACGCCTGCCTGATTGTGGTGGCGGATCGCCGAGGTGATGAGGCTCTCGACAGCGCGTCGGCGGCAGTCGGGCGAATGGCCTGAGCGTCGAGAGGTTGTGGTTCGCCGGCTCTTGGTGTTGCCGCGAGATGGCGAGACCACAGATCGGTGTCGTCGACGGGCGGCCAAGCTCACAGCTCACGCGTGACTGGTCGGCGTTACCGGATGAGGTGTCGTCGCTTCTCAACGGCGACACGGTCGAACGCTAGGAAAGTCGGCCCTGAGAGGACCGTCGCTCCCCGCACGAAGCCATCGCCGTTCCGCGGCAAACCCAGGTCAGCGAAGAATTCCGCTCAGCCGTCGAGGACGACAGCGACGATGCCGGCGAAGTGCGCCAGCCGGGCGACCTCCGCGGCACGGAAGTTGGGACCACCGGGCCGGGCCACGAGAAGAGCTTTGCCCGGCTTGCCCAGCGGCGTCGCCGCCAGCTCCGTGCCCAGTTCCTTCCACGTCTCCGGGATCCAGTCCTCTTCACCATCGAGGACGGTGGCACGCTCCAGCGGCAGCCAGGGCAGGTCCGTGAACGGGTTCTCCGGCGCCGCGCTCGATGAGGCCAGCCGGCGCGTGCCCGATTCCCGGTGCTCCACGACGACGGCCCAGCCGGCGCGGATGATCTTCGGCACCCCCTCGGCCAGCAGGTCCAGCCCGGACTTCGGCTGCGCGGCGATCTCCTCCACCAGCTCCAGCTCGCGGTGGGTGTCCAGAATCCCGGCGTACGGTCGGACGGCGTCGACCTCGACGCCTTCGATGCTTTCGGCCGCGGTGATGAGGGCGTCCGGCAGGCGGCCGGACGGGAGCTCGACCACGAGGTCGTCGATGGCGACCCCGCCGCCGCGCTCCACGACGTCGACGCTGAGGATGTCGGCGCCGACGGTGCCGAGCGCCGTCGCGACGGCGCCGAGGGTGCCGGGGGAGTCCGGAAGCTGGACCCGCAGCAGGAACGACACCACACGCCCCTCTCGCCTCAGGCGTTCCGCCTTGTCGCGGAACGCGGTAACCGGGCGCCGATTGTGACAGACCGGGTACTTCTTGGGGACCGCTGTCCGGCGAACGGGACACCCCGGGTCGCAGCAGGTCCGGCCATAACCCGGTCGAGCCGTCCGGCGCCGCCACCATAGACTTGCAGCTTCCGACCGCACCCGCACAGCACACCCCGGGAGTCACCCGCGTGCCCAACATTTCCCGAGACGAGGTCGCGCACCTCGCCAAGCTGGCCAGGCTGGCCGTCACCGATGACGAGCTGGACGTCTTCGCGGGCCAGCTCGACCAGATCCTGGACTCGGTGGCGAAGGTGAGCCAGGTCGCCGCGGCTGACGTCCCGCCGACCTCGCACTCCGTGCCGCTGACGAACGTCTTCCGCGAGGACGAGCTCCGCCCCTGCCTGACGCAGCAGCAGGCACTGGCCGGCGCGCCGGCCGCCGAGGAGGGCCGGTTCCGGGTGCCGCGGATTCTGGGAGAAGAACAGTGAGTGAACTCGTCAAGCTGACCGCCGCCGAGCTGGCGGCGAAGATCCACGCGCGTGAGGTCTCCGCGGTCGAGGTCACCCAGGCACACCTGGACCGGATCGCCGAGGTCGACGACCACGTCCACGCGTTCCTGCACGTCGACACGGAAGGCGCGCTCGGCGCGGCCAAGTCCGTCGACGAGAAGCTGGCCGCGGGGGAGCAGCCCGCGTCGCCGCTGGCGGGCGTGCCGCTGGCGCTCAAGGACGTGCTGACCACCGAGGGCATCCCCACCACGTGCGGTTCGCGCACGTTGGAAGGGTGGATCCCGCCGTACGACGCGACCGTCACGCGCAGGCTGCGCGAAGCGGGCGTCGTCATCCTCGGCAAGACGAACATGGACGAGTTCGCGATGGGCTCGTCCACGGAGAACTCCGCCTTCGGCCCCACGCACAACCCGTGGGACCACGCCCGCATCCCGGGCGGTTCGGGCGGTGGCTCGTCGGCGTCGATCGCGGCGTTCGAGGCCGCGCTGGCCATCGGCACGGACACCGGCGGCTCGATCCGCCAGCCGGGCGCCGTCACCGGCACCGTCGGCGTGAAGCCGACGTACGGCGGGGTTTCGCGCTACGGCCTCGTCGCCTTCTCGTCGTCGCTCGACCAGGCCGGCCCGTGCGCGCGGACGGTGCTCGACGCCGCGCTGCTGCACGAGGTCATCGCCGGCTACGACCCGATGGACTCGACGTCGATCGACGCACCGGTCCCACCGGTCGTCGCCGCGGCGCGCGAGGGGGCCAATGGCGACCTCAAGGGCGTGCGCGTCGGCGTGGTGAAGGAGTTCGCCGGCGACGGCTACCAGGCCGGCGTGCTGCGGTCGTTCCAGGCCGCCGTCGAGCAGCTTCGCGCGCTGGGCGCCGAAGTGGTCGAGGTCTCGTGCCCGCACTTCGTCTACGCGCTGCCCGCGTACTACTTGATCGCGCCGAGCGAGGCGTCGTCGAACCTCGCACGGTTCGACGCGATGCGCTATGGCCTGCGCGTGGCCGACGACGGCACGCACAGCGCCGAAGAAGTCATGTCCCTGACGCGCGAAAAGGGCTTCGGCGCCGAGGTGAAGCGCCGGATCATGCTGGGCACGTACGCGCTTTCGTCGGGCTATTACGACGCCTACTACGGCTCGGCCCAGAAGGTGCGCACGCTCATCACGCAGGACTTCACGTCCGCGTTCGAGCAGGTGGACGTGCTCGTGTCGCCGACGACGCCGACCACGGCGTTCAAGATCGGCGAACGCGTGGACGACCCGATGGCGATGTACCTCGCCGACCTCTGCACCATCCCGTCGAACCTCGCGGGCAACGCCGCGATGAGCGTCCCGAGTGGACTGTCCGACGAGGACGGCCTGCCGGTCGGCCTGCAGATCATGGCCCCGGCGCTCGCCGACGACCGGCTTTACCGCGTCGGCGCCGCCTACGAGGCCGCACGCGACGCCGCCGCCGGCGGGTCGCTCGTGCACCAGGTCCCGGAGCTGGGAGGAACGAAGTGACTGCCGTGGCCGAGTTGATGGACTACGCCGACGTCGTCGAGCGCTTCGACCCGGTGCTCGGGCTCGAGGTCCACGTCGAGCTCAACACGAAGACGAAGATGTTCTGCGGCTGCGCCAACGAGTTCGGCGGCGAGCCGAACACGAAGACGTGCCCCACCTGCCTCGGCCTGCCCGGCGCGCTGCCCGTGGTGAACGGCAAGGCCGTGGAGGGCGCGATCCGCATCGGGCTGGCGCTCAACTGCGAGATCGCCGAGTGGTGCCGCTTCGCGCGGAAGAACTACTTCTACCCGGACCAGCCGAAGAACTTCCAGACCTCGCAGTACGACGAGCCGATCGCCTTCAACGGCTACCTCGACGTCACGCTCGACGACGGCGAGGTCGTGCGCGTGGAGATCGAGCGCGCGCACATGGAGGAGGACACCGGCAAGTCGCTGCACATGGGCGGCGCGACCGGCCGGATCCACGGCGCGGATTATTCACTGCTGGACTACAACCGTGCGGGCGTGCCGCTGATCGAGATCGTCACCAAGCCGATCGAGGGCACCGGCGCGCGGGCGCCGGAGGTGGCGCGCGCGTACGTTTCGGCGCTGCGCGACCTGCTGCGCGCGCTCGACGTGTCCGACGTCCGCATGGACCAGGGGTCCCTTCGCTGCGATGCGAACGTGTCGCTGATGGACAAGGACGCCACCGAGTTCGGCACGCGCACGGAGACGAAGAACGTCAACTCGCTGCGCAGCGTCGAGCGCGCCGTGCGGTACGAGATGACCCGCCAGGCGGCGATTCTCGCGGGCGGCGGTTCGATCAAGCAGGAGACGCGGCACTTCCAGGAGGCCGACGGCACCACGTCCGGCGGGCGCACCAAGGAGACCGCGGAGGACTACCGGTACTTCCCGGAGCCCGACCTGGTGCCGATCGCGCCGTCGCGTGAGTGGGTCGAGGAGCTGCGCAAGACGCTGCCGGAGATGCCGGCCGAGCGGCGCAAGCGGATCCAGACCGAGTGGAACCTGTCGGACGAAGCGCTGCGCGACCTGCTGAACGTCGGCGCCGTCGACCTCGTCGCGGCCACGGTCGAGGCCGGCGCGAAGCCGGACGAGGCCCGCGGCTGGTGGGTCAACACGCTGGCACAGGAGGCCAACGCGCGCGAGGTCGAGCTCTCCGAGCTGGCGATCACGCCGGTGCAGGTGGCCGAGGTGATCGGGCTCGTGTCCTCGGGTGAGCTGACGAACAAGCTCGCCAAGGAGGTCGTGCAGGGCGTGCTCGCGGGCGAGGGTTCGCCGCGCGAGGTGGTGGACAAGCGCGGGCTGAAGGTCGTTTCCGACGACTCCGCGCTGATCACCGCCGTCGACGAGGCGCTGGCCGCACAGCCGGACGTCGCCGAAAAGATCCGCGGCGGCAAGGTCGCCGCGGCGGGCGCGATCGTCGGCGCGGTCATGAAGGCCACCAAGGGCCAGGCCGACGCCAAGCGCGTGCGCGAGCTCATCATCGAGCGCGTCGGTTCCTGAGTGGCGTTCTCGATCAAACGCGTTACGTGGCGCGAGTGGCTCGGTCTGGGGGCCGGGCTGCTCGCGCTCGTTGCGGTGTTCCTTCCCTGGACGGTCCTCACCGCCGACACGGCCACTGCCGACGTCCGTGACGCCTTCAACTCCCTGCCCCACGACGACGTCGTGCGATCGGCTTGGCACTCGGACTTCTTTTCGTGGTTCCCGCCGTTGGTGCTCGTGCTGGTCGGCCTGGTGGTGGTGTTCTTCGGGCAGGTTCGGAAGGTCCGGGTCAGCGGCCTGCCGCACCTGTGGCTCGTCGCGGGCCTCGCCGCGCTGCTGCTCATGGTCATCGGCTGGACGACGCTGGACTGGGTTTTCGACAGCGACCAGCGGGCGTTCCTGGAAACCGCCGGTGTGATGATCAACCCGGGGGTTGGCCGGTACGTCGCGTTGCTCGCCGCGCTGGTGTCCATCGCCGCCTCGATCCTGGACATCCGGGCTGCGCGGGCGGAAAGTCGGGCTCCGCGGTATCGCCGCTAAGGGGCGAACTCGCCGTCGCCTCTCAACGGCGACGGCCTGTTCGCCTGGGGCGTAAACGCGCCTCGCCGCTGAACGGCGACAGCTGGCTTGCGCGGGAACCAGAACGGGGATTCGCCGCTGAACGGCGACTGGCGGCTCGCGCGGGAACGGTAACGGAGCCTCGCCGTTGAGCGGCGACGGGCGGCACGCCTGGGAACGGCGGCGCGGCCTCGCCGTTGAGCGGCGACTGCCGAGTCGTCTTTGGGCGGCAACGGGGATTAGCCGTTGAGGGGCGAGTGCTGGCTCGCGGTTGAACGACAACGCGATTCACTGCTGAACAGCGACTGCCGGCTCGCCTCGAGCGGCAACGGGGATTGGCCGTTGAGTGACGAGCGGTGGCTCGTCTGGAGCGGCAGCTGGGATTCGCCGTTGAGTGGCGACTGGTGGTCCGCTGAGAGCGACAATGGAGGCTTGCCACTGACCGGCGACTGCCGCTGCTTCGCTTGTGAAGTGCACAGCGATTCGCGTCTGAACGGTGACTGCTGCTTCGTGGGGGAATGGCCGCCGGGTGGCGACTGCCGCTTCAGCCGTGAACGGCGATGTGATTCGCCAGTAAGCGGCGACTGCCACTTCGCCGGAAGTGCGACCCGGGCGCTGGCCTTTGAATGGCGACTGCCGCTCGGCCGGCGAAGCCGCAACTGGAGTTCGCAGATGAACGGCGACTGCCGGCTCGAAGCGGAACGGCGAGGGCGCTGTCCCTGAGCAGCGACCGCGGTTCGCCCCTGAGCGGCGACCACGGCGGTCGAGGTGCGGTGACCAGGGCGGTGCCGAGGTAGGGCGACCCATCGCCGCCGAACGGCGAAAGCGCCAGCGAGAGGTGGTGCGGAGGCCGGGTGGTCGTGGGTGGATGGCGACGGGCTGTCGGCTCAGGCAACAAGCGGGCTGGGGACCAGCCCGCCACCAGCCGTTGCCGCTCAACGGCGACAACCACAAACACCCAGCTCAGGCCGAAGCCGGACCTCAGTCCTTCCCCGGGCCGCCGTCGGTTTGGACGATGGTGATGAGGACGACGCGGTCGTCGCTGGAGACGGGTTTGCCGCCGTCCTTGTTGGTGGTGCCGGCGACTGCCAGTTGGGGGCTGATCATGCTCATGGCGGCGAGGCGGCCGTACGTCGTGGGGGGTTTGCCCTTGCCGTCGAGGCTGACGCTCGGCTTTCCGGTGACGGCGCCGTCCGGGTTGACCGGCAGGTTCTGCAGGCCGACGGAGGACGCGATGCCGAGGATGCCGTTCTGGTCGGCGAAGTCGGCGCAGCCGCGGACGCCCGGCTTGTCCTGCCAAGTCCACGCGGGCGTCGACAGGGCCTGGCCCGCCTGGACGCGGTACAGCGCGTCGGGACCGGAGGTCTGGTCGGTGACCCACACGCGCTTTCCGTCGGGGGAGGTGCAGAGGCCGCCGGGGGCGTGGAGGCCCGAGGCGTACACGGCGGAGCCCGCGGTCGGGTTGCCGGCGGCCGGGGCGCCCGACGTGTCGATGCGCAGCACCTTGCCCGCCAGCGACTTCGGGTCGGCGGCGGACGCGGGGTTGCCCGCGTCGCCCGTCGCGACGAGGAGGGAGCCGCGGCCGTCGCCGACGAGGGCGCCGCGGTTGCCGGTCGCGCCCTTCGGGATGCCCGTGAGCACCGGCTTCGGCGGCTGGCCCTTCGCGAAGCGCACGACGCGGTTGTCGGTCGCCGTGGTGATGTAGGCGAACACCAGCTGGTCCTCGACGTAGCTCGGCGACAGCGCCAGCGAGGTGAGGCCGCCGTCACCCGTGGCGTCGACGTCGAGCTGCGCGAACGGCGTTGCGTCTCGGCCGGCCGTGGCGAGGACCACGCGGCCCGATTTCCGTTCACCGGCGAGAGCCGCAGGCGTCGAGCCGTCGCCCGGCAGGCCGGCCACGGCCGCGACGGTGTCCAAACACGTGGCGATCACGGCCTTGTCGAAGTCCTTGCACCCCTGCGGCGGCGGGATCGGCGTGGGCGACTGCTGCTGACCACCGCGGCCCACGCCGCCTTGGCCGTCGCCCGACGGGTCGCCCGGGTCTTGGACCTGAGGCGGCGACTCGGGGCTGGGCACAGGGGCGGCGCTGAACGTTTGGCCGGCCGCGGTGTCGTCGAACCGCGCGCAGCCCGACAGCAGGAGTCCGCCCGAGGCGAGGAGGGCCAGCGGCGCCGACCACCGGTACCGGGTACGCATGATGCTCCAGCCTAGGTGCCCCCGCGTGAGCGCGGAGTAAGTGGCTAACGTGGCGATCATGACGCTGACTGTGCTGGTCCCCGACGACGAGGGTGTCGAGGCGCTCTCGGAGCTCCCCAAGGTGCAGGCCGTGCGCTACCAGTGGGGCGACCCGGTGCCGCCCGAAGCCGCGAAGGCGGAGGTCCTCATCCCCGGTCGTCACCCGGCGGGCGACGAGCTGTGGCGCGAGCTGCCCAACCTCAAGCTCGTGCAGCTGCTGTCCGCCGGCGCCGAGGACTGGGTCGGCAAGCTCCCCGACGGCGTCCTGCTCTCCACCTGCCGCGGCGCCCACGGCGGCAGCACGGCCGAGTGGGTCGTCGCCGTCCTGCTGTCGATGTACCGGAAGCTGGACGTCTTCGCCGACGCCCACCGCGAACGCCACTGGGAACGCCGCTCCGCCGAGACGCTCCAGGGCCAGCACGCGCTCATCGTCGGCGCCGGAGATCTCGGGCGGCAGCTGCGGCGCCGGCTCGAGCCGTTCGATGTCCGCTGCACGATGGTCGGAATGTCGGCGCGCGACGGGGTCCACGGCGTCGCCGAGCTGCCCGAACTGTTGCCCCACCACGACATCGTGGTGCTGATGGTCCCCCTCACGTCGCGCACGCGGGGCATGGTCGACGCCGAGTTCCTCGCCGCGATGCCCGACGGCGCCGTCCTCGTCAACGCCGCGAGGGGACCGGTCGTGCGCACCGAAGCGTTGCTCGCCGAGCTCACCGCCGGCCGCCTGCGCGCCGCGCTCGACGTGACGGACCCCGAGCCGCTGCCGGCCGACCACCCGCTGTGGCACGCGCCGGGCTTGCTGCTCACGCCGCACGTCGGCGGGGCCGTCGCCGGTGTGCGGCGACGCTCGTACGCCGTCGCCGCGGCCGAGATCGCGCGGTACGCGGGCGGCGAGCTGCCCGACAACATCGTGCACGGCGAATACTGACGCGAAGAGGCCCCTGACCTCGGCGCGCTCGCTCGCGGCCGGGGTCGGTATCCCCTACCCTTCGCGCGTGACCAGTCAAGGGGACGACTACCAGACCGGCCTGCTGTCCGGGGTCGAGGACTCGACGAGCAACAACGACGACGAAGTGCGCCAGGGCGGCCTCGGTCTCGGTCTGCTGATCCTGCGCGTCGGGCTGGCCGTGATCGTGGGCGCCCACGGCCTGCAGCACCTGTTCGGCGCGTTCGGCGGACCCGGGATCACGGGATTCGCGCACGTGCTCGAGACTTTCGGCTACCACAAGCAGACGACGCTGCTGTCCTGGATCACCGGCATCGTCGAGGTCGGCGGCAGCGCGCTGCTGCTCGTCGGCCTCTTCACGCCGCTCGCGGCCGCCGGCATCCTGGGCGTCGCCGCGAACGCCGTCTACGCGAAGTTCCACGGCGGCTTCTTCGAGGGCGACGGCCGCGGCTGGGAGTTCGAGCTCCTCATCGGCATCGTCGCCCTCGCCCTCATTTTCACCGGCGCCGGCCGCATCTCCCTGGAGAAGAACACGCCGTGGCGCAAGCGGCCGCTACCCCTCGGCATCGTCTCGCTGCTCCTGGCCGCGGCGGCGTCGGTCGTGGTCATCGTTTTGACGCGCTGACCTGCGGTTCGCCACTCGGCGGCAACAGCGGAAAGGGCCGTTCACCCGCACCGGGTGGACGGCCCTCGCCGGTCGAGAACCACTAGCAGCAACAAACGAAAAGGGCCGCCCACTCCAGGTGGACGGCCCTCCCGCACTCTGAATCGCGAGCGAAGACTCACTTGTTCGGGTCCCGCACCGCACCCGTGTCGGCTGAGGTCGCCATCCGGGCGTACGCGCGCAGCGCCGCCGTGATCGGGCGCTCGCGCTCCTTCGGCTGCCACGGCCGCTCCGACGCTTCCATCTTGGACCGGCGCTCCGCCAGGATCTCGGCGTCGACCAGGAGCTCGAGGCGCCGCTCGTGGATGTCCAGCACGATGCGGTCGCCGTTCTCCACCAGGCCGATCAGACCGCCCGCCGCCGCCTCCGGGGAGATGTGGCCGACGGAGATGCCCGACGAACCGCCCGAGAAGCGTCCGTCCGTGATCAGCGCGCACTTCTTGCCCAGGCCCGAGCCCTTGAGGAACGCGGTGGGGTGCAGCATCTCCTGCATGCCCGGCCCGCCGGCGGGGCCCTCGTAGCGGATGACCAGCACCTCGCCCGGCTGGATCTCCTTCTTGAGGATCGCCGACACGGCCTCCTCCTGGCTCTCGAGCACCCGCGCCGGGCCCTCGAAGTGCCACAGGTCCTCGTCGATGCCGGCGGCCTTGATCACGGCACCGTTCTCGGCGAGGTTGCCGCGCAGGATCGCGAGGCCGCCGTCCTTCGTGTACGCGTGTTCGACGTCGCGGATGCAGCCGCCGGCGGCGTCGGTGTCGAGCGACGACCAGCGGTTCTCGGTCGAGAACGCCTTGGTCGTGCGCACCCCGCCCGGCGCCGCGTGGAACAGCTCCACCGCCTTCTCCGACGGAGACTCCGCGCGGATGTCCCACTCGTTCAGCCACGAGTCGAGGTCGGGGGAGTGGACCGAGTGGACGCCGGTGTTCAGCAGGCCACCGCGGTACAGCTCGCCCAGGATGGCGGGGATGCCGCCGGCGCGGTGGACGTCTTCCATGTGGTAGTCGGAGTTCGGTGCGACCTTCGACAGGCAGGGCACGCGGCGGCCGATGGCGTCGATGTCGCTGATGGTGAAGTCGACTTCGCCTTCCTGTGCGGCGGCGAGGATGTGCAGCACGGTGTTGGTCGAGCCGCCCATGGCCATGTCGAGCGCCATCGCGTTCTCGAAGGCCTCCCGGGTGGCGATCGAGCGGGGCAGGGCGGAGGCGTCGTCCTCGCCGTACCAGCGCTTGCACAGGTCGATGACCGTGCGCCCGGCGCCGGAGAACAGTTCGCGGCGCGCGGCGTGCGTGGCCAGCGTGGAGCCGTTGCCGGGCAGTGACAGGCCCAGCGCCTCGGTGAGGCAGTTCATGGAGTTCGCGGTGAACATGCCGGAGCACGACCCGCAGGTCGGGCAGGCCGAACGCTCGACCTCGGTCAGCCCGTCCTCGTCGACCTCGCTGCTCGCCGACGCGGCGATCGCGGTGATCAGGTCGGTCGGGGCCTGGGCGACGCCGCCGACGACCACGGCCTTGCCGGCTTCCATCGGCCCGCCGGAGACGAACACGGTGGGGATGTTGAGGCGCATGGCGGCGTTGAGCATGCCGGGTGTGATCTTGTCGCAGTTGGAGATGCAGACGAGGGCGTCGGCCTGGTGCGCGTTGACCATGTATTCCACGGAGTCCGCGATGATCTCGCGTGAGGGCAGCGAGTAGAGCATGCCCGAGTGGCCCATCGCGATGCCGTCGTCGACGGCGATCGTGTGGAACTCGCGTGCGATGCCGCCGGCTTCTTTCACGGCCTCGGCGACGATCTCGCCGAGGTCCTTGAGGTGGACGTGGCCGGGCACGAACTGGGTGTAGGAGTTGGCGATCGCGACGATCGGCTTGCCGAAGTCGCTGTCGGTCATCCCGGTCGCGCGCCAGAGCGAGCGCGCGCCCGCCGCGTTGCGGCCGTGGGTGGTGGTCCGGGAACGGAGGTGCGGCACGGCATTCTCCCAGGTCAGAAGGCTGGTCCAGGCGGAGTCACGAGACTGCTCCGCAAACTGGTCCTACCAATTCTACTCACTGGGTTCGGCCGCGGAACCGCCGGTCTCGGCGGGACCGGTGCCGGAAGCCTGCTCCGGGGCCTTCTCGGCCGGCTTCGCGGCGGCTTTTTCCGCGGCCGGCTTGAGCTCTTCGTCACTCAGCACACCCGAGGGGTCCTTGATCTTCCCCTCGCTCACGAGCGCGAGCACCGGAAGGTGGCGCGTCCGCACAGTGGGCAACGTGACCTGTGTGTCGTCGCCCAGCACGGCACGTACGCGCGCCCTGCCGGTGATGGCGAGCCCCTTCAGCGCCGACCACGGAAGGTCGCGCTTGCCGAACACCGTCCGCACGGCCAGGCCCTCGCGCGTCGCGACGGTACGCGTGCGCACGACGAAGACGAACAGCGCGATCGGGAAGATGTACAGCCATTGCAGCCCGTTGATCTCCCCGAGTGCGATCGGTGTCACACACACGGTCAGGAGCGCGATCGCCATGTACGCCGTGCTGGGGATCTTGAACACGGCCTTCCGGCCTTCGTCCGCGCGCTGGTCCTGCTCTTTTTCGGCCACCAATGAATGGTGCACCGCGTCTCCGGCGTGCTTGCGCCGGGGTCGCGAGGCCGCCCGCAGGGCAGTACTGGCGGTCCAGCATGCGGAACCGCCGTCTCGCAGAGTTGACACTCGCGCGGACGCCGGTCTAACGTCAGCGCCGTGACAACGCAGACCGGCCTCGTACTTCCTCAGCGCGTCGACGCTTAGGAAGAGTCCGCTGCGTCGACGCGCGACCCTCGTGCGACCTTACGGTCGGCGGGGGTTTTTTGTTGCGTAGAACCGGATTCCGACCGGCTGTACGGCCACAGACAACCCGAACGAGTGACACCGAGAACCCACGAGGCAGAACCGATGACCAGTGCCACGTCGCGCAGCGACGCGAAGCCCGGGCCGACCGCGCCCGGTGTCCCCGGAGCACGTCCGAAGCCGGCGCCGCCGGCGGGAACCCCGGTAAGGGTCACGGGCGCGCAGTCGCTCGTCCGCTCGCTCGAGGCCGTCGGCGCCGAAGTCGTCTTCGGCATTCCCGGGGGCACCATCCTCCCGGCGTACGACCCGCTGCTCGACTCCACCAAGGTCCGTCACGTCCTCGTCCGCCACGAGCAGGGCGCCGGCCACGCCGCCACCGGTTACGCCCAGGCGACCGGCAAGGTCGGCGTCTGCATGGCGACGTCGGGCCCGGGCGCCACGAACCTCGTCACCCCGCTGGCCGACGCCAACATGGACTCCGTGCCGGTCGTCGCCATCACGGGGCAGCAGTCGCGTGCGCTCATTGGCACCGACGCGTTCCAGGAAGCCGACATCTGCGGCATCACCATGCCGATCACCAAGCACAACTTCCTCGTCACCGATCCGGCGGAGATCCCGCGGACCATCGCCGAGGCGTTCCACCTCGCGATCACGGGCCGACCCGGCCCGGTGCTGGTGGACATTCCCAAGGACGTGCTGCAGGAGATGACCTCGTTCTCCTGGCCGCCGGAGATGCGCCTGCCGGGTTACCGCCCGACGCTGCGCCCGCACGGCAAGCAGGTGCGTGAAGCCGCGAAGCTCATCGCGAACGCGCGCCGGCCCGTCCTCTACGTCGGCGGCGGCGTGATCAAGGCCGAGGCGTCGCAGCAGCTGCTGGAGCTGGCCGAGCTGACCGGCATCCCGGTCGCCACCACGCTGATGGCGCGCGGCGCGTTCCCCGACTCGCACCCCCAGCACGTCGGCATGCCCGGCATGCACGGCTCCGTTGCCGCGGTCGCGTCGATGCAGCGGTCCGACCTGCTGATCGCCCTCGGCGCCCGCTTCGACGACCGCGTCACCGGCGCGACGTCGTCGTTCGCGCCCGACGCGAAGGTGATCCACGCCGACATCGACCCGGCCGAGATCTCCAAGAACCGCAAGGCGGACGTGCCGATCGTCGGCGACTGCAACGAGATCATCGGCGAGCTGATCGCCGCCGTGAAGGCCGAGTTCGAGCACGGGCAGCGGCCGGACCTCACCGACTGGTGGACGCAGGTCGACTCGTGGCGCGACACCTACCCGGCCGGCTACGAGTGGCCGGACGACGGTTCGCTGTCGCCGCAGTACGTCATCGAGCGCATCGGCGAGCTCGCCGGTCCCGACGCGGTCTTCACCGCGGGCGTCGGCCAGCACCAGATGTGGGCCGCGCAGTTCGTGAAGTACGAGAAGCCGCGTACGTGGATCAACTCCGGTGGCCTCGGCACCATGGGCTTCGCCGTCCCGGCGGCCATGGGCGCGCAGTTCGGCCTGCCCGACACGCAGGTGTGGGCGATCGACGGCGACGGCTGCTTCCAGATGACCAACCAGGAGCTCGCCACGTGCGCCATCGAGGGTGCGCCGATCAAGGTCGCCGTGATCAACAACGGCAACCTCGGCATGATCCGGCAGTGGCAGAGCCTCTTCTACTCGGAGCGGTACTCCAACAGCGACCTCGGTACCCACAAGCACCGCATCCCCGACTTCACGCTGCTGGCCGAGGCCCTCGGCTGCGCCGGGTTGCGCTGTGAGACCAAGGAGGACGTCGACGCGACGATCCGCCGCGCGATGGAGATCAACGACCGCCCCGTCGTGATCGATTTCGTCGTGGGGAAGGATGCCCAGGTGTGGCCGATGGTGGCCGCGGGCACCGGCAACGACGAAATCATGGCCGTCCGCGGCATCCGGCCGCTGTTCGACGACGACGAGGTTTCGCAGGAAGCCGTCGAGACCCTCGAAGCCGCCGAAGCCGCCGCGGAAGGAGAAGACCGATGACCGTCCACACGTTGAGCGTGCTGGTCGAGAACAAGCCCGGCGTGCTCGCCCGGGTGTCCGGCCTGTTCTCCCGCCGCGGATTCAACATCGAGTCCCTCGCAGTGGGCCCTACGGAAAACCCCGAGGTGTCCCGCATGACGATCGTGGTCGCCGTTGAAGAGCTACCGCTCGAACAGGTGACCAAACAGCTCAACAAGCTGGTCAACGTGATCAAGATCGTTGAGCTGGAACAGTCCAGCGCGGTGCAGCGTGAACTGCTGCTCGTGAAGGTCCGGGCCGACGCGACCGTGCGCAGCCAGGTCCTCGAGACCGTCCAGCTCTTCCGTGCCAAGGTGGTGGACGTGTCCCCGGAGGCGCTCACCGTCGAGGCGACCGGGACATCGGACAAGATCGGCGCACTTTTGCGCATGCTCGAGCCGTACGGCATCCGTGAGCTCGTGCAGTCCGGCATGGTCGCGGTGGGTCGCGGGGCCCGCTCGATCACCGCCACCTCGCCCCGCTGATTCTTGAGAAGTCGATTTTTCAGCAGTAACCCGAAAGGAAGCAGTACCCCCATGGCAGTGGAAATCTTCTACGACGACGACGCGGACCTCTCGATCATCCAGGGTCGCAAGGTCGCCGTGATCGGCTACGGCAGCCAGGGCCACGCCCACTCGCTGAGCCTGCGTGACTCCGGTGTCGACGTCCGCATCGGCCTGCCGGAGGGGTCGAAGTCGCGGGCGAAGGCCGAGGAGCAGGGCCTGCGCGTGCTGAACGTCGCCGAGGCGGCGGCCGAAGCCGACCTGATCATGATCCTCGCGCCGGACACGAAGCAGCGCTTCATCTACTCCGAGGACATCGCGCCGAACCTGAAGGACGGCGACGCGATCTTCTTCGGCCACGGCTTCAACATCCGCTACGACCTGATCAAGCCGCCGGGCAACGTCGACGTCGCCATGGTCGCCCCGAAGGGCCCGGGTCACCTCGTGCGCCGCCAGTTCGTGGACGGCAAGGGCGTGCCCTGCCTGATCGCGGTGGAGCAGGACGCGACCGGTGGCGCCCAGGCGCTGGCCCTGTCGTACGCGGCCGCCATCGGCGGTGCGCGCGCGGGCGTCATCAAGACGACGTTCACCGAGGAGACCGAGACCGACCTCTTCGGCGAGCAGGCCGTGCTCTGCGGTGGCGCGTCGGCGCTGGTGCAGACGGGCTTCGAGGTGCTGACCGAGGCCGGTTACGCCCCGGAGATCGCCTACTTCGAGGTGCTGCACGAGCTCAAGCTGATCGTCGACCTCATGTACGAGGGCGGCATCGCGCGCCAGCGTTACTCGATCTCCGACACGGCCGAGTACGGCGACCTCACCCGCGGCCCGCGCGTGATCTCGCCGGCGGTCAAGGAAGAGATGAAGAAGATCCTGGGCGAGATCCAGGACGGCACCTTCGCGCGCGAGTGGGTCGCCGAGGACGAGGCCGGGCGCCCGAACTTCATCAAGCTCGAGGAGCAGGGCAACCAGCACCCGATCGAGGAGACCGGCAAGAAGCTGCGGGCCCTCATGTCGTGGGTGGACCGGCCGATCACCGAGACCGCCTGATCGTCTTGTGATCTCCAGGAAAGGCCCCCTCGCCCGCAGGTGAGGGGGCCTTTTCGGTGGTTTCGCCGTTCAGCGGCGAGACCTGCCGTGGCGGGTCGATACGCTGGTGGCATGAGTGATCAGCCCGTCGACGACAAGGCGCACATCCGGCACGAGCTGGACCTCACCGACGCCCCTTGGATCAGGGCCGAGCCCGAAGGCGTCACGCTCGAGGACTGCGTGGAGTACGCGTTCGTGCCGCACACCGACGGCGTCACGTACGTCGCGATGCGCCAGTCGTCCAAACCGGACGGCGTGGTGCTCGTGTTCACGCCGTCGGAGTGGGACGCGTTCGTGAAGGGCGTCCGCGACGGCGAGTTCGATCTGCCCGAGGACCTCGAGGCTTAGGCGGTCACGTTGTCGACCAGCTCCTGGAGCCGGCCGGCCGCGGCCGCGAGCGCCGGGTGGTCGCCGTAGTCGCGCGACTCGACGATCTCCCCGTCGCGCACGCGCATCGCGAAGATGTTGTTGACGCGGAACGGCGTTGCGCCGAGTTGCCCCTCGTAGGCGAATTCGCCGATCAGCACCTCGGGGTCGGTGCCCTGGTAGGTGACGAGGTCGGTGGCCTGCATGCGGATGCCGATCTCGCCGGCCAGTGCGAAGTGCGTGCGCAGGTCTTCGCGGGACTTCAGTGCGGGCGCGCCCGGCAGGAACGGGTGGCGGACGTCGGTGACGTCGGCGTAGAGGTCGGGCAGCTCGGACCAGCGCTGGTCGGAAACGCCAAAGCAGAGCCGCTGGAACACGCCCAGCGGGCTCTTGCGGTCGGCGAGCCGCGCGGGCCGCGGCTGGACCGGGCCGGGTTCGTGGGGCGGGACCTGGGCGTACGCGTCGATGAGTCCGGCCGCCGCGCCCTGGACGGCGGCCATGCGCAGGTAGTCGTGGTAGTCGCGGCTGTGGACGATCAGCCCGTCGCGCACGCGCAACACCTGGATGTTCTCGGTCTCGGTCTTTTCGCCGCTGAGTGACGATTCCACCGTGTACCGGTACTCGGCGACGATCACCTCGGGATCCGTCGTCTCGTGGACGACGACGTCGCTCGCCGACAGCCGCAGCGTCGCCCCTAGTCCGCCCACGAACCGCTCGTGCACCGCTTCCCGCCCCTCGATGCGGCCGGGGACGGGGATCGCGGTGGGGTGCTCGACGACGGTGTTCTCCGCGTAGAGCCGGGAAAGCTCGTCGAACCGGCCGGCGGTGATGCCCTCGGAGAGCCGTTCGAAGACTTGTCGGGGTGTGGTCATGGGTGTCCTCCCAGTGGATGAAACGGAGTCCGTAGTCCGTCTCGTGTCGTCGACGATACGGACTACGGACTCCGCTTGTCTACCAGGCTTTCGCCAGCAGGTCGCGCGCGGCGGGGCTGTCGCACGCGTCGGCCCAGCCTTCGGGCGTGGAGCTCCAGAGGCCGTCGCGCGCGTCGAGGTCGGCGCCGGCCTCGACGAGGACCTCGATGACGTCGAGCCGGTTGTTCTGCGCCGCGAGGTGCAGGGCGGTGATGCCGACGCCGTGCCTCGGCCCGCCGAATGTCCCGACGCGGTTCACGTCCGCGCCCAGCTCCAGCAATGTCCGTACGGAGGCGACTTTGCCCTGCGCCGCGGCCCAGGTGAGGGCGGTGCCTCGGTAGACGTCGGCGTCCAGGTCGGCGCCGCGCTCGGCGAGGGTGCGCAGGGCTTCGGTGCGGTCGTTGCGCGCGGCCCAGCTGACGGCCTCGTCGAGGATCTCGCGGGGATCGTCGCCGGGGCGCCACGACGGGAAACCACTGTGGGGCCGGTAGAACTCACGGTGCGCACCCGCCGCCGGCGCGAGTGTCCCGTTCGGACGGACGAGCTCGTCCAGCAGCTCGGCGTCCCCGATACCCGCTGCGACGCGGAGGTTGCGAGGGGACCGCTCGCGCGTCGCCAGTTTTTCGGCCACGGCCTGGTTTCCCCAGAACAGCGCGACGACGAGAGGAGTCCCGCCGTCGCCGCGCGCCGACACGTCGAGGGGTGCGCCGGCGTCGAGCAGCAGGTCGGCGAGCAGCGGCAGATTGCTGTAAGCGGCCTGGTGCAACGGGGTCCAGCCGTGGGCGTTGCGCCGTGCGGGATCGGCGTCGCGTTCGAGCAGGACGCGCGAGAGCCGTTCGTCGCAGGTGGCGCCGGCCATGCAGAGGAGGTCGTTGCCGTTGGTGCCGCGCGCGTGGACGAGCTCGGGGAACTCGTCGACCACCGCCGCCAGCCCGTCGACGTCCCTCGCCTCCAGGAGGCGAAACGCCCTTGCGAACGGCTCACCACTGTCCGCCAACGCCGCGACGTGCTCACGCAACCCACGCCACGACCCGAACCCGTGCTCCTTGGCGACGACCGTCCGCGCGCCCTCGCGCGTCAACGGCTGCCGGTGACGCTCGAACGCCTCGCGCGCCCCGGCCGTCCCGTCCTCGGCGGACGCGAGCAGCCCGAGGGCGCGCTCGCTGTAGTACTCGGTGTCGGCGTGGTAGGCGTGCTGCAGATTCGGCCCGCCTTCGGTGACGCGCCGGACATACGCCTGCAACTTCGGCCAACTCGGAAACCCGTGCCCGCGCGCGACACGGAACTGCGCCTCGGACAACTTGATCGACTCCGCGCGCGCCAGCTCTTTCGCGCGTTTGCGCAGCTGGGCGAGATCGGGTTTTGCGGGCAACGTGGCCATGGGGGAGTCCTTCCTTCCCTCGGTTCGCCCGTGGTCCGCCGGCACCGGGCAGGGAAGAAGGCGCACACACCGCACTTCGACTTCGGGGGTGGGCTCGGCCCTTTCCGCGGACAGGACGCGGCCCTCACCGCGCTCCGCCACTGTACCGCCCGCTCACCCCGCTTTCGCCCCTCAACGGCGACGCCGCCGGCCGCCGGGCGTGGGCGTGGTGGGTGCTGGGGTGGGGAAGGGATGAAGGTCCCCTTCATGCCCTGCTGGGTCGCAGTGGGTGCCGAGCTGTGGATGAGGGTCCCGTTCACCGACGGTCGCGCTAGGAGCGCGCCGCGGAAGGAACGAAGGTCCCGTTTACCCACTGCTGGGTCACTGTGGGTGCCGAGCTGTGGATAAAGGTCCCCTTCATCGGCAGTTGGGCGAGGACCGCGCCCCGGAAGGGGTGAAGGTCCCCTTCACCCACTGCGGGGTCACCGTAGGTGCCGAACCGTGGATGAAGGGGACCTCATCTGCAGTAGGCCAGAACCGCGCCGCGGAAGGAGTGACGGTCCCCTTCACCTACCGCTGGGTCACTGTGCGTGTCGAGCCGCGGGCGAAGGTCCCCTTCATTGGCGGTCGCGCCAGGAGCGCGCCGCCGAAGGTATGACGGTCCTCTTCACGCCTTCGGCGACCGGTCGTGGGTGAGGAGCAGTCGGTGAAGGGGCCCTTCACCCATTGCTGCGGAGGCGGTGCGGCCGTTAAGCGACGAAGGGACCCTTCATCCCGCGCTCGACTGCAGTCGGTGTTCGGGGCGGCGTGAAGGTCCCCTTCATCCGGGGCGAGAACGTGTGAGGGGACCTTCATGCGCCCGGCGCGCCGGATCGCCGCCCGCGAAGGGACGAGGTCCCCTTCACCCGACCGAGAAGGCCTGAACGGGACCTTCACGCACCGGCACACCAGACCGCAGTGGCCACGAAGGGATGAAGGGACCCTTCACCCTTACCCCACCCCACAGTCCCCCGAACGAATGAACCTCCCCATCACCCACCCGACCACCACGACGTAATAAATCCCTTTCACCCCAATCGCCCCAAGCTCACCACTCCATCCCATCTCACCAGATGGAACGCGCAAAACCCCACCCACCGCACCCCGACCGCAACCACCCCGGCACCGTTTTCCTTGCCGCAAACCCAATCCCCACCCCGACGGCCCGTCGAGACCCCGACCCCGCTGACCGGCCCCGCGATGGAGTTTTCGGCGGATTACGAGCGAGTTAACAACGCGGGCAGCACCGGGGCCCCCAACCGGGCTAAACTCCCGCCCATCCGGGCACAACGGCGTGCGCCGTAGGAGAGCGTCCTCGATTTCGTGACCAGATAGTGGGAGCCGCATCGTGACCAAGCCCAGCAAACCCGTCGTCCTCATCGCGGAGAAGCTCGCGCCTTCCGTGCTGAGTGTGTTCGGTGACGAGGTAGAGGTCCGGCATGTGGACGGTACGGACCGTCCCGCGCTGTTCGAGGCGGTGAAGAGTGCCGACGCGCTCCTGGTGCGATCCGCCACGAAGGTCGACGCCGAGGTGCTCGGCCACACCACGCAGCTGAAGGTCGTCGCCCGCGCCGGCGTCGGGCTGGACAACGTCGAGGTGCCCGCCGCCACGGAGCGTGGCGTGCTGGTGGTCAACGCCCCGACGTCGAACATCGTCTCCGCGGCCGAGCACGCCGTGGCGCTGCTGCTGGCCGTCGCCCGCCGGGTGCCGGCCGCCGACCAGAGCCTGCGGGGCGGCGAGTGGAAGCGCAGCTCGTTCTCGGGCGTCGAGCTCAACGGCAAAACCATCGGTGTCGTCGGCCTCGGCAAGATCGGGCAGCTGTTCAGCCAGCGTCTCGCCGCGTTCGGCACGAAGCTGATCGCGTACGACCCCTACGTCTCGGCCGCCCGCGCCGCGCAGCTCGGCATCGAGCTCGTGCCGCTCGACGAGCTGCTGGCGCGCGCCGACGCGATCTCCATCCACCTGCCGAAGACGCCGGAGACCAAGGGTCTCATCGACGCCGAGGCGCTCAAGAAGACCAAGCCGGGCGTGATCATCGTCAACGCCGCGCGCGGTGGCCTGATCGTCGAGGAGGCGCTGGCCGACGCGATCCGCAGCGGCCACGTCGGCGGCGCTGGCATCGACGTGTTCGTCACCGAGCCCACCACGGCCAGCCCGCTGTTCGAGCTGCCCAACGTGGTCGTCACCCCGCACCTGGGCGCGTCCACCTCCGAGGCGCAGGACCGCGCGGGCACCGACGTCGCCCGTTCCGTGCTGCTGGCGCTGCGCGGCGACTTCGTGCCGGACGCGGTGAACGTCTCGGGCGGCGGCGCCGTCGGCGAGCACGTGCGGCCGTACCTGTCGCTCACGCAGAAGCTGGGCACGGTGCTCACGGCGCTGAGCCCGAAGGCGCCGACGTCGGTGACCGTCGAGGTCAAGGGCGAGCTGTCCAGTGAGGACACGTCGGTGCTGCAGCTCGCGGCGCTGCGCGGGGTGTTCGCCGGTGTCGTCGACGACCAGGTCACGTTCGTCAACGCGCCGCGGCTTGCGGAGGAGCTGGGCGTGCAGGTGGATCTCGTCACCGAGAGCGAGAGCCCGAAGTTCCGCAGCCTCGTCACGGTGCGTGCGGTCCACGCGGACGGCGCCGTGCTCACCGTCTCCGGTTCGGTGACGGGCAAGGACGAGGTCGAGAAGATCGTCGAGGTCAACGGGCGGCACTTCGACCTGCGCGCCGAGGGCAACGTGCTGCTGCTCGAGTACCCGGACCGCCCGGGCGTGATGGGCCGCGTCGGCACGCTGCTCGGCGAGGCCGGCATCAACATCGAGGCCGCGCAGATCAGCCAGACCACCGACGGGTCCGACGCCGTGATGCTGCTGCGCGTCGACCGCCACGTGGACAGCAACGTTCTCGAGCCGATCGGCGCCACCGTGGGTGCGCACACGATCCGCGCGGTGGACTTCAACTAGTCCCGCCTGTTTTTCGAAAGCCCCTTTCCCCGTCCGAGTGGCGGGGGAAGGGGCTTTCCTTTGTGGAGTCCACCCAGACGGGCAACATTCGTATAACGGAGCATTTTCGCCACGAAAGTAGGTGTATCGGGCAGCTAGGTTCTGTGCCGCGAGGCAGAACCACGCGCCGTGAGAGCACGGTGCGGCGCCGGTGCTCACCTGTCGGGGGTGGTTGATCGGGGAGCGCCAGGCAGGTTCGCGATCCAGGCCTCGAGTAAAGGGGTTGGGTACTCATGAGCAGATCCCGGTTGCCCGGGTGGGCTGCGCGTTCCACGGCTGCCGTGTCCGCGGTGGTCCTGGCCGCGGCCGTCTCCGCCGCGTCGGGCGCGTCCGCGCAGGGTGCGCCGCTCGCCGACCCGGTCGCGCCGGCCAAGGTCGCCGCCGCGGGGTTGCAGGGCAAGATCTCGCCGCGGCTGGACGCCGCGCGGGGCAAGATCACCGCGTTCGTGGAGCTGGCGAAGAAGCCGGCCGTCGACGCGTTCAACGCCGAGCAGGGCAAGGGCACCGGCAAGGAGAAGGCCAAGCAGGCCGCGCGCGCCGCGAAGGCGGACGTCGCCGCCGCGGTGGACTCCGTCGTCGGGCAGCTCAAGAAGGCCGACGCGGGCACGAAGCTGGTCACGCAGACGTCGAACGCCGTCGCGGGCGCCGTGGTGACGGCCGACGCGGCGAAGATCCGTGAGCTCGCGAAGCGTCCCGACGTCGTTTCGGTGCGCACGGTCGTGCCGAAGACGAAGAACAACGCCAGCGCCGAGCAGCTCACCAACACCCTCGCCAGCTGGCAGCAGACCGGCAAGTTCGGTGACGGCATCCGCGTCGGCGTCATCGACGACGGCATCGACTACACCCACGCCGACTTCGGCGGCCCGGGCACGCCGGCGGCCTACCAGGGAGTGGACCGGACCAAGCCGTCGCCGCTGTTCCCGAGCGCCAAGGTCGTGGGTGGTACGGACCTCGCCGGCGACGACTACGACGCCGAGGGCAAGACCGGCTCGCCGACGCCGAAGCCGGACCCCAACCCCATCGCGTGCGGCGAACACGGCACGCACGTGGCCGGCACCATCGCGGGCTTCGGCGTGAACGCCGACGGCACCACGTTCACCGGCAACTACAAGAAGCTGAACAAGAAGCAGCTCGACGCCATGCGCATCGGCCCGGGCACCGCGCCCAAGGCCCTGCTGTACGCGATCAAGGTGTTTGGCTGCACCGGCTCCACGAACATCACGTCGCAGGCGCTCGACTGGGCGCTCGACCCCGACGGCGACGGTGACTTCACCGACCACCTCGACATCGTCAACCTGTCGCTGGGCAGCGACTTCGGCGCGCCGGACGACCCCGACTCGCTGTTCGTGCGCAAGCTCGCCCAGAACGGCGTCCTGCCGGTCCTCGCGGCTGGCAACGGCGGCGACCTCAACGACGTCGCGGGCTCGCCGGGCAACACGCCCGAGGCCCTCACCGTCGCCAGCAGCCGCGACGCCGGCGAGCTGAAGGACGCCCTCGACGTCACGGCCCCGACGTCGGGGCAGCAGCCAGGCCAGTACAGCCAGGACTACACCGGCTACGACACGCTCGACCTCACCGCGCCCGTCGTGCCGATCTCCGCGGCCAACAACGCGGGCTGCGCCGCCTTCTCCGCCGAGGACAAGGCCAAGGTCGCGGGCAAGATCGCGTGGCTGGAGTGGGACGACAACGACGCCACCCGCGCCTGTGGTTCCGCCGCGCGCGCCAACAACGCGCAGGCCGCCGGGGCCAAGGGCGTGCTGCTTTCGTCCACTTTGGAGCACCCGGCCGCCGGCATCGCGGGCAACGCGGGTGTGCCGATGTTCCAGCTCACCGGCAAGGCCACCACGGCGTTGCGCTCGGGCTTGACCGCGGGCACGCTCTCGGTTCGCTTCTTCGGCGCCGGCCGGGCCAGCCTGCAGACCACGGACAAGACCATTGTGGACACCCCGAGCTCGTTCACCTCGCGTGGTGGCCGTGGTCCGTCGGTGAAGCCGGACGTCACGGCGCCCGGTGACACGATCACGTCGGCGTTCCGCGGCAGCGGCAACGGCCGGCTCTCCATCTCGGGCACGTCGATGGCCACCCCGCACACCGCGGGCATCACCGCGCTGGTCCGCCAGGCGCACCCCGACTGGAACGTCGAGGAGGTCAAGGCCGACGTCGTGGGCTCGGCCGCGCACGACATCACCGACGGCGCCGGCCACACCTACGCGCCGCAGCGCGTCGGGACCGGTCGCATCGACGCCAAGGCCGCGCTGGACAACCAGGTCCTCGCCTACGTGCAGGACGACCCGGGCGCTGTGAGCGTCACGTTCGGCACCGTCGAGGCGGCGGGACCGGTCACGCTCAAGAAGACGATCAAGGTCGTCAACAAGGGCACCGCGCCGGTGGAGTACGCGGTGGCGTACGAGGCCGTGAACTCGCTGCCCGGCGTGCAGTACACAGTGGACAAGAGCTCGGTGAAGCTCAACCCGCGCGGGGTCGCGACGGTGAAGGTGACGCTGAAGATCACCGACCCGAAGGCGCTGCGCAAGGTCATGGACCCGACCATGGAGGCCACGCAGGCCGGGCTCGCCCGCCAGTTCGTGGCCGACGCTTCGGGCCGCGTCGCGTTCACCCCGAAGAACGGCGCCACGGTGCCGCTGCGGGTGGCCGTGTACTCGGCGCCGAAACCGGTCTCGGCCATCACGACGCCGGCCGGCGTGCGCTTCGGCGGCAGCCAGACCCAGGCCGTGCTGAACCTGAATGGCAAGGGCATCGACCAGGGCACCGGCGCGCAGCGCTACCGCTCGCTGGTCAGCGTGCTGGAACTGCAGGCGGAGTCGGCGCAGCTGCCTGAGTGCGGCGAGGGCGTCTCGTCCGACTGCACGCTCAACGGCACCGCGAAGGGCGGCGACCTGCGCTACATCGGCGCGGCGTCGACGGCCCCGCTCGCCAAGGCGCAGGGCGAACCGGAGAACGCCATGCTCGCGTTCGGCCTCACCACCTGGGGCGACTTCGCGAACCTGGGCAGCAACACGATCCCGTTCGTCGACTTCGACACGACCGGCGACGGCACGCCGGACTTCGAGACCTTCGTGACGAAGGCGACGGGGACCGACGTGCTCCTGGCGGCCACGGTGTCGCTGACGCAGCCGGGCAACCCGACCGTGGACCTGCAGGCCGTCAACGGTCAGCTCGGCGACGTGGACACCAACGTGTTCGACACCAACGTGATCGTGCTGCCGGTCAGCATCGCCGCGCTGGGCATCGACCCGAACGAGGCGTCGCACCGGATCAGCTACACCGTCGGCACGGCGGGCTACTACGTCGCGCCGGGCAGCACCGACGGGCTGATCGACTTCGTCGGCACGCCGATCTCGTTCGACGCGCTGGCGCCGGCGTTCTCCGTGCAGGGTGGCGGTGACGCGGCCCTCGGCTACGTCGCCAAGCCCGGCACGCAGCTGGTGGTCAACCGCAACGCGGCGGCCGTCGCCGGCGACAAGCCGAAGGGCCTGCTGGCGATCGAGCACCACAACGCGGCCGGCTCGCGCGCGGATGTCGTGCGGATCGAGTCGGCGGTGACGCGGCCGTGAGGTGAGGCCCCGTCACCCGGCCAGACGGGGTGACGGGGTCCTCCGATCGGGGAAGGCGTGTCTCGCCGGCCAAGTTCCCCGAATAGCGGTGATAGGGGGCTTTCCGGGTCGTTGTGACCCGGGAGGCCCCCTTTGTCTTTCACCCGTTCAGGTGTCTCACCCTGCGGGAGGATGCGGCATAAGGGTGGTGCGGCTACGGCGTCTTGTCTACGGCCGGTAACCTTCCGCTGCTGGCGTTTTCTTGCGGATGGGCCATCGGTGCGTTCGGTGGCCTGGTCTACGGAGGTGTGTGGATGCGGCTCGCGGTGATCCCAGGTGACGGGATCGGGCCCGAGGTGGTCTCCGAGGCGCTCAAGGTGCTCGGTGAAGTAGCACCGACGGCGGAGATCACGAACTACGACCTCGGTGCCGCGAGGTGGCACTCGACGGGGGAGCTGCTCCCCGAGTCGGTGCTCGGCGAGCTGCGTCAGCACGACGCGATCCTGCTCGGCGCGGTCGGCGACCCGACGGTGCCCAGCGGCATCCTCGAGCGCGGCCTGCTGCTGCGCCTGCGCTTCGAGCTCGACCACCACGTGAACCTGCGCCCGGCGCGCTTGTACCCGGGCGTGCGCGGCCCGCTGGCCGACGCCGGTGAGGTGGATATGGTCGTGGTGCGCGAAGGCACCGAAGGCCCGTACACCAACAACGGTGGCCTGCTGCGCAAGGACACCGAGCACGAGGTCGCCACGGAGGTCAGCGTCAACACGGCGTTCGGCGTCCGCCGCGTCGTCGCCGACGCGTTCAACCGCGCCGAAGAGCGGCCGCGCAAGCACCTCACGCTGGTGCACAAGACCAACGTGCTCGAGTACGCCGGGTCGCTGTGGTCGCGGATCGTCGAGGAGGTCTCGCTGGAGCACCCCGACGTCACGGTCGCGTACTCCCACGTCGACGCCGCCACGATCCACCTGGTCACGGACCCGTCGCGCTTCGACGTGATCGTCACCGACAACCTCTTCGGCGACATCATCACCGACCTGGCGGCCGCCGTCACCGGCGGCATCGGTCTCGCGGCCAGCGGCAACCTCGACATCACGCGCCGCAACCCGAGCATGTTCGAGCCGGTCCACGGCAGCGCGCCCGACATCGCCGGCCAGGGTCTCGCCGACCCCACCGCCGCCGTGCTGTCGGTGTCGCTGCTGCTCGACCACCTGGGCCACAAGGAGGCCGCGCGCCGCATCGAGGCGTCCGTGGCGTTCGACCTGGCCACGCGCGACCAGGCGTCGCCCGGCACCACCCAGGCGATCGGCGACCGGCTGGCCGCGCTCGTCTCGTCGAACGTGCGCTCCGTCAGCTGACGTTCTCGTAAGGAACCCCCGCCGCGGAAGCCGGTCGAAATCCGGCGCTGACCCGCAACGGTAGGCCCGCGGTCTGCACTCTTCGCAGACCGCGGGCGAGCCCGACACCGGCGGTGGTTCTCGCATCACCCTCGTCCCTCCCGTCGCGGTCTACGGGAGACGACACCCCCTCCTCTCCTTGGCGTGGCTGCCGTCTTCGTTGTGTGGACCCTTGAGCAGATCGGGTCCTGCCGGTGCCACCTCCGAAGTTCTCGTCGTCCGACGGTCCGGACTCCTCGCCGTCCTTCCCTGCGGCTTCCGAGGGATCGCCTCCGGAATCGTCGCTGTACGGCGATTCCTCACCCGCCGGCCCGGGCCTGACCGACTCGCCCCCGACGGGGCCGACACCGGTTTCGCCACTCGACGGCCACTCCGAACGCGGCGACGGGACTGTAGACGATTCGCCGCTCGCGGGATCCGGCGCACGCGCGTCTGATCCGCTCACCGGGAACCCGGACACAGCGCCCCGGGCTTTGCCAGCGGACGGCGAATCCTCGCTAGAAGCGCTCGCCCCGGTCAGCTCGCCGTTGCCGGGGTCGCTATCGGTGTCGCCGTTCAGCGGCGAACCCGACCGAGCCGCTGATGATTCGACTCGGGCCGGATCCGACGTCGCCGAGCCCGGTCCGCCGGCCGGATCCCCGAGCGCGTCGCGCGAGGCGTCGCCAGTGGGTGGCGAATCTTTGCGCGGCGGCTCCGTCTTGGCTGACTCGGCTTTGGTCGAGCCGCCCGATGGCGAATCCTCGCTTGGCGTTCCCGCCCCGGGTAGCTCGCCCGCGCTGGAGTTGTCACTGGCGTCGCCGTTCAGCGGCGAGTCCGGTCGTGGCGACAAAGCCGCAGCTAGTTCGTCGCCAGCCAGGCTCGACGCCGAAGCGTCGGGTCCGCCAGCTGGAGCTCTGGACGCGCCGCTTCGGCCGTTGCCGTTCAGTGGCGAATCGCGTGCCTGGCCTCAATCCGCTGGTGGAAGCGATACCTCGCGAGCGGCGAAACCCCAGCGGACCACACCCGAGCTACCGAAGCATAGACGCGTCGGGCCCATCGTGGTCGGTCTGATCGTGGTTTTGCTGCTCTCCATTGTCCTGGCAGTCGGTATCGGGACGGTAGCCGTGCCGATCACCCACACGTGGGAATTTCTGCGCGCCGGCCTCTTCGGCGGCACGATCCGCGCGGACGACGTCGGCCAGTACCGGATCATCTGGGACATCCGGCTGCCGCGGGTGGTGCTCGCGGTCGTGGTGGGCGCGGGGTTGGCGACGGTGGGCGTCGCGATCCAGGCGATGGTGCGGAACGCGCTCGCGGAGCCGTTCGTGCTCGGCATTTCGTCCGGGTCGTCCGTGGGCGCGGCTGCGGTGACATTGTTCGGGGTGTTCGCCTCGTTGGGCATCTATGCGCTGTCGGCGGGCGCGTTCCTGGCCGCGCTCGCCGCGACGGTGATCGTCTACCTCGTGGCCCGCACGCGGCAAGGCCTCACGCCGCTGCGGCTCGTGCTCACCGGCACGGCGTTGTCCTACGGGTTCTTCGCCGTCACGACGGTGCTCGTCTTCCAGGCGCCCAACGGCGAGGCCGCGCGTTCCGCCCTGTTCTGGCTCCTGGGCAGCCTCGCCGGCGCCAACTGGGGCTCGCTGCCCGTCGCGGCGGCCGTCGTGGTCGTGGGCATCGTTCTCCTTCTGGCCCTGGCCGGTCGGCTCAACGCGTTGGCCATGGGCGACGAAGCGGCGACGACCCTCGGCGTCGACGTCGCCAAGCTGCGGGCCGTCCTCTTCGTCGTCTGCGCGGCGATGACGGGTGTGCTCGTGGCCGTCAGCGGGGCGATCGGCTTCGTCGGACTGATCCTGCCGCACCTCGTCCGGCTCGTGGTCGGCGCCGATCACCGGCGAGTGCTCGCCGTGGCACCGCTCGCCGGCGCGGTTTTCCTCGTGTGGGTGGACGTTGCCGCACGGGTGCTCGCCGCGCCCGAGGAACTGCCGATCGGCGTGCTGACGGCGGCCGTCGGCGTCCCCGCGTTCCTGCTGCTGATGCGGCGGCGCGCCTACGTGTTCGGAGGTGCGTGAATGGACCTCTCGCTCCGCGGTGTCAGCGTCGAGGTGGCCGGTCGCACGATCGTCGAAGACGTCACCCTCGAAGCCGCGCAAGGACGGTTCGTCGGTTTACTCGGTCCGAACGGCAGCGGAAAATCCACCACTCTGCGCGCGGTTTACCACGCGCTCAGGCCTTCACATGGCGCGGTGCTGCTTGACGGCCGGCCGATCGAGGGACTTCAACCGCGTGACCGGGCGCGGGCAATCGCTGCCGTCGCGCAGGAATCCCACACGGAGTTCGACTTCACCGTCGCGGAGGTCGTCGCCATGGGCCGGCTGCCGCACCACGGCCTGCTCGACCGCATGACCGCCGCAGACCGGCGCGTGTGCACGGCCGCCCTCGAGCAGGTCGGCCTGGCGGACTTCGCCGACCGCGGCGTCCTGACGCTTTCGGGCGGTGAACGGCAACGCGTCCTCATTGCGCGCGCCCTCGCGCAGGAGCCGCGGATCCTCGTGCTCGACGAGCCCACCAACCACCTCGACATCCGCCACCAGCTGGAGATCCTCGCCCTCGTGCGGCGAAGCGGCCCGACGGTGCTGGCCGCCCTCCACGACCTCAACCTCGCCGCCGCGACGTGCGACACCGTGCACGTCCTCGACGGCGGTCGCCTCGTCGCGAGCGGAACGCCCGCGCAGGTGCTGACCCCCGATCTGCTGGCCGAGGTGTTCAGCGTGCGCGCACACGTGGTGACGCACCCGGCGACCGGCCGGCCCCAGCTGTTGTTCGACCGGCTCGAGTCCGAGGAGGACAGTCATGCGTAAGACGGTCGCGATGGTCCTGGTGGCCACGCTCTCCGTGACCGGCTGTGGCGCCCAGGTGTCCGAAGGGGACAGTGGCGCCGCGCCGGCGGGGTACCCGGTGACAGTGACCAACTGCGGCCAGCCGCTCACGTTCCGAAAGCCACCGTCGCGAGTGGTCACCAACGACATCGGCATCACCGAGCTGATGTTCGCCCTCGGCCTCGACGACCGGATGGCCGGTTACGTCGTCGACAAAGGACAGTCGGGCGGCGTCGCGTCTTCGCCGTGGAAAGCCGATTTCACGAAGGTGCCCAAGCTCGCCGAGAAGATCAACCGCGAAGTCGTGCAGGGCGCCGGCGCCGACCTGGTCTTCGCGGGGTGGAACTACGGGTTCTCCGAAAGCACGGGCTTCACCCCCGACACGCTCGCGCAGCTCGGCATCCAGAGCTACCAGCTCACCGAAGCCTGCCGCAACGGCGTCGGCAAGCAGCGCGGCATCATGCCTCCGCTCGACGCGCTGTACACCGACCTGCGCAATCTCGGCAAGATCTTCGGCGTCAGCGACCGCGCGGAGAAGCTGGTGAAGCAGTACAGCGACCAGGTCGCAGCCGTCACGAAGGCCGTCGCCGCTCAGGGGCAACGGCCCAAGGTGTTCCTCTACGACGACGGCCGGGACCAGCCGTTCACGGCCGCCCGCAACGCCGGCCCCGACGAGATCATCACCAAAGCGGGCGGCACCAACATCTTCTCTGACGTCGACGACAGCTGGACCACGGTCAGCTGGGAGGCCGTCGTGCAGCGCGCGCCCGATGTCATCCTCATCAACGACTACGGCGGCGAGGTCGGCACCGTCGCCGACAAGGAGAACTTCCTTCGTTCGCAGCCCGGCCTGCGTGACATCCCGGCCGTGAAGCAGGGCCGCTTCTTCGCCCTGCCGTACGCGGCTTTGGTGGAGGGCCCACGAAACGCTTCGGCGGTGCAAGCATTCGGCGCGTACGTGGCCGGTCTGCCCCGTTGATCGGCTTCCAGGAAGTGGGAAGCTCCGCCCGGCACTTGGATGCCGGGCGGAGCTGTGGCATCATGCAAACCATGACCGCCATCTCGATCATTATCGCCGAGCGCGCCGGATAGACGCTCCACAAGAGCTTCCGGCGCGCAACCTCTCGCACCCATGCGGGAGGTTTTTTGTTGCCAGAAACAGGTTCTGCCCCGCCACAAGGAGACACCGTGACCCGCACGGAGCCCGCCGAAACGCCCCTCGGTGACGCCTTCCATCTCTACGACACGACCCTGCGCGACGGCGCCCAGCGCGAAGGCATCACGTACTCCGTCACCGACAAGCTCGCCGTCGCCAGGCTGCTCGACGATCTCGGTGTGGGCTTCATCGAGGGGGGCTGGCCGGGCGCGTTGCCGAAGGACACGGAGTTCTTCGCGCGGGCGGCGAAGGGCGAGCTGGAGCTGAAGCACGCCGCGCTCGTCGCCTTCGGGTCGACGCGCAAGGCGGGCACCCGCGCGTCCGAGGATCCGCAGGTCCGCGCACTATTGGACGCGGAAGCGCCCGTGGTCACCCTGGTGGCGAAATCCGACCTCCGACACATCGAACGCGCGCTGCGCGTCGACGTCGACGAGGCGTGCGCCATGGTCCGCGACACCGTCGCGTTCCTCACCGGCGAGGGCCGGCGCGTGTTCCTCGACGCCGAGCACTTCTTTGACGGGTATGCCTTCTCACCCGACACCGCACTGCGAGTGCTCGACGCCGGCGCCAGTGCCGGCGCGGACGTCCTCGTGCTCTGCGACACCAACGGCGGCCAGCTGCCGCTCGGCCTCGCGGAAATCGTGCGCGAGGTCAAGGACAAGACCGGGTTCCGCTTGGGAATCCATTGCCAGGACGACACTTCCTGCGCCGTGGCGAACTCCGTCGCCGCGGTGCAGGCCGGCGCGACGCACGTCCAGTGCACCGCGAACGGTTACGGGGAGCGGGCCGGCAACGCCGACCTGTTCGCCGTGACGGGAAACCTCGTGACCAAGCTCGGAATGGAGGTCCTCCCGATCGGAGGTGCCGCCGAGCTCACCCGCGTCTCCCATGCGCTTGCCGAAATCGCGAACCTCGCACCCGACACCCACCAGGCCTACGTCGGGTCGTCGGCCTTCGCCCACAAGGCGGGGCTGCACGCGAGCGCGATCAAGGTGGATCCGTTGCTGTACAACCACATCGATCCATCTTCAGTCGGCAACGGCATGCGGGTACTGGTCACGGAGATGGCCGGCAGGGCCAGCCTCGAGCTCAAGGGACGTGAACTCGGGGTCGACCTTGCCGGCCGGCCCGAAGCGCTGACGAACGCGGTGCGCAAGGTGAAGGACCTCGAAGCGGAGGGGTGGTCGTTCGAGGCTGCCGACGCGTCGCTGGAGTTGTTGCTGCGCCGTGAAGTCGAGGACGTGTCCGGTGAGGAGCCGGTGACGCCGCCGTTCCGCCTGGAGTCCTACCGCGTCGTCCTCGACCACCGGTCCGACGGCGAGGTCGTTTCGGAGGCGACGGTGAAGGTCCACGTGAACGGGCAACGCGTCATCGCGACGGCCGAGGGCAACGGCCCGGTGCACGCGATGGACGCCGCCCTGCGGGAAGCACTCAGCCCCCACCTGTCCTGGTTGGACGCGGTGGAGCTGTCCGACTACAAGGTGCGCATCCTGCCGTCCAACCCGGGCACCCACGCGGTGACCCGTGTCCTGCTCGAATCCAGCGACGGTGAGCGGGAATGGACCACTGTCGGTGTGCACGGGAACATCGTGGAGGCGAGCTGGATGGCGATGTGCGACGCGCTCGTCCACAAGAGCCTCACGGCTCGCGTCTGAGATCGGCGGCTCCTTTCTGCCGGGTTCGTCGGTGGGCTGTGTCGATGGGCGGTGTCGGGTGGGCTTCGTCGATGGCTGTGCTGCCAGGTTGACGCATCGGCGGCGTGGACGTCGAGGATTTCCGGTGAGAAAGCGGGCGAACGGACCTCTCGTGCACCTCGCGGCGATCGATCCGCAGGTCGCGGCCGGCATGAGAGGCCCATTCGCTCCGGGGCGGCGCGAAGTGACCGTTCGCGCCGCCGGGGTCGAGCGTCTCGGCGGCGGCGTACGTAGACTGACCGGGTGCGTCTAGCCCGTATTGCTCATCCCAGTGGTGGTGTCGCGTTCGCTTCGATCGAGGGCGAGGGCGACGACGCCCAAGTCCTGGAGATCGCCGAGCACCCGTTCGGCCAGCCGAACTTCACCGGCAAGCGCTGGCCGCTCGCCGACGTCCGCCTGCTCGCGCCGATCCTGCCGTCGAAGGTCATCGCCGTCGGCCGGAACTACGCGAAGCACGCGGCCGAGTTCGGCAACGAGGTGCCCGCGGCGCCGATGTTGTTCATCAAGCCGTCGACCACGGTCATCGGCCCGAACGTGCCGATCCGCCGCCCACGTGACGTCGGTCGCATCGACTTCGAGGGCGAGCTGGCGATCGTCATCGGCCAGCCGGTGAAGAACGTGTCCGCCGACCGCGCGGCGAGCGCGATCCTCGGCTACACGGTGGCCAACGACGTGAGCGCCCGCGAGCTCCAGAAGTCCGACGGCCAGTGGGGCCGCGCGAAGGGCTTCGACACGTTCTGCCCGCTCGGCCCGTGGATCGAGACGTCGATCGATCCGTCGGACCTGGCTCTGCGCAGCGAGGTCAACGGCGACGTCAAGCAGGACGGCCGCACGTCCGACCTCGTGCACAACGTGCCGGACCTGGTCGAGTTCGTCTCGGGCGTCATGACGTTGCTGCCCGGCGACATCATCCTGACCGGCACCCCCGAGGGCGTCGGCCCGATCGTCGACGGCGACTCGGTCTCGATCACCATCGAAGGCATCGGCACCCTGACCAACCCGGTCCAGGACATCTGACTTCGGTTCGACCCGAGGCCCGCCGGCCGCTCGCCCGTGAATGGCGACGGTCGGTGGGCCTCCGTATTTCCGAGGTGGTGACTGAGGCCACCGGCTCGTGTTCGGTTCGGCTTTCGCCGTTGGGTGGCGATGTTGCCCTGGCCCTCCGCTGTGGGTTGGTGCTGTTGCCGCTGAGTGGCGAACGGGTGGATCGGCAGGTGGGCTACCGGTTTTCGGCGGGTGGCCGTGGCAACAGCGGGTGTCGCCACTCAATGGCGACGCTCGGCGATCAAGCTTCGCGGTTCGGTCTGGCGGGGCGTCGCCTCTCAACGGCGACGGCTTGGCGGGCGGGGAAAGCGGTCGCTGCGCTGGGAGTCGCCCGGTGACCAAGCCGCGCGGCGGGGGTGGGGGTGGGCGTTACCGCTCAGTGGCGACATCTTGGCCGGCGGGGGACAGCGGTCGCTGGGCTGGGAGTTGCTCAGCGACTCAGCTTCGCGTCGAGGTCGCGACGGTGTCGCCGCTCAGCGGCGACACTGTGCTCTTCGGGAAGGCGAGACGCTCGCTCGGAGGCGTTGGACGATTGAGCCGGGATGTCGCCGAGCTTGGTGACGATCTGGTGATCGCACCTCGCAGCGTGGGCCGGGCCGGTGTTGCCGTTCGGCGGCGACGCCCTGGTCGGCTGGGGAAGGGTGTGCTGTGCTCGGCGGTCGAGTCGCGGTGGGTGGTGTGGCTGGACGTTGCCGTTTGGTGGCGACGCCCTGGTCGGCTCGGGAAAGGGGTGTTGCGCTTGGCGGTCGAGCTGCGATGGGCGGTGTGGCTGGACGTTGCGGCTTGGTGGCGACACCGTGGTTGGCGATGGGAGCGGCGGCGAGTTTGGTGTCGGCGTGGCGATTGAGCTTCACGGCACGGTCGGGGAGCAGTAGCCGCGCACTGGCGATGGCTCTGGCAGTGAGTGGAAGTGGGGCGGCTGGATTGGTGTCGCCGTTTTGTGGCGACGCGGAAGTTGGCGGGTGCACGTCGCCGTTGGGGCGTGGAGTGGATCGGCCTTGCCGTTGTGTGGTGGCGGTTCAGTGAGCTGGTGTTCGGCGTCGCGAAGCCGACGGGGGTGTGCACGGGAGTGCCGCCACGCATCGTGATGCGCGGCGGCAATTGGGTTGTGGTTGTGGCCCAGGCGGTTGGGGGCGGCCTTGTTGCGTGGCTTGGTCGACGTGGCGAGGTCGTGTGGCAGTTGCCCCCGAACGGCTATTTCTTCCCGGCCGGTTCCATCGCGCGCCGGGCGAAGGCCGGGGCGTGTTCGGGGCGGAAGCCCAGGCCCAGCAGTCGCGCGGGGATGTAGGCGAGTTTCGGGAAGCGCGCGAAGAGGGCGATGAGTTGGGGAGGCGGGCCGTCGCGGTGGCCGGCCATGACGGGGCGCATCACGGCGCGGTGGAGGAGCCGTTGCAGGGTCTGGACGGCGATCGTCGGGAGTAGGCGGCGGGTGCGGACCTTCGCGAGGTCGGCTTGCGAGGCGGGGCCGCGGAGGAGGGGGTCGGCCAGGAGGGTCGCGGCGGCGACGGCGTCCTGGACGGCGAGGTTGATGCCGACGCCGCCGACGGGCGACATCGCGTGGGCCGCGTCGCCGATGCAGAGGAGGCCGTCGGCGTGCCAGCGGTGCAGGCGGTTGAGGCGGACGTCGAGGAACTTGATGTCGTCCATCGTCTCCAGTTCGTCGACGCGGTCGGCGAACTCGGGGCAGACCTCGACGACGTTGCGGCGGAAGTGCTCGATGCCGGCGGCACGCAGGTCTTCGCCCTTTGGCGCGAGGTAGGCGATTTGGTAGTAGCCGTTGCGGGGCAACGGCACGGCGAACCGCCGGTGGTTCATGCGCGGCATGAGCATCGAGCCTGCTTCGTCTTCGTGGCGGGAAAGTCGGAACCACCAGACGTCGAAGGGGCAGTCGAACTCGCGCGGCTCCAGGCCGGCCGCCCGGCGCGCGAGCGACCAGCGCCCGTCGGCGGCGATGACGAGGTCGGACTTCAGCTCGCCTTCGGTGCCGTCGGCCGTGCGGTAGCGCACGCCGGTGACGCGGCCGCGCGAGCGGAGGAGGCCGGTCATCTCCGTCTCGAGGCGGAGGGTGAACGTCGGTTCCTTCTGAGCCGATTCGGCGAGCAGGTTGAGCAGGTCCCATTGCGGGACCATCGCGATGTAGGGGTGTGGAACGTTCAACAGCGACAGATCGGCGAGCTTCATGAGACCGCCGTCCTGAGTGGGGAAGCCGGCTTCCCGCAACTCGCTGTGCGGGATGGCGTCGAACTTCTCGCCCAGGCCGAGCTCGTCGAGCAGCGTGAGGGTGGACGGGTGGACCGTGTCGCCGCGGAAGTCGCGCAGGAAATCGGCGTGCTTCTCCAGCACGGTCACCTCGACGCCCGCCCTCGCCAGGATCAGGCCGGCGACCATGCCCGCAGGTCCGCCGCCGACGACCACGCAGCGCGTGTGCTCGGTCATCTGACTCATCTCCTCTTTTCATCACCCGTTGAATAATCTCAGGATGCACCCGCGCCGGGTCGCACGTCAAGTGGTCGATGTGTCACGGTGTCGACTGTCCAAAGAGGACGCGCGCGCGTGAGGAGGTCGCGCGTTCGCGCGCGGTTTCGTGGCAAGGTGGCCGCTTGAACCGTTTCACTGGCATCGCACGAATCGGTTCACTCACCCGGTTGGCCGGATTCCCGTGTCGTAACCGGATCAACACTTTCCACGCACTGGGAGTAGACGCGGTGCGCCGGATCAGTGGAGCGGCAATCACCTTTTTGGCCGCGTTGCGAACGCGGCGAGTGCCCTAGCCTCACTGGGTGGATTTCGCCGTGGCACCCCCGACCCCTTCGCGAACCGCCCCTCCGGCACCTGTCGGACCCGAACCGTGGGCGCCTCCGGAACTGCGTCTGGTCTGCCTCGACATCGATGACACGTTGATCGACTGCACCGCGGCGATCCGCGTCAGCCTCCGCGCGCTCACCGGCCGCAGCGACCTCTGGCCGTTGTGGGACTTGATCACCGAGGAGCACGTGGCGCTGGTCGTCGCCGGAAAACTCGGGTACGAGGTGATGCACCACCGTCGCACCGAATGCTTCCTCGCCGAACTCGGTATCTCCGCGGATTCGGCGCAGGTGACCGCCTTCGAGGCGCGCCGGCGCGACATTCTTGCCACGTCGTGGCAACTGTTCGACGACGTGCTGCCCTGCCTGGAGTGGCTGCGCGCGGCGGGCCTGCTGCTCGCGGCCGTGACGAACGCCTCGGGCGCGCACCAGCGTCGCAAGATCGCGGACCTCGGGCTGGCGCCGTTCTTCGACCACGTGGCCATCGCCGGCGAGATCGGCGTCGCGAAGCCCGACCCTGTGATGTTCCACTCGGTGTGCCTGGGCCTGGGCTGTGACCCGGCGCAGACCGTGCACGTCGGAGACAAGCTCGACACCGACGCGATCGGCGCGTACGACGCCGGCCTCGGAGCCGTCTGGCTCGACCGCGACGGGACCGGTCGCACCGGCGAACGCGCGCCCGCCGGTGTACACACGGTCACAACCCTCGACGAGCTGCCTGAGCTGCTGGTTTCCGAGTACGCGACCGTCGGCGTCCCCGCCCAGCGCGCGGCGGGGACCCCCGCTGCGCAGGTGCGCGGCAGCGTGCTCTAGTATTTCTCTCCGTGCGGTGCTGAACCGGCCGAGCCGGGAAAGCGCCTCACTGGGGTATGGTGTAATTGGCAGCACGACTGGTTCTGGTCCAGTTAGTCTAGGTTCGAGTCCTGGTACCCCAGCTGCGGAGAGTGACCCCCCTGCAGAGCGAGAAATCGGCTCTGGTAAGTTCTCTCCAGCAAGAAAACAGAATAGCTCCCCGGAAACGGGGAAAGATCCTAAGCCCCCGTCGTCTAGCGGCCTAGGACGCCGGCCTCTCACGCCGGTAGCGTGGGTTCGAATCCCATCGGGGGTACAGATAGTCGCCACCCAGGTTCCGCAGTTGCGGAACCTGGTTTTTTGGCATTTCTGGGGTTGGTTTCGGGGTTTGAGTGGGGCCTGCGGGTCTGTGTGGGTGGGTGTCTACACGGGACTGTTTGTGGCGGTGGGGTGGTGGCCCGGGTCTTTGGGTTCGGAGGGGCTGACCGCGGCGGGGTGGCGGGGGATGGCGATGTACGTGGTGGGTCGTGCGGGCGCCGGAACTGCGCTCAGGGGGACCGCCGGAGCTTGTTCTGCGACGGGCGTGACTCGGGTAGCGGGGCAGGTTCTGGGCGCAGCTTCGAGTTATTGATCTGGGGGAGCGGCGGCCTTCGGGGTCGCTGTTGTTTCTGGTGAGGGGTCCTGGTCGGTTTTCGCCGGAGCCGGAGCCGGAGCCGGAGCCAGCTCCGGCTCCGGCAACTGGGGCTGGGGCTGCTCGGCTGGACGAGTGCCGGTAGGCCGGTCGGTGCTGGGTGCCAGTGCTGTGGGCAGGGACCCGGGATAGGTGGTGTCGCAGGGGTGACTTGAGTGCGAAGCGGGCCGGTGGGTTCGTCGACGGGCCGCTGATGTGTGGAGCGGGGACTCGGAGGAGGCGGTGCTGCCGGTGTTTGGCGTGGGCAATCGGCGTGCGAGGCCGTGCAAACGGGGCCGGTCGAAGCTGGGTGATGGAGGGGAGCGGGGCGGCCGCGCTGCTGTGGTGGATGGTGGCGGCGTAGGCGTTCTGCGGGGGATGCGGCTGAGGGGGAGCGGCCGACGCTGTTCGCTGATGCGTGGGAGCGGGCTTCTGGCAGGCCCTTGCTGACGCCCGAGTCGATGAAGACCTGCGGAAGCCAGCCCATGACCACGTAGGCGATGAAGGACTGCAGGCCGAAGAAGATCGTGACGA